>NZ_JBEXXX010000011.1:0-182379 GCF_040630635.1 Streptomyces sp. NPDC005761 | reverse complement strand
ACGTCGCCGAGGCACTCTTCTTGGCCGGAGCGGACTTCTTGGCCGGGGCCTTCTTCGCCGAGGCACTCTTCTTCGCCGGAGCGGA
The DNA here is from genome assembly GCF_040630635.1 of Streptomyces sp. NPDC005761. Taxonomy (NCBI): domain Bacteria; kingdom Bacillati; phylum Actinomycetota; class Actinomycetes; order Kitasatosporales; family Streptomycetaceae; genus Streptomyces; species Streptomyces sp. NPDC005761. The sequence goes on along the minus strand of NZ_JBEXXX010000011.1, from coordinate 182,294 downwards.
CTTCTTGGCCGGGGCCTTCTTCGCCGAGGCACTCTTCTTCGCCGGAGCGGACTTCTTGGCCGGGGCGGACTTCTTCGTCGCGGAGCCGGTTCGGGACGACTTGCTGTCGCTGTCTCCCTTGGCGCTGCCCGACGCCTGCCGTCGAGAGGCGCGCTTCTTCGGCCTCTCCTCGGGCTCCTCCTCCTCGGGCTCCTCCTCTTCTTCCTCTTCTTCCTCTCCTTCTTCCTCTTCGTCCTCGTCTACTGGTTGCTCGTCCTCGTACTCCTCGTCCTCGTCGTCGTACTCGTCCTCGTACTCGTCCTCGGGTTGGTCCTCGTACTCGTCGTCTTCCTCGTCCGGCGGCTCCTCGTCCTCGTACTCGTCGCCTTCCTCGTCCTCGTACTCGTCGGACGGCGGCTCCAGGAGGCGGGCAGTGCGCTCACTGATCGAACCGGCCAGCGTGCTCATGCTGCGGTTGGCGGCGGCGGTCAGGGCCTTGCGGCCTGCGTCGAGGACCTCGCCCCGGAGCTGCTCCTGCAGGTCGGCGACCTGAGGGACCTCGCCGAGGCGGCGCATGCCTTCCGCGGCAAGCTGACGTGGCTCGAGGCCGAATCGTCGGCCGGCCAGGTAGGTGGCGACGCTGAGAGCCATTCGCCCCTTTTTGGTCCGACCCAGGACGTAGCCCCCCACTACGGCTACCGCTAGTGTCAACTTCGTCTGGTCTTCCATGAATACGTCACCTTCGATCGATCTGCGCCGAGCTGACCCGCGCGGCGTGCAGCCGCTCGAGCAGCCGCTCCTCTTCGCGTTCGAACTCCTGCAACGTGATGTCTCCGGACTCGAGCTCCTGGTTGAGCACGGCCAACTGCGTACGCAGCACAGCGGGATCGTGCAGCTCGCGCTCGGCAGCGTCATTGAGCTTCTCCGCCACCCAGACCACGCCACGCACCGGCGCGATCGGAAGGGTGAGCAAGCCTGTGATCAGTCCCATGTCAGCCCCGGCCTACGGGTACCGGACGGGCGTCGGACGAGACGAAGCTGTAGCAGGGAAGCGGGCCGGCCAGCCGGATCTCCGCATGCTCCCGATGAGCCTGCGCCAAGTCCTGGACCTCGGAGAGGAAGGCGTCACTCTCGGCGCGGTCGACCAGGAACGACAGGTTCAGCGCGCAGCCCGAGACCGTGGGGCCCGAGGCCACCGCGCGGGCGCGGGGCGAGAGTTCGCGCTGAATGCGCTGCCCTGCCGCGGCTGCTCGCCGGGCGAGGGCACCGGCGACGGCTTCACCCAGCCGCAGACTGGCCTCGTAGCCCGGGTTTCTCCTCGCGGCGTCACGGAGCTGCCGTACGTTCTTCTCCTCGGCAACGAGCGTCGGCAGCGCGTTCTGCGCAGGCAACGCCTTGACGTTGATCTCGACGCAGCCGGCAAGCCGGTCCAGGGTCGCGACATGCCCAGGTTCCTCGGCGGCCAGTTGCGCGAGGACCGTCCGCTCGTCCGGCGCCACCATCCCGAACCTCATGGGGAGCACCGGCCCTCCGTCAGCCAGACGCATGAGCAGTTCCTGGTGCGCCAGCAGATCGCGCCGGCGTGCGCGGAGCTGAGGCGGCGCATCACTGATCACCACGTCGAGGACGCCCTGCCTGATCGTCCTGACGACGGCGGGAGGTGATCCCACGCCGCCGACGCCCTTCGGAAGCGCGGTTCCTGCCCGCACGATCGCGTAGACGTAGACACCCTCGGCTGTCACGCTCATGCCTCCGCGCGCCGTCGCCGGCTCTCACTGCTGCGCGCGGGAGCGCGCCGCTTCTTCGGCCGTTCGTCCTGCTCGTCCTCTTCCTCGGACGAGCCGCCGCCACCGCCCACCGCCTTGCGGACGGTGTCGCCCACGCTCTCGGCGGCCCCGCGCACCTTGCGCTTGCCCATCGCCTTGGCCGCGCCGCCACCGAGAAGCTCGGGGACGGTGGTGCTGCCGGAGTCACGCTCCAGGTCGAGCCGGTTGCACGCCTCCGCGAACCTCAGGTAGGTGTCCACGCTCGCGACGACGATGCGCGCGTCGATCTTGAGGATCTCGATGCCGACCAGTGAGACCCTGACGAACACGTCGATGACCATGCCACGGTCAAGGATGAGCTCCAGCACGTCGTACAACGTGCCGGCGCGGGGCGGGCAGGCCACTACTTCGTCCGAGTAGGTGGTCGCGGTCATGGAACGTCCTTCCAGCAGGGGTGGAGCTCGGCTCACTCGTCGGCTGCACCGCGGCGGTAGCGCCGGACCCTGCGGTATTCCAGGAGTTCGCCGGCTTGGTCAAGCTGCACCTCGTAGGAGGCGAGGAGGCTGGTGGTGTCGGGAATCCGTGGCACTTCGAGGACGTCCACCACCACACACCAGCCCTCGTCCTCGCGCCGGACAGCGGACACACCTTCCGTCGGATGTCCGATCAGCCCCTCAAGGCTCTTGCAGGCAGCGCGGGCCGCGTGCTCGGGCCCCCGCGCCGATCGGGCACGGTGAGCGGTCGCCGTCTTCGAGCTTCCGGCGTGAGTGCGACGTTGTTCTGCCATGAAGCCAGTTTCGCGAGTCCCGTCGGCTGCGCATCTTGAGCGAAGCCATCGGAGCGCGTAACAGCCGTCCGGCAGGGACTGCGGAGGTCGCGACGAGCCGCCGACGGGCGTGGTGGTCCGCAGCTCTCGCGGACGAGGGGGCGCCGTGTGCCGGTCTGCGGTCCACTGCGAACTGCCCGGGGCCCGCGGCCGGACGTTCGACGGGCGTGTCCTCGACGACAGCGCGCAGACCGGGGACGGGGGCTGCGTTCCGGCCTCGCCGATCCGGGAACTGCGGCAGGTACTGGGCCGGTCGGAGGACGACGGCCTGACGGGTCCGCCGCAACCTGACGCCCTCGACTGCGAGGTGCCGGACGAACGCCGCACCCGGACGTGTGAGGCGGCAGCACTCCTGGGCGAGCAGATCCGGGCCCCCGCGGCCCGGTGGGGCAGGGCTCTCCCGGGGACGCGCGACCCCCGGGGCTCCCTCTCGACCGGGCCCGCCGCCCCGGTCAGGAGGTCACCGGAGCGGGCGCACCGCTTACGGGGCGGGTCCTGGCGCGCTCACGGACCTGCCACGTCGGCATCGAGTTGATCAACGCCGTTCCGGTGCCCGCCGTGAAGCCCGCATCCGGTTCCGAGAACGACCGAGGGCCGGTGTCGGATTTCTCCGACACCGGCCCTCGATCTACGACTGTCTCCAGTCGGGACGACAGGATTTGAACCTGCGACCCCTTGACCCCCAGTCAAGTGCGCTACCAAGCTGCGCCACGTCCCGTTGCCCGTCTGACCTGGGGTTTCCCCTGGCCGAACGCGCATGAGAACAATACCGCACTTCAACCGGTGGTCACGAACGCCTTTCGGCGCTTGACCTCAACCAAGCTTGATGTTGAACGCTGAGTCCCATGACGAACACGACCACCGCACCGGCACCCGCATACCGCGACCTGCCCCGGCTGATGAGCCTGATGACCGGCGACGAGAAGCACGGCCCCGCGGCAACCTCGACCCTGGACGCCCTGTGGGTGCTGTACGACCGGGTGCTGCGGGTGACACCGCAGAGCGCCGACGCGCCGGACCGGGACCGCTTCCTGCTGTCGAAGGGGCACGGGCCGATGGCGTACTACGCGGTCCTTGCCGCGCACGGGTTCTTCGACGAGGAACTGCTGGCGGGCTTCGGCTCCTACGGATCACCGCTCGGGCACCATCCCGACCGGCTTCTGGTGCCGGGCGCCGAGATCGGCAGCGGATCGCTGGGACACGGCCTGCCGCTCGCCGTGGGCAGCGTCCTGGGGCTGCGGGCCCAAGGACTGACCGGGCCGCGGGTGTGGGTGCTGACCGGCGATGCCGAACTGGACGAAGGCAGCAATCACGAGGCGATCGCCTACGCCGGTCCGGCCGGCCTGGAGCAGCTGCACACCGTGGTGATCGACAACGCCTCGGCGACGTACGGACGCCCCGGGGGGATCGCGGAACGGTTCGCGACCGCGGGCTGGTCGGTCGGGTCCGTGGACGGGCGGGACCACGAGGCGCTGTACGCGGCCTTCACGGCACCGCACCCCGGGCAGCCCCGGGCCGTGATCGCCCGGGTCGCCCCCAAGCACTGAGTCACGCGGCACGCGCACCCACGAGAGACCCGCAACGGAAGAAGAGGAACACCCCATGGACACGATGCGCGATCGTTTCATCGCCACCACCACACGGCTTCTCGACGAGGATCCCCGCCTGGCGCTCGTCCTCGCCGAGATCAGCCGCGACGGATTCGGCCGGGCCGAGCGGGACCATCCCGACCGGGTCGTGAACGTCGGCATCCGTGAGCAGCTGCTCGTCGGGGCCGGGGCCGGGATGGCACTGACGGGGATGCGGCCCGTCGTGCACACCTTCGCGAGTTTCCTGGTGGAGCGGCCGTTCGAGCAGGTGAAGCTGGACTTCGGCCACCAGGGGGTCGGCGGGGTGCTCGTGAACGCAGGGGCCTCCTACGACTGGCCGGCCGGCGGATTCACCCACATGGCGCCCGGGGACGTGGCGCTCATGGACACCCTGGAAGGCTGGACCGTGCATGTGCCGGGCCACCCCGACGAGGCCGAGACCCTGCTGCGGGAGGCGGCCGCCGGCGACGGGCGGGTGTACGTGAGGTTGTCGCTGCAGGCCAACGACCGGGCTCGCCCGGTCGGCGGAACAGGCGGGTTCAGCACTGTGCGCGAAGGAGCGGGAGGGGTGGTGATCGCCGTCGGCCCGATGCTCGACAACGTGCTCGCCGCCACGGAGGGGCTCGACGTGACCGTGATGTACGCGACGACCGTGCGACCGTTCGACGCCCGGGGCCTCCGCAGGGAGGTCGGTGACCGGCCCACCGCCGATGTGGTGATCGTCGAACCGTACCTGGCCGGCACCTCGACGGGCGCCGCCAACGACGCCCTCATCGCCCTCCCCCACCGGGTCCTGGGGCTCGGCGTGGCCCGCGAGGAGTTGCGGCGGTACGGGCAGATGGACGAGCACCTCGCGGCGCACGGTCTGGATCCGCGGGGGCTGCGGGCCCGGATCAGCGACTTCCTGGGCGGGTGAGGCAGCGGGCCCGGGCCCGGATCGGCCCATTGACCGTGCGGAAGACGTGACCCTACCCTGGACCACGCATTTGGAAAGCGCTTTCTAACCCCCCTCGGCACCCACCCCACAGGGAGCGCCCGTGAACAGTCGTCCTTCGATCCGTGGTGTCTTAGGGAGCGTGCTCCCCGCGCGCGACCTGGTTCCTCTCGCCGCGCTCGCCCTCTGCCCGGTGCTCACCTTCTGCCTGCTGGCGAGTTCACCTCCCCGGGCACAGGCCACCCCCGCGCGGATCCCGGCCGCGGTCCCGGTCACCTGGCCACAGCCCGCCTTCTGCGAAGCGGAGTGGTTCACGCACACCGGCGGCGCTCACGGCGGAGTGGTGACGGAGAACAGGGCCGGCGATTCCGGCGGGAGGCGGATCACCGAGATCGAGGACGGTGACTGGATCGATCTGGGTGCGGTGGCGCCGGGGAACGTCGACTCGGTGACGGTCCGCGCCGCCTCCGGCGGCATCGGCGGCGCGGTCGAATTCCGGGCCGGGTCGCCGGGCGGGCCACTCCTGGGGACCCTCGGCGTCCCCGTCACCGGCGGCTGGGACCGCCCCGCGTCGCCGACGGCCCGGCTGGCGGGCGCCGGGGGCGGGGTACGGCTGTTCGCCGTCTTCACCAACCCGGCGTGGAGAGCGGGGGCGGCGGACCTGTTCGCCCTCGACTGGCTCCGCTTCGGCGTTCCGGCGGTCGACGGCCGTCAGGCCGCCTCGGCAGACGGCCAGGGCGCCGCCGGGAGTTCGCCGTACCGGGCAGGCGTCTCGACGACCGTGGCCTCGAAGTAGGGCGTAGGTCCGTACTCCGCCGGATTCCTTCGCGCCGGCGTGAGGCCTCCGGGGCAACGCACGGACGCCGGACCGGCCTCGATGGCCGGTCCGGCGTTCGCACGCGGTGCGGGTGTCAGGAGTGGACGAGCACCTGCGAGAGGGCGACGCGGCCCGTGCCGGTGGCCACGATCTTCACCGTGCGGGTCCGGCTGTCGAGGTCGATCACGGTCGGGCGGAGCGCCTTGCCGCTGACATGGAGGGTGCCGTCGTCCGTCACGATGTCGAAGTCCGCAGTGACGGCGGTGGAGTTGTTCCACACCTCCACCTGGCGGATGCGCCGGACGCTGCCGAGGTCCACCTGCCACCAGGAGCCTGCTTCGGCGAGCGTGCGGGTGTCCGTGTTGGTGTCGGCGTCCAGGGCGAGTTCCGCCGTCGCCGTTCCCTCGGTGGAGGACTGGGTGGCCGTGCCGGAGCGCGCGAGGTCGGTACGCAACTGCTCGACCGGGCCGCCGCGGGCACCCGCCCGGGCGGCGACGGCGAGCGCTTCCGCGGGCAGCCGGTCCAGACCGGTGAGGTTGTCCGCCATGACGGAACCCCGGCCGCCGAGCGCGGGTGCGGCGGTGTCGGTCCAGTTGTCGCGGGCGGTGTTCTCGATCCCGTAACCCGCCCAGTTGGAGACCCACTTGTACCCGATGCGGGTGATGACGTTCTTCTCGACGGTGATGTAGGAGGACTGCTCGTCGAGGTAGATCCCGTTGCCGTCGCGCTCGGTGTTGCCGTAGGCGGAGCGGTTGATGTAGTTGCCGCTCAGGACGGTGCCGGGCTGCGCGCCCTGGGTGTAGATCGCGCCGCCGTCGTGCTGCTGCTGCGCCACCTCCATGACGTTCGTGATGCGGTTGTTCGTCACCTTGTTGTCGCGCAGCACGGACGTCTGTGCCTCGGCCTGGTTCCAGCCCCAGCCGACGGAGATCCCGGAGTACGGGAGGTGGTCCAGGCTGTTGTGGTCGACGGTCAGCTCGGCCTCGTAACCGGCCCAGATGCCCACCGCGTCGGTGTATTCGACGCCGGTGCGGCTGATGGTGTTGTACGCGACGGTGTTGCGCTCACCCGTGAGTTCCGAGCCGGGCATCGGCTCCGTGTCGCCGACGTACACCGCGCCCGATGACAGGTCGGTGAAGGCCGAGCGGGTCACGGAGCTGTCCTTCGTGCCGGCTTCCAGGACCGCGCCGGCCCCGCCGAGATGGGTGAACCGGGTGCTGTCGATGCTCACCGCCCGGCCGCCGCGGACGGTGACCGCGGCAGCCGGCTTGGTGTAGAAGCGGCCCGCGTGATCGACGGGGCCGGTGGCGCCGGTCAGGGTGAGACCGGCCTGCATGCCCGCATAGCCTTCGTCGGTGCCGGGCTGCCGGTACGCCGCGTAGGCGAAACCGATCCCGCTGACGGTGACGTCGTGGGCGCCGTCGACGACGAGCAGCTCTTCGGTGTGCGGCGTGACGGCCTGCGCGTGGCGCATGTTCTCGCCCTTGCGCGGCAGGTAGGTGACCGTGCGGTCCGTAGAGTTCCAGACGAACTCGCCCGCCTTGTCGAGGAGTTCCGGAGCGTTCTCGAAGAAGGCGACGCCGCTGTAGCGGGTGGAGTCGACCGTGGTGGTGTCCCAGGCGGGGCCGGTGCGGTCCGTTCCGCTCGCCGAGTTGGTCCAGCAGGGCTGGGCGAAGGTCATGATGTCGCCGCTGACGGCCGCGATCCGGCAGTGGTAGTTGCGCCAGCGGACCCGGATGACGGCCTCGGCGTCGGTGGGGTGCTGCCACTGGCCGATTCCGGTGACGGTGGCACCCGTCACGCCGGTGCTGGTCGCATCGCACGTAGATGCCGCACAGGCCTCCCCCCGGGCGCGGGTTGCGCGCTTGCCGTCGACGAAGAGCTGACGCGGGGTGACGCCGGCGGGGACGGCGGCGCTCCAGGTGCCGTCGGTGTTCTGCCGCCAGCCCGTGATGTCCTGCCCGCCGGAGAGGACGGGGCTGGCTCCCGGGGCCGCGCCCCAGGAGACTCCGGAGTCGGCGGCGCCGAGCTTGAGGGGTTCGTCCAGCCGGTACGTACCGTCCTTCAGGAGTACGCGGACCTCGCGCCCCGCCACCGTGCGGGCCAGGTCGCGGGCTCCTTCCGGGGTGCAGGGCCGGGCGACGGTGCAGGAGGTGCCGTGGCCGTCCGGGGCCGCGTACAGGGTGCGGGTGCCGGGTGCGGCCTGGGCGGCCGGGGCGGCGAGGAGCGCGGCCAGGAAGGCCGCGGTGGCGGTGGCGGCGGTTCCTCGTCCGAGGTTCATGTGGCGGCTCACGCGGAGGCCTTCCAGTCGGGGTGGCCGGGCATGGGAGGGTTGACGGCTCCGAAGAGCCAGTCGCGCAGGAACGGGTCGACGGACCTGTCGCCGGTGACGTCGACGGTGTGCCGGATGAAGGCCTCACTGGTGTAGGTGGAATCCCTGAACCGCTTCACCCACTCGCGCATGACCTCGTCGAAGGACGGCCGGCCGAGCCGCAGGCTCAGGGCGTACAGGACGAGTGCGCCGCCGTCGTAGATGTTCGTGCCGCCGAGTGCCTTGGGCAGTCCGGGCGGGCCGTCGGTGGCGCGGACCGCGTCGAGCTTCTCGTACGTCGACTTCATCTTGTCGGCGAAGACGGACCAGCCGCGCTCCTCGCCGTACAGGCCGGCGTAGTACACCGCGGGGCCCTCGTTGAGCCAGGCCTGCTGCCAGTCGTTCGGCGTGACGGAGTCGCCGAACCACTGGTGGACGAGCTCATGGACCATGGTCGTCTCGTAGCCGGGCTGGCCGCCCGCGTTGAGCTTGAACCAGTTGGTGGAGAAGAGGGAGAGGGTCTGGTTCTCCAGGGCATCGGTGTAGCCGTCGTAGATGTGGACCCCGTAGACGGAGAACGGGTAGCGGCCGAACTTCGCCTCCAGCCAGGCGAGATGGTCGGCCGTACGGGCCACGATCGGACCGTACTTGTCCTCCTGGCCCTGCGGAACGATGTGCCGCAGGGACAGACCGCGGTGGCTGCTGCCGTACAGATAGGTGCCCTTGACGACGGCGATCCCGATGAGTTCGGTCGCCATGCGCTCGCGGAGGGCGAAGTGCCAGACGGTGGATCCGTCGGTGCGCGGGGTGCGGTGGGTCAGCTCGCCGTTGGCGGTGGCGACGAAGCCTTCGGGGGCGCTGATGTGGAAGGTCCACGTCGCCTTGTCGGAGGGGGTGTCGTTGCAGGGCAGGAACGTGTCGGCGCGCGAGGACTGGGCGGCCGAGGCGAAGCCGCCGTCGGTGCCGAACTTCCATCCGGTCAGGCCGAGCCGGGGTGCCTTGCCGTTGCCCCGGTAGCGGATCTCGGTGGTGAACGCCTGTCCGTCGTGCAGCGGGCGGCCGGGGGTGACGGTCAGCTCCTGCCCGCTCTTGCCTGGGGTGAGTGCCCAGGTCGCGGGGCGGCCCGCGACGGTGACGGAGTCGAGGGTGTGGCCGTCGGTGTCGAGGTTGAAGGCGGAGAGGTCCTGGGTGGCCCTGGCGCTGATCCTCACGGTCGCGGTGAAGTCGTAGGTGACCGGGGTGAAGTCGAAGGTCAGGTCGTAGTGGACGACCTGGTAGCCGCCGTTGCCGAGCGTGGGGAAGAGCGGGTCGCCGACTCCGTCCGAGCCGGGCCGCGGGTCGAAGCCGTGCGGACGAGCGGACGCGGGCGAGCCGAGGGCGGGGACGGCGACGGCTGCGGCGACCACCGCCCCGGCGAGTCCGAGGGCCGTACGTCTGCTGGTGGGTGCGGTCATCACTTCTTGCCCTTCTGGAAGGCTTCCTCGAACTCGCCTCGGGCCTGCTCGCCGCCCTTGGACAGGTAGTCCTTGACGAGCTGGTCGTAGGCCGACAGCGGCTTGCGGCCGGAGATGATGTCCTTGAGGGCGTCGCCCTTCAGGGTGTTCAGGCTGCCGGAGCCCTTGGAGTCCCAGGTGGGCGAGGAGTACTGGAGCGTCGGGTCGGGCACCATCATCGGGATCATCTTGGTGAACGTGTCGTGGACGTGACGCACGCCCTGCTCGGAGTCGGCGCTGAAGACGGCGGGGACGGCGGACGCCGCGAACTTCCAGGGCACGGTGACGTCCTGGGTGCCCTGCTTGGTCAGCGCCGGGTTGCCCTTGGCGTCGCGGGTGAAGTCCTTGCCCTCGACCCCGTAGTTGATGAGGGTGTACTCCAGGCTGCCGAACGGGGAGGCGGCGAAGTCGGCGAACGCCAGGATCTCCCTGACGCGGTCCCCGGACGCCTGCTTGATGTGGGTGTTCTGGAGCGCGACGTTGTCCATCCAGGCCACGGCGTCCTTGCCCACCGGCACGAACGGGCGCGGGTCGTACTTCTCGTCGATCGCCTTCATCGCGGCGATGTAACCGACACCGGGCGCCAGATAGGTGGGCATTCCGTCGTAGACGTAGGCGCCCTTGCCGTTCTTGAACATGTCCGTGTACTGGGCCTTCTGCGCCCCGGACATCTGGAGGGTTCCCGGGTAGTAGCAGCCCGCCTTGTACAGCAGCCGGGCGGTCTCCACCGCCTTGCGGTACTCCGGGGTCTCCAGGTCCGCGGTGAACTTTCCGGTCTTCTCGTCGAGCCGCCAGAAGCTGGGTGCGCCCGCGGACATCGCGAGCATGCTGGTGACCCCGGCGATGATCGCGTACTGGTCCTTCTTGGGCCGGGTCAGTTCCTTGCATACCTCGACGAACCGTTCGAGGTCGCCGATCTGATCGAGGCTCGTGACCCCCACCTCCTCGAACAGGTCGTGGCGGTACACACCGGCGCCCGCGGTGCCCGTCCTGGCGATGGGGATGCCGTAGAGCTTTCCGCCGAAGATCGCGGCCTGCCAGGCACCCTTCGGGATCGCGGCCAGGTTGGGGTAGTCCTTGACCTTCTCCCCGGCGAGGTACGGGGTCAGGTCGGCGCACTTGGCCTGGAGGAAGCCGGACTTGTTGTCCACGCCCCCGCTCTCCGGATACATGAAGAGGTCGGGAAGGCTGTCGCTGGCCACCATCGTGGAGAACTTGGTGCCGTAGTCGTCGGCCGGCACGGCTGTGATGTCCACCTGGCCGCCGAGGAGCTTCTCGATCTCCTGCCAGGCGGCGTTCCCGCCCCGCGAGGGCGGCGGCGGGGAGAAGGTCTCCATCGTCGCGCTGATCGGCTTCGCACCCTTGAGCGGGGTGTCGCCGGTAGCGCGCAGCGGCTTGGCGGGATAGCTGAAGAAGCCCTGCGGGACACCGGCGGCGGTACCGGCCAGGTCGGGCTTCAGGCCGATGTTGCGGACCGCGCTGTCCGGAAGCAGCGAGGCGCTCTTGGCCTCGGCCTCGGCCGTCTTACCGCCGTCGCCGCAGGCGGAGAGCAGCGGGGCGGCAGCCAGTCCCAGACCGACGCCCGCACCCATGCGGAACAGTGCTCTGCGATTGATGGGGGTGGAGCTCGACACCTGGATCTCCTTGGAAGTGGGAGAGGGGAATGGGAGGAGTGGGGGGCGGTGGCTGCGCTCAGCCCTTGACGGCGCCCGTGAGCACGCCCTTGGTGAAGTAGCGCTGGAGGAACGGGTAGACGCAGAGGATCGGGACGACGGCGATCACGAGGACCGCCATCTGGACGGCCTGCTGCGGAGCGAGCACCTCGCCGGCGGAAGCGGCGTTCAGGCTCTGTCCCTGGAGGACGTAGGTGCGCAGCACCATGGGCAGCGGCCATTTTTCGGAGTCGTTGAGGTACAGGAGCGAGTTGAAGAAGGCGTTCCAGTAGGTCACCGCGTAGAAGAGGCTGATGACGGCGAGTACGGCCTTGGAGAGCGGCAGGACGATGCGCACCAGGATGCGGAGGTCGCCGGCGCCGTCGACCTTCGCCGCGTCGTACAGCTCCTCCGGCAGGTTCATGAAGAAGGACCGCAGGACGACCAGGTTGAAGGCGCTGACCAGGGTGGGCATGACGAGCGCCGCGTAGGTGTCGTACAGACCGAGTCCCTTGACCAGCAGGAAGTTCGGGATGATGCCCGCGTTGAACAGCATCGTGAACAGGGCGGTCATCAGGATGAAGCGGGCCCCGGTGACCTCTCGGCGGGACAGGCCGTAGGCCATGCCCACGGTGACGAGCAGGCTGGCCAGGGTGCCGAACACGGTGATCCCGAGGGAGACGAACAGGGCCCGGGTGACGACGCCCCCGGTGAAGATCGTGCGGTAGGCGTCCAGGGTGGGGTGGTCCGGCCACAGGACGAGGCCGGAGCTCTTGATGATGTCGGTCTGCGAGGCGAAGCTCGTACCGATGACTCCGACGAGCGGGTAGGCCACGGCGAGGACGACGACCACGACGGCGACCGCCTTTGCCGTCTGGCCCAGGCGCGTCGGGCGTTCCATCCACGGGGGCCGCCCGTCGGACCTGTGTACGGGAGCGGGGCGGGGCGCCGAGGCGGTGCTCCGGGTCTTGGCGCGCGTCTTCTCAGCGGTCAGCACCGCGGTACACCCCTTCGTGGCCGAGCCGGTGGGCGAACTTGTTCGCGCCCAGCACGAGGGCGGTTCCGATGACCGCCTTGACGAGTCCGACGGCGGCGGCGACGCCCCAGTCGTTGTCCTTGATGCCGTGGTAGTAGACGTAGGTGTCGAGGACTTCACCGGCGTCCGGGCCGACCGCGTCACGCTGGAGCAGGATCTGCTCGAAGCCGACGGAGAGGATCTGTCCGAGGTTGAGGATCAGCAGCAGGATGAGTACGGGGGCGATGCCCGGCAGCGTCACGTGCCACAGTCGGCGCCGGGGCCCGGCGCCGTCGATCGCGGCGGCCTCGTACTGCTGCCGGTCGATGTTGAGCAGCGCGGCGAGGATGATGATCGTTCCCCAGCCGGCATCCTTCCAGGCGACCTGGAGGGTCAGCAGCCAGGGGAAGGCATCGGGGTCGCTCATCATGTCGTAGCGCGGCAGCCCCATGCTGCCGAGTGCGTCGGGCAGCACGCCGGCGCCGCCCAGGATCTGCTGGAAGATCGAGACGATGATGACCCAGCCGATGAAGTGCGGCAGGTAGACGACGCTCTGCACGAAGCGCCGGATCCGGTCGCTGGCAATGCTGTTGAGGAGCAGGGCCAGCGCGATGGGGACCGGGAAGAAGAACACCAGCTGGACGAGGGCGATCTCCAGCGTGTTGAACGTCGCGCTCCAGAAGGCTGGTTCGGAGAACGCCGCGGAGAAGTTGGCGAAGCCCACCCAGACGCTGTGCATGTAGCCGAGGTACGGCTGGTAGTCCTGGAACGCCACCACGTACCCGAGCAGCGGGACGTAGTGGAAGACGACGAAGTAGAGCAGGCCGGGCAGGGTGAGAAGCAGCATCACCCTGTCGCGCTTGATCCGCTGTCCGAGCGTCAGCCGGTGTGGGGCGGCGAGGGCCCCGTCGGCGGGTTCTTCGACCCGCTTTCGCCGCTTTTCCCGCGGCAGCGGGGGTGCTGTGTCAGCCATGGTGCGTCCTGTTCGGCTGGGTGGCGCATGGTGAGCCTTCTGCGGCCGCAAGTTAGTAAGCGGTTAACCCAAGCGTCAAGAGATCCGGGCGAACGTCTTTGTTTCGCGATGCTCCACACAAGGAAATCCACCCTCGTGAAGCACTTGATACCTGTCTAAACAGGGCAGTTGACCGACATCGAAGCTTGACGGTCACCCGCCGAACTCCTTAGCGTGCCGGTCATTCCATAGAACGCGATTACTGTCCGGAGGCAGGGTGCGAACCACCGAAGAGGCGCCGGCTCGTTCCGGTACCGATGCTGCGGCCCCGCCCGAGAGGCGCCCGCGCACGGTCCTGGTCATGAGCCCAGGGCTGCTGGACGACGTCTTCCCGCCTCCTGTACGGGCGCGTCTGGAGGAGACTGCCGAACTCCTCGAACCCTCCCTGATCAGCGAGTTCGACTCTCCCGACGCCGAGCGGGCACTGGCCACCGCGGAGGTACTGCTCACCGGGTGGGGGTGCCCGCCGGTGGATGCCGGCCTGCTGGACCGGACACCGCGGCTTCGGGCCGTGATCCATGCGGCCGGCACGGTGAAAACGTTTCTGTCCCCGGCCGCTTTCGACCGCGGGGTCGTCGTCTCCTCGGCCGCCGCGGCCAACGCGGTTCCGGTGGCGGAGTTCACCCTGGCGGCGATCATCATGGGCGCGAAGCGGGTGTTCCCGCTGGCGGGGCTCTACCGTTCGCGCCGCACCCACCGCACCGGGGCCGACCTGGACCGGCAGCACTGGCTCGGCACGCACGGGCTGACCGTCGGGGTGGTGGGCGCGTCCCGGATCGGCCGCCGGGTGATCGAGCTGCTGCGGGTCCTGGACGCGGAGGTGCTGCTCTACGACCCGTACGTCAGCGCCGCCGAGGCCGAGCTCCTCGGAGTGACCCGCACGGACCTGGACACCCTCGTGGCGACCAGTGACGTGGTGAGCGTCCACGCCCCGGACACCCCCGAGACACGGGGGATCATCGACGCGCGCCGGATCGGCCTGATGCGGCCCGGCACCCTGCTCGTCAACACGGCACGGGGCACCCTGGTGGACACCGAGGCGCTGACCGGCCATCTGGTCAGCGGGCGGCTCGACGCGGTCCTGGATGTCACGGCACCCGAGCCCCTGCCCGCCGGCCACCCGCTGTGGGACCTGCCCAACGTCTTCCTCACCCCCCATCTCGCGGGCGCCCAGGGCAACGAGGTGGGCCGCCTCGGGGCGCTCGCCGTCGACGAGCTGGCGCGGTACGCGCGGGGGGAGCCCTTCGCCCATCCGGTGCACCGGGCCGACCTGGGGAGGATCGCATGAACACCGTCCCCCGGCAGGCTCTAGGCTCGGCGTCACACAACAGCCACCAGGGGGTGAGCCGGATGCGCCGGCAGAGCACGGCCGCGGACGGACAGCGGCGGGCCACGGTCACCGACGTCGCACGGCGCGCAGGCGTCTCGACGGCCACCGTCTCCCGCGTCCTGAACCGCAACTACCCCGTCGCGGAGGCCACCCGGGAACGGGTCGAGTCGGCCATGCGCGAGCTCGGCTACGTGGTCAACGCGCACGCCCGCGCCCTGGCCGGCGTCTCCAACCGCACCGTCGGCATCATCGTCAACGAGGTCATCGACCCCTTCTACGCCTACATCGCACGCGGTGTGGAGCGCGAGGCGGCCCGCGGGGGGCGGCTCTGCCTGGTCTGCTGCACCCAGGGCGACCCCCAGCGCGAGCTGGCCTTCATCGACCTGATGCACGAGCGCAGGGCGGACGCGGTGGTGGTGGTCGGCGGGTCGATCGCCGACCGTGGCTACACCTCCGAGCTGGCCCGCCGGGCCCGCGAGCTGGACGCGGGCGGATCCAAGCTGGTGCTGTGCGGACGGCCGCCCCTGGGCGAGGCCGCGCCCACCGCGGCCGTCGAGTACGACAACGAGGGCGGCGCCTTCGCCATCACCGACCATCTGCTGATGCAGGGCCACGAGCGGATCCTCTACCTGGGCGGCCCGCCCAAGCTCTCCACCACCCGCGACCGGCTGGCCGGCCACCGGCGCGCCCTGGAGCTGCGGGGCGTCGCCATCGACCCGGACCTGTCCCAGCCCGGCGCCTTCAGCCGTAACTTCGGCTATCGGCGGATGGCAGAACTTCTGCGGGACGGGCCGGAGTTCACCGCCGTGTTCGCAGCCAACGACGTGGTCGCCGCAGGTGCCGCACAGGCACTGGAGGAGGCCGGGGTCCGGGTGCCGGAGGACATCTCGCTGGTGGGATACGACGACATCCCCGTCGCCCAGGAGCTGCGTCCCCGGCTGACCACCGTCCACGTACCTCTGGAGGAGATGGGCCGCCAGGCCGTGCGGCTCGCCGTCTCGGGCGGGGACGAGGACGACTGGCGCGAGCCCACGACGGGTGTCCTGCGCCTCGGCACCCACATCGTGGTACGCGATTCCGTAGCACCCCGAGCCGGCAGGCCCGGCCGTATGTGACCGGTTACTTCCCGCCTGTCCGCAGTTGGCCATAGAAAATCACAGTAACTTCGCGACTCCCCTTGCGGCTCGACAGCAACCGCTTACATGCTGACGGAACGCCCTTCCCCGTTCCGCACGCTTCCGCCCCTCTTTCGTTTCTGCAGGGAGAGTTCCGCATGCGTAAGTTCAGCTCCTCCGGCCCCCTTTCCCCTTCGGTCGGCCGCCGCGCCGTCCTCGCCGTCGGTGCGGGGGCGGTGGCCGCGCTCGGCGCCGGTGCCGTCTCCGCACAGGCCGCCACCGGCCGCGGCCCCGGCGTCCGCCCGGTCTCGCTGACCGTCACCGCCCGGCCGGCCGCCGAGGCCGAGCGGCTGAGGCTGGCACAGGCCCTGCGCGGCTCGGAGTTCCAGCCGACCGGTCTGTACGCCCCCGCCGACGCGCCGCTCTCCCTCACCGTGCAGCCGTACGACGGCCTGGTACCCACCCTGTGGATCGGCGCCTGGGACTACTACGGGGAGGTCACCGCGCCCCGCAGCTACCCGCTCACCGCGGGCGCCAACACCGTGAGCGACCCGCACGGCGGCCCGGTCTACCTGACGCTCACCGGGCAGGGCGAGCGAGCGGGCGTACTGTTCCGCTCCGGCACCGTCCCCATGCCGGTCTTCACCCTGGGCAGCACCACGGAGGCCGCGTACCAGCACCGGCTCGACACCCTCACCGCCTCGCCCTGGGTGGAGCTGCACGGCCCGAACACCATCGTGACGCTGACCCGCGAGGGCGCGTTGCTGTACCGCGGCGAGGACCATGCCGCACTGCTCCGGCTGGTCGAGACGATCATCGACTCGCACGCCCGGATCAGCGGGCTGGACGGCTCGAAGCCGGTGCACCGGCGCAAGGCGGGGCCGTACCACTTCACCGAGGTCAGCAAGGTGCCCACAGGCGTCGGGGCCTACGCCACGCATGGCTACAACGGCTTCCCGAGGGCCTATCTCGACCGGGCCACCACCGTGGAGGGACTGCGCACACGCGGCTGGGGGCTCTACCACGAACTCGGCCACCTCCACCAGCAGATGGCGTACAAGCCGGGTGGCCTGACCGAGGTCACGGTCAACATCTACTCGCTGGCCGCCCAGCGCACCCTGGAGCAGCCGTCCAACCTGCTCACCGTCGATCCGGTGACCGGCCTCACCGCCTTCCAGACCTCACGAGCGAAGTTCGGCACGGCCGGGCTGACGTACGAGAAGTCCTTCGGCGCCTACGAGAAGCTCGTGCCGCTGCGCCAGCTCGAACTCGCCTTCGGAGACGACTTCTGGCCCCGGATGCACCGACTGGTGCGCGAGGAGAACCCGCAGTCGGACTACACGGAGGACGCCAAGAGGTACCGCGCGCTGAGTACCTACTCCAGCCGCGTCGCGGGCTACGACCTCACCGACTTCTTCGTGAACACCTGGGCGTTCCCGATCGACGCCGTCGGCAGGGCCGAACTGGCGGCTCTCGACCTGCCGCAGCCGCCCGTCGACCCGAGCACCCTCAGCGACTGACCGGAGCACGAGGCAGGAGCCACCATGCAGTTGAGCAGAAGGACCCTGCTGTCGGCGGGCGGCGCCGCGGTGTCCGCAGCCCTGGTCGCGGGCCCGGCGCGGGCCACTGAGCCACCACGCCCGTCGCGGAGTGCGGACGAGGACTTCGACGGGTTGCTGACCCGCGCCGAAGCCCTCCTGACCGGGGGCGGGTTCGATCCCGCGGACCCCGGCTTCGCCGCCGGCGTCGCGGGCCTGGACAGCACGGCGAAGGGGCTCTGGGACACCCTGGACCGCGGCGCGGGGCGCACGGCGCTGTGGACCGATCTTGCGCCCGTCACCGCTCCGGGCAACTTCGGGCAGAGCTACACACGGCTGCGCACGCTCGCGACGGCATGGGCCACCCCCGGCACCTCGCTGTCGGGCAGTGCGGAGGCGGCTGACGCCCTCGTCTCCGCACTGCGGTTCGTCCACGACACCGCCTACCACCCGGCGGCCCGGGAGAGCGGAAACTGGTGGTTCTGGGAGATCGGCGCTCCGCGCGCACTGATGGACACCTGCGTGCTGCTGCGCGGGCGGCTGACGGACGGCGACCTCGCGGACCATCTGGCGGTCGTCGACCGCTTCTGCCCGGACGCCGACCGCCGCACCAACTCCCCCACCCTGTCCGAGACCGGCGCCAACCGCACCGACAAGGCCGTGATCGTCGCCCTGCGCGGGCTGCTGGGCAAGGACGCCACCAAGGTGGCATCCGCCCGCGACGCGCTCTCCGACGTGCGCGACTCCGGACGCAACAGCCTTTTCCGTCAGACGCGTTCGGGGGACGGGTTCTACGAGGACGGCTCGTTCGTCCAGCACGGCGTGGTCGCGTACACCGGCTCGTACGGCACCGTGCTGCTCCAAGGCGCGGCCTGGCTGCTGTCGCTGCTCGCCGGCTCCCCCTGGGCGGTCGCCGACCCGGAGGTCTCGGTGATGTACGACGCCGTGGAGCGCAGCTTCGCCCCGGTGATCTTCGACGGGCTGATGATGGACGCGGTGCGCGGGCGTGCCGTGTCCCGGGAGCGCGCGGGCGACCACCGGGACGGCGCGGCCGCCGTCGCGGCGATCCTGCTGCTGGCATCGGGTGCGCCGGCCGACCGGGCGGACCGGTGGAGGGCCCTGGCGAAGGGCTGGTTGACCCGCAACCGCACCACCCCGTTCGCCGCCCTGGCCACACTCCCCCAACTCGCCCTGGCCAAAGCCGTACTCGAGGATCCGGGCATCCCTGCCGAGGCCCGCACCACGGGCAGCTTCGTCTTCGCCGACATGGACCGCGTGGTGCACCGCCGCCCCGGCTGGGCGTGCTCCTTGTCCCTCTCGTCCAAGCGCATCTCCGCGTACGAGGCGGGCAACGGCGAGAATCTGCACAGCTGGTACACCGGCGACGGCATGACGTACCTCTACGACGGAGACGGCCTCGGGCAGTTCAACGACGGCTTCTGGCCGACCGTCGACCCGTACCGTCTCCCCGGCACCACGGTCGACACGCGCGAGCGGAGCGATCTCGGCACAGGCGGGGGGACCTCCACCTACCTGCCGTCGAACGCCGTCGCGGGCGGTGCGGTGCTCGACGACAGGCACACCGCCGCCGCGATGGAGGTGGTGGGGGCCGAGGGCACCACCCTGCGGGCCAGGAAGTCGTGGTTCCTCCTCGACAACGTGGTGGTCGCGCTCGGCGCGGGCATCACCGCGAGCGACGGCCGGACGGTCGAGACGGTCGTGGAGAACCGCAACCTCGGCCCGAAGGGCCGCAACCGGTTGCTGGTGGACGGAGTGGAACAGGGCCGGAGCGGAGCCGTCCCCCGGGCGGGATGGGCGCATCTCGACGGCACCGGCGGCTACGTCTTCCCCGGCACGACCCCCCTGAGGGTGCTGCGCGAAGAGCGCACCGGCACCTGGCGGGCGATCAACACCGGTGCGGACACCGGAGGGAGCACCGACCCCGTGACCCGTCGCTACGCCACGCTGTGGATGGACCACGGCGTCTCCCCCACCGACGCGTCCTACGCCTATGTGCTGCTGCCCGGCGCGTCAGCGGCGGCCACTGCGCTGTGGTCGCGCTCGCGGCCGGTGCGGATCGTGGCGAACGACGCCACCGCGCAGGCCGTGGAGGACCGCAGGACGGGGCTGACCGCCGTGCACTTCTGGGGAGCCGGTTCGGTGGCCGGGATCACCGCGTCCGGTCCGGCGACGGTCCTCGTGCGGCGGCGGGGCGCGCGCATGTCCGTCGCGGTCGCCGACCCTGGCCGGACCCAGACCGTGGTCTCGCTCGAACTCCCCCACTCCGCACGGTCGGTGACTGCCGCCGACGACACCGTGACCCTCACCCCGGGGCCCCGGCCCGTCCTCACCGTCGCGGTCGGCGGCTCCAGGGGCCACACCCACCACGCCGAACTCGTCCGGTAACCCACACCGATTCCTGGGAGCAGCACCACCATGTCCGTCGCCCCGCATCTGCATCTGCCGCCGACCGACCGGATCCTGTCGTCACGTACCGGCTGGACCCGCGCGCACTGGGAGGCGACCGCCGACCGGATGCTGGACGCGCTGACCCCGTACGCGACCCCTGGATTCGCCCAGTACCGGCTGCCGGGCCGCGGCAGCTGGTCCGGGGTCGTGTCCGACGGGCTGGAGGGGTTCGCCCGGTCGTTCCTCCTCGCCGCCTGCCGGATCGCGGGCGCGGGCGGGGCGGTCGATCCCGCGCTGACCGAGCGGTACGCGGCCGGTCTCGCGGCCGGCACGGACCCGGCGAGCGGGGAGGCGTGGCCGCGGCTGACGGACTGTTCGCAGCAGATGGTGGAGGCGGCGTCGGTCGCGGTCGCGCTGCACGAGACCCGGCCGTGGATCTGGGACCGTCTGGACGCGAAGGTGCAGGAGCGGGTCGTCGACTGGTTCTCCGGGTTCGTCGGCGGCCGCACCTGGGACAACAACTGGCGGCTCTTCCAGGTGGTGTCCGAGCAGTTCCTCGCCTCGGTGGGAGCGCCCTACAGCTCCTCGGACATCGAGGAGGGACTGGACAGGATCGAGGACTGGTACGTCGGTGACGGCTGGTACACCGACGGGGACGGCCGCAACTTCGACTACTACATCGGCTGGGCCATGCATCTGTACCCGCTGCTGTGGGCCCGGATCGCCGGCCCGGGCGGCGACGGCGGCCGGGCCGCGGTCCACCGGCAGCGTCTGAGCAGGTTCCTGGCGGACTATCCGTACTTCTTCGGGGCCGACGGCGCCCCGGTCCACCAGGGCCGCTCCCTCACCTACCGGTTCGCCGCTCTCGCCCCCGTCTGGATGGGCGCGCTGGCCGACTGCACGCCGCTCGCCCCCGGCCTGACCCGACGGCTCGCGTCCGGCGCGCTGCGGCACTTCGCCGAGCGCGGGGTACCGGATGAAAGGGGACTGCTGACGCTCGGCTGGTACGACACCTTCCTGCCGTCCACCCAGCCCTACTCCGGACCCGCTTCCCCGTACTGGGCGAGCAAGGGCTTCCTCGGCCTGCTGCTCCCCCCGGACCACGAGGTCTGGACGGCACGTGAACTCCCCCTGCCCGTGGAGGAGTCCGACACCTACGTCGCTCTGCCGGCCCCCGGCTGGCTGCTGCACGGTACCCGGCACGACGGCATCGTCCGTCTCGTCAACCACGGCAGCGACCACAATCCACCCGCGCCGGACACCGAGGCCGGCGCCGACCCGGACCGGGGCGCGGGCGCGGACGATCCGCACTACGCGAAGCTCGCGTACTCGACCGCCACCGCGCCGGAATCCGCGCCGCACGCCCTGGCACGGAATGTCGACGGCCATCTGGCCCTGCTCGCCCCGGACGGCACCCCGTCGCGGCGGCGCCGGATCCATCCGCTGCGCTGCCAGGACCGCGTCGCCTCCTCGTGGTCGGCCGCCCGGCTGCCCGGTGACGGGCGCGCGTACCGCATCGAGACGACGAGTGTGCTCCACGGTCCGTGGGAAATCCGGGTGCACCGGGTCGAGGCACCCGAGGGCGCGGTGGTCCGCGAGGGCGGCCACGCGGTCGCGGACACGCGGAGCCCGTTCGCCGTGTCGGCGCCCGACTGGGCGCTCGCGCGCACGGCCGACGGCCTGAGCAGCGCACTGGTCGCGCTGTACGGCTGGGACGGGGGCGCGGACGGCGCCGCCGTGGCGCGCGACGTCGAGTCCAACGCGTACGGCCCGCACTCGGCGGTGCCGTATCTACGCACGGGACCCCATGCGGGTGGACGCAGTGTCCATGTCTCGCTCGCCGTGCTGTCCCGCGACAGCATTCACCCCGAGGCGCTGCGCACGGCCGTGGGGGTGCGGGTCGACGGTGACGCGGTCGTGCTCACCTTCCTGGACGGCCGCACGGTCGAGGCCTGACGGCGGCCGCGCCGGCCGGCGTTCCCGGAACGGCGTGCCTGTCGCCCGGCACTCAGAATCCGAGAATATTCTCCTCCCGCCGGTGGATGTGCCCGACGAGCTCCTGCGCCAGGGACTTGATCGTGTCGAGTCCCGCCCGTCCCCACGGGCGGGGCACGACGTCGACGGCGCAGACGGCGCCCAGGGCGATGCCCGTGCGGTCGATGAGCGGCGCCCCGAGGTAGGAGCGGATGCCTATGTCGTCGACGACCGGATTTCCGGCGAAGCGCGGGTAGTCGCACACGTCCTCCAGGACCAGCGCCTTGCGCCGGACGACGACGTGCGGGCAGAAGCCGTGATCGAGGGCCACATAGCGGCCCCTGCGGCCACTGCCCGCCGCCACGGCCCCCAGGTCGGAGCCCTTCCAGGTGCCCGCCGGGGTGTGCAGCCCGGCGAAGAACTGGCGGTTCCCGTCGATGAAGTTGACCATCGAGAAGGGCACCTCGGTGACTTCGGCCACCCGGTCGGCGAAGGCGTCGAAGTTGTCGAACGAGGCGTCCGGCCGCTCGCCCAGGCCGAGGCTGCGCAGCCGCTGGGTCCGGACCTGGGCGTCGCTGTCGACGGGTGTCAGCAGCAGCCGTCCAAGGGCGTGCGGGCCCGTCACGGATGGGCTCCGTAGCTTCCGTATCCGGTCAGCGGAGCCGGTTCGGCGGTGGCGTTGATGAGGTGCTGGACCAGGGTGACCAAAGCGCCGGTACCCGAACTCGCGATGCGGGCGTCACAGAGGACGACCGGGACCGCCGGCGCGAGGTCGAGGGCCGCCCTCACCTCTTCGGGGCCGTAGCGGAAGGCACCGTCGAACTCGTTGACCGCGACGATGAAGCCGATCCCGCGCCGTTCGAAGAAGTCGACGGCGGCGAAGCACTCCTCCAGTCTGCGGGTGTCGGCGATCACGACCGCTCCGAGCGCGCCCTGGGAGAGTTCGTCCCACATGAACCAGAAGCGCTCCTGTCCGGGTGTGCCGAACAGATAGAGCACGTGCTGCTCGTCCAGCGTGATGCGGCCGAAGTCCATCGCCACGGTGGTGGAGGTCTTGGACTCGATGCCTTCGAGGCTGTCCGTCGCCACGCTGACCTGCGTCAGCAGTTCCTCCGTGCTGAGGGGCGCGATCTCGCTGACGGCACCGACGAACGTCGTCTTCCCGACGCCGAAACCGCCCGCCACCAGCACCTTGAGCGCGACGGGAAAGCTTTCGGGGCTTCCGGGGTCCTCGTACCCGGATGTGCCGGCCCCGTTCTCGTGTCCGGCGTGACCCGGCGGGTCCGCGTACCCGCCGCCGCCCGGGGCGTCCGCGTAGCCGACGTGTCCGGGGCCCCCGGTCCCCGCGTACGGGGCGGAGCCGTCGAAGCCGTCAGAGCTGTCGTCGTAAGCCATCGAGCACTGCCTCCAGCAGGGATCGGTCAGTGGGCATGTCATGAAAGGCGGGCGGATGCGCGGTGACGGCACCGCAGTCGACCAGGTCCGAGAGCAGGACCTTGGTCACGACAGCGGGGAGTCGCAGATGTGCGGCGATCTCGGCCACCGATGTGGGCCCGCCGCACAGCCCGAGCGCCACGGAGTGCTCGGGGCCGAGGTGTGCCTGCGGGACGGCCCCGGTGGCCATCACCAGGGAGAGCAGGTCGAGCATGGTCGTGGGACGGGTGCGGCCGTTGCTCACGGTGTAGGGGCGGATGAGGCGGCCTGCCGCATCGTCGAGCAACGGCCCGTCCTGCGTGGCCGGCACGGTCACAGCCCCGAGGCGCCCGGCACCCCGGCCGCTTGTCTCGTCGGCGTCATCAGATAGGGCCGGACGCTCTTGACCAGCATCGTCATCTCGTATCCCAGCACGGCGGCGTCGGCGTTCCGCCCGGCGAGCACGGCCAGACAGGTGCCGGAGCCCGCGGTGGCGACGAACAGGAGCGTCGAGTCCAGCTCCACCACCACCTGGCGGACCTCTCCGTTGTCCCCGAACCGGGCCCCGGCACTGCGGCCGAGCGAGTACAGGCCGGCCGCCAGCGCGGCCATGTGGTCGGCGCTGTCGGCGTCCATGCCGTGGAGGGACTTCACCAGCCCATCGGCGGACAGCAGGACCGCGCTGCGCGTGTACGGCACGCGCTGTACCAGCCCGCTCAGCAGCCAGTCGAGGTCCGAGACCTGACCGGACGGCATATCGGTCGCCATGGTGCATCTACTCCTTGGTGGTGTTCACGTGCGCTTCGATTGGGTCTTGACCGCTGTGGTACGAGCCGGCTCCGCGGAGCTCCACGGGAGCGGCGCCGCGGACCGGGAGCGGCGCCAGTGGGGCCCGGGCCGGTCCGGACAGCTCCTGGCCGGTCCGCACGTCCCCGGGCCCGCCGGTGCCCGGCCCGGCGGCGGGGGGAGCCCCGGAGTCGAGGTCCGGGGCGGTCTCCGCCTCTGCCTCCTCGCGGGCCTCGGCGAGGTCGATGCCGCGCCGGAAGGCCGCCACCAGACCCGGGTCGTGCAGGGTGGGCTCCTCCTCGGGGCGCGGTGCGGGAGCCTCCCTGAGCTGCGGGACGAGGTGTTCCTGGTTGGCCCGCCTGGGGAGCTGGGGCCGGCCCATCGTGCCGCGCACGACTCCGGTCTCCTGGGGGAGCGCGGGGACCGCGTCGTCCGTGGACCGGCTGCCCGGAAGGCCTTCGGCGGCGGTGGGCCGGTCGAGGCGCTCGGCGCGCAGCGGGAGCGGGGGGCCCTCGCCCTGACGCGGCGGCGGTGACTGCTGCAGCCGCAGTTGCTGCTGCTGCGGTACGTAGGGCCGGCGCTCCGGTTCGGGGGCGGGCGCCGGTCCGCCGGGGGCCGGGCTGCGGCGTCCCGGGCTCTCCTCCGGGGGCGGCGGGCGGTGCACGGGGCCGAGGGGCGGGGCCGGTGCGGCGGTGCCCTCGGGGGACGCGTCCTCGTCGGCGCCGAGCAGGGGCTGCGGGAGGACGAGCACGGCCTGGGTGCCGCCGTAGATGTTGCTCTGGAGGCGTACGGCGATGCCGTGTCTGCGGGCCAGTGATGCCACCACGAACAGGCCGATCCGGCCGTCCTGGAGCAGGCGGGCGACATTGACCTGGTCGGGGTCGGCCAGCAGGGCGTTCATCCGCTTCTGCTCGTCGCCCGGCATGCCGAGGCCCCGGTCCTCCACCTCCAGGGCGAGACCCGCGGTGACGCGCTGGGCGCGGAGCAGGACCTGCGTCTGCGGGGCGGAGAACACGGTGGCGTTCTCGACCAGTTCGGCGAGCAGGTGGATCACGTCGGCTACCGCGTGCCCGCGGAGCGTGCCGTCGATCGGGGGTACGAGTTTGACCCTCGGATACTGCTCCACCTCGGCGATCGCCGAGCGCAGCACCTCCGTCATGGTGACCGGGTTGCTCCACTGCCGCCGGGAGACGGCGCCGCCGAGGACGGCGAGGTTCTCGGCGTGCCGGCGGATGCGCGTGGCCAGGTGGTCGACGTGGAAGAGCCCCTTGAGCAGATCCGGGTCCTCGACCTGGTGCTCCAGCTCGTCGAGCAGCTGGATCTCGCGGTGTACGAGCGACTGCAGGCGGCGGGCGAGATTGACGAAGACCTCGACCTTCTGGTCCTCGCCGGTGTGCTCGGACAACCGGGACAGCCGGGACGCCTGGACGACGGCGGCCACGGCGCCCTCCTGCTGGCGTCCGAGTTCCTGCGCGAGCAGCTCGAAGGCGTCGCTGCCCGGTGCCAGGGCCTGCGGGGGGCGCCGCGCGGGGACGGGTTCGCCGTTGCGCAGCTGTTCCACCACTCGTTGCAGATCGGCCTGGCCCTGGGCACTGGCCCGGCGCAGGGCCAGACAGCGGCCGAGGACCGTGGTGGCGACCCGGTTGGCGGCCAGGAAGGCGGCGACCATCGCGGCGATCGCCAGCGCGCCCGCGGCGCCGAGCGCCGTCCAGAGTTCCCTGGAGGGCCGGGCGCCGCCGGTTCGGGCGGTGAAGATGACGGCTGCGGCGCCTGCCAGTGCGACGGCGACGGCCGGCAGGACCGCGGTGCGCAGGAGTTGGGGGCGTATGCGCGCCTCAAGGGACGGCCTGGCAGTGCGGGGCCTGGCCGCGGCCGAGTGGGAACGGGGCCCCGGTCGGCCGTGCCGCCCGCCCTCTCGTCGTTCCGGTCGCGCGTCGGGTGCGCGAAGTTGAGACATCAGCGTCCTCGGTACGTGGGGCCCCAGGAATCGGCATTCATGTGGTGGCACCTACGGTGGTCGGTCATTCTCGGGTCATCGGCCGGGCAGGCTCGGAGAATATGAGCCCACCGTTGATCACCGAGCACACACGGTAGTCGTCCCGTGCGAGGGTGCGACGGGCAGTTGTGGAACTTGCCCGCCATCCGTCCCGCTCTGGTATGACCTCTCGCACGAGCGACCGATTTCACCCACGGCATTCCCGGTGGACCGGCACCCCGTCGGCGGTACCGCGGAGCGGACGAAGGCAGTACCGGGCCCGCGTACGCCGCAAGCCCCCTCGACGGCCGTCGAGGGGGCTGCTCGTGTGCGGGAGCGCTATGCCTTGCGAAGTCTGGCGATGATGCCGTCGAGGTCGCGCCGGAACATGTAGTCGCGGAAGACGTGCCCGCCGGGTTCCTCGTGCCACTCGTGCGGGATGCCGGCGCCACCGAGCAGTGCGCGGAACTCCCGCTGCCCGGCCAGCACCTGGTTCTCGTTGACCTGGTCGAACCAGTTGACCGGATCGGGGCTGGTGCCCGCCACCAGGAAGACCCGCTTGTTCCGGTAGCTCTCGATCCGCTCGACCGGATTGTCGGCGCTGACCCTGGCCTGGTCCCACAGCGGCACGCCGTACACCGTGCCGCCGGCCAGCTCCACGGCCGCCGACGAGGCGTTGGCCCAGTGGCCGACCAGTCCGGCGTCCCGGCGCAGGCTGGCCGGGCCGGAGTGTGCGCTCACCGAGGCGAAATGGCCGTAGTACTTGGCCGCGTACTTCAGCGCACCGAAGCCGCCCATCGAGAACCCGGCCACGGCACGGCCGTCGTACTCGGCATATGTACGGAAGTTCGCGTCGATCCAGGGCAGCAACTGGGCGATGTGGAAGGTCTCCCAGTTCCGGGGCCCGGCGTTGGAGCTGACCGGGTTGGAGTACCACCCCGCGTGCCCGCCGTCGGGCATCACGACGATGACCGGCCGGCCCGCCGTCCAGGCCCGGATACCCGCGCGGTCGAACGTGATGAAGTCCTGGTCCGTACCGCCGCCGTGCAGCAGGTAGAGCACCGGGTAGCGGCGGCCTGAGGTGTGGTAGCCGTCGGGGAGCAGGACGTTCACCGCGGGGTCCCAGCCGATCGCGTCGGTCGCGAACCGGAAGTACCGCATCCGGGGGTCGCTCTCGTTCCGGTCCACGATGCGCAGCCCGAAGCCGTCACCCGCGGCGCCGGCAGCCGTTGCCGTGGCGAGGACGCTCCCGGCGCCCAGTGCCAATGCGGCGGAGAGCCCGCCGGCGGCCCTGATGACGCTTCTGCGAGTGGGACGGTGCTCGTGGGCGCTCATGCCGAGTAGCCCTTCGGCGGGATCAGCGTGGCGAGTTGATCGAAGGAGATCCAGTAGATCTGGTTCCCGCCGAAGGAGGCGGGGTCGGCTATGAGGACGGTGCGGTCCACCTCGTCGTAGCCGAAGACGGTGAAGTAGTGGTAGATCGTCTGGTCCGACGGGTAGCCGGGCGGCTGATTGCCGGGCGGGGCCACGATGTTGGCGACCAGCGGGTAGTTGCGGTCGATGTCGAAGACGATGTCGTACCAGAGCAGATCCCGCTGCGCCTGCGTGGGCGGGTCGTTCGGCATCTCCTTGGTCTCGTACCAGCCACCGCCGAGGTTCGAGTTGAGCACGCTCGTGACCTGGCCGATGTGGTCGGTGCCGTTCTGGGTGGTGCCGAGCTGCCAGGCCAGGTCTCCCTGACTCGGCGGCGCCATCCGGGCGGAGAGCGCGATGCGGGTGGCCGCCGGGCCGCACCAGTAACCGGTCTCCTGGACCTGGTAGTCGATCTGCAGCCAGTGGGCACTCTGCGTACGTCCGGCAGCGACCTCCAGCCGGGTGCCCGGCTCGTTCCGTCCGCTGACGACGGCCGTACCGGCCTTCGAGCCGTGCCCGAGCACGGACACGGACGAGGTGTGCGGTACGGGTGACGCCTGGGCCAGGGTGGGCTGGAGGAGAGCTCCGGCGGCGGCGACGGCGATCGCGGCGGACACAAGTCTCTTACGCATGAAGGCTCCTGAGGAGGGTGGGGGGTGGCCTTGCGGGCAGAAACGCGTTCGGGAAACGTGCGGCTGTACGGCACAGCGGGATCAGCGTCGCCGTTGCCGCGCGAAGGGCACAAGCGGCGAAAGTTGTGGCTTACGGCGGTACATGAGCGACCGTCAGATCCCGGCCGTCACCCTCCGCGCCTCAGGGTCCGCACTCCGTCGACCCGGGGGGCCGTTCCGTGGAGGCCAGCAGGGCCCGCCCCTCGGCGGTCGCGACGTGGAAGGAGCGTCCGGCCCTGCGCACCGTTGCGACCAGTCCCGCCGCTCGCAGCACGTTGAGGTGCTGGCTGACGGCCGGGTGGGTCACGTCCAGGAGCCGGGCCGCCTCGACGGTGGAGCAGCCGGTGCGGGTCGCGCGCAGGACGCCCGCACGGGTGTGACCGAGCAGCGGCCCCAGGGGGCCCGTGTCATTGGTGGGACGGGGCCCGGGGACCGGGGCCGGCCCGGCCCAGTCCGGGGCATGGTGGATGGGATACACGAGAACGGGCGGCAGATCTCCGTCGGCCAGCGTGATCGGCGTGGGCCAGCAGAAGAACGACGGCTGGAGCACGAGCCCCCGGCCGCCCAGGTGAAGGTGCTGATCCACCGGGTACGTCACTTCCAGGACGGGCGGACGCCAGCGGAACTGCGGTCCGAGCCCGGTCAGCAGGCCCTCGGTCCCCCCGTCGAGCAGGCTGTGCAGCCGGACGGCGCGATCGGCGTCGATGTGGGCGTGGACGCGCCGCCAGTACGGAGCGAGCGCTTCACGCTGATACGTGCCCAGGGCTCCGCCCAGCCGCCGGAGCGTATCGGTGTCGCCTCCGGCCAGCGATCCCACCCAGCCCGGCAGTTGGAAGGAGCCCGCCAGGTGGGTCAGGTCGGTCCGCAGGCGCGGCCGCGGCGTACTCATCAAGGTGTCGAGAGCTGCCTGCAGGGTGGCGCGGTCGCCGGACGTGGGAGTGAGGAAGTCGGGTGAGTAGCCGCGCGGGGGCAGGAGCGAGGAGAGCAGCCGGGGACTGGCGGAGAGCCGCGGCCGCACCCAGCGGCGCCAGGTGCCGAACACCCTTTCGCCGTCGCGCCGTTGCAGGGTCTGCACGCTGTTGCTGATCTCCCAGAGGAAGTCCGGGCCGGGGGCCACCCTGACTCTTGCCAGGTCCTCGGACGTGAAGTGCACCCGCAGCATGGCCGCTCCCCCGGGAAGTGAGCTCCTCGGGCCGCAGCGTACCGCCGTTCGACCGCCTCCCCACCCCGTTCGGACGTCACCGCACCGGCCGCCCCCGCCGCCACGTCACCGCACGGGCCGCCACCGCATGAGCCCATCCTGCTCCCATGGCGCCGGCCGCCCGGGGCGGCGGCCGGCGCGACCGCTCACGCCTGGGGGGCCCGGTCGCGGTCGGGGGTGGCCGTGGCCTTGGCTCCGCCGGGAAGCTGTACGTGAACGGGGGGCCAGTTGCCCCATCCCGGTGCCGGTTCGGCGGCCACGCCGCGCCACCACGGTTCGACGGCCGGCGTATGGGCGGGTTCGAACGGCTGGCCCGGTCGCGGCGCCCCCATCGTCACGCCGGCGAACTGCGTGGCACGCATGGACCACTCGGCGGGTTCGGCCCATGGATGAAGGGCGAGGTTGAACGTTCCCCAGTGGATCGGCAGCATGATGCCGGCCGACGGGTCGTCGCCCTGAAGGTCGAGATGGGCCTGCACGCCCTCGTCGGGGCTCATGTGGATGTCCGGCCATGCGCCGGGCTCCGGCCTGCTGTCCGTCTGGTCCTTCGGCCAGTACTGGCTGTACGCCCCGATCTGGATCATGGTGGCGTCGAACGGGCCGTGCTCGGCGCCGATCTCCTTGAAGCCGGGGAAGTAGCCGGTGTCACCGCTGTGGTAGATCCGGTGCTCGGGCCCGGCGACGGCCCAGGACGCCCAGAGGGTGTGCTGCTGGTTGCGCAGACCACGGCCGCAGAAGTGCCGGGCGGGCGTGGCGGTCAGGCTGATGCCTGCGACGGTCGTGGACTCGTTCCAGTCGAGCTCGTGGATCCGGTCCAGGGGTACGCCCCAGCGCTCCAGGTGAGCACCGACCCCGAGCGGTACGGCGAAGACCGTGGCGGTGCCGGCGAGGGAACGGATCGTCGGCAGGTCGAGGTGGTCGTAGTGGTCGTGCGAGATCACCACGACGTCGACCGGCCCGAGGGCGCCGAGCGGCACCGGCGCGGGATGCACGCGCTTGGGCCCGGCGAAGGCGAACGGAGAACAGCGCTCACCCCAGACCGGGTCGAACAGCACACGCCGTCCGTCGATCTCGGCGAGCACGCTGGAATGCCCCATCCAGGTGAGCCGCAGGCCGGAGGCGGGCGGCTCGGCAAGGTCGGCCAGGGTCGTGGCATGCACGGGGACGGTCCCGGTCGGCGTCCTGAGGACCCGCTCCTCCTTGCGGAAGTAGACCTTCGCGAACTCGAGAGCCGACCCGGAGGGTCTGATCCTGGCCCCCACCGGGTTCTGGAAGACCCCGTCGGCGAAGTTGGGGGAACGGCGGATGCGCTCCATCCGGGCGCCGCCCGGATCGGCCCCGAAGGCTGCGGGGCGCAGCGCACGCAGCCTGGTGCGGAGCGGAAGCTTGGAGTCAGCGCCGGTCACAAGATCTCCTGAGGGAGTCGGTATCGTCTCATTATGGACAGGGGTGATGACTGTGCGAGAGCGGAGCACCCAACGGGATGGCACTCCGGATGGGCCCGTTCAGCCACGCGGCTGCCCGTACACGTGCTCGACGTGGAGCCTCAGGACGATCCGCCGGTCCCTGACCATGGCTTTGCGGTAGTCGTCCCAGTCGGGATGCTCTCCCTGGACGTCCCGGTAGAGCGTGATCAGTTCCTCCACGGTGGCGTCGTCGGGATCGGCGGCCACCGGAGTGAGCTCGGCCGTGCCGTCCACGACCGTCCAGGCCCAGCGGTCCTGGCTGGTCACGTGGTAGCCGGCCCGCGGGTCCCGCGAGACGTTCCTGGTCTTCGCCCGACCTTCGGTGACCGATACACGGATGATGCGCTCGTCGGGGTAGTAGAAGTGATTGACGTTGGAAAGCTGCGGCCTGCCGTCCCGCCTGAGCGTCACCAGCACGCCGCCGCTCTCCTCGGCGACCAGCCGTAGCAGTGCCTGCTGCCGTGCATCGAATCCCGTCATGCCGAATCCAACGTCCGGTCCGTCCGCAGGATTCCGCATCCGGTGGGCGCCTCTTCCGCATGTGGCCGGATCCGGCCACCTCCGGGTGCCGCCCGCACGAGCCCCACAGGCACGCTCCGGCCACGGGCCGACGACGCGGCACAGGCCGCATTGACAGTGCGCCGCCGGGTCCCAATACTGACTGCCGATTCAGTATATGGCCGTAGGCCGGCAGGGGGCGGCGGCCCGCTCCCTCGATTTCCCGGCGTTCCCGGTCCTGCCCCCACCGCCGTGACCGAGGAGCACCCACGATGACGACACCGACGGTGTCCCCGCCCGCCCCGCTGATCTCGCTGACCTGGACCGACCACGTCACGGGCCGCCAGGGGCACCTCGTCGTCGACCGCCTGGTGCGGGGGGTGTCCAGCGGCGGACTGCGCATGCGGGCGGGCTGCACCCTGGACGAGGTGGCCGGGCTGGCCCGCGGCATGACCATGAAGGAAGCACTCCACTTCGACGCGGACCGGTCCGGGGCGCGCTACATCCCGCTGGGCGGCGCCAAGGGCGGCATCGACTGCGACCCCCGCGATCCGGCGGCGTACGGCATTCTCGTGCGCTATCTGCGCGCGGTGCGCCCGTACGTGGAAAGCGTCTGGACGACCGGCGAGGACCTGGGGCTCACCCAGGACCTTGTCGACCGCGCCGCCGCGGAGGCAGGCCTCGTCTCCACCGTCCAGGCGGTCTATCCGCTGCTCGACGACGAGGCCGGGGCGCGCCGGCGGCTGGCCGACGCCTTCGCCGTCGAGGTGGACGGCATCGGCCTGGACGAACTGGCCGGCGGCTGCGGGGTCGCCGAGTGCGCGCTCGCCGCCCTGGACGGGGCAGGAGTCGCCCACGGGGGCGCGAGGGTCTCCCTCCAGGGGCTCGGCACCATGGGCGGGGCGACCGCCAGGTTCCTGTCCCGGGCCGGCCTGCGCGTGGTCGCCGTCGCCGACGTCAAGGGCACGATCGCGAATCCCGCCGGTCTCGACGTCGAGGCCCTCCTGGGCGCCCGCGACGCCTACGGAACGGTGGACCGCGGTGTGCTGCGCGACACGGATCTGGAACTGCCCGCCGACGCCTGGCTGACCCAGGAGGCGGAGGTGCTGATACCCGCGGCCGTCTCCTATGCCATCGACCTGACGAACCAGGCCCGTATCACCGCCCGTTGGGTCGTCGAGGCGGCCAACATGCCGGTGCTGCCGGAAGCGGAGGCACTTCTGGCCGCGCGCGGGATCACGGTGCTGCCCGATGTCGTCGTCAACTCGGGTACCAACGCCTGGTGGTGGTGGACCCTGTTCGGGGACATCGACGCGGACGCGGACGAAGCCTTCGCTCACATCCGGGGCGCCATGCGCACCCTCATCGAACTCGTGCTGGCCCGTGCCTCGGCGGATGGCTGCACTCCGCGCGCGGCGGCACACGCCCTCGTCGCCGACAGACTGCCAGTGATGGCCGACCGTTTCGGCTGGTACCGCTGACCACAAGCCTCGCGGAGCCGCGGCAAGGGGGCGGGGCCGGTTGAGGCCCCGCCCCCGGCCTGCTTCGGACCGGGCATTGGTTAGGGTGACGCCGTGGCAAGAGTGCGGTTGGGTGTGGCGGAGCGGCGCGAGGAGTTGCTGCGCGCTGCCGTCGAGCAGATCGAGGTACGGGGTGTCGCAGCCGTACGGATCGCCGATGTGGCGTCCGTGCTCGGTGTGAGCAACGCCCTTGTGCTCTACCACTTCTCCACCAAGGAGAAGTTGGTCGCCGCCGCCTTCGCACACGCTGCCGAAGCCGATCTGGCCCACCTGCGCAAGCTCCTCAGCCGCCGCACGACCGCGGTGCGCAGACTGCGTGCCGCCGTGCGCTGGTACGCGCCGACGGGCCAGGCCAAGGGCTGGCGGCTGTGGATCGAGGGGTGGGCTGCCTCGCTCCGCGACCCGGCCCTGCGCAATGTCGCGGGCGATCTCGACCAGCAGTGGAAGGCGGAGCTGGCCGAAGTCATCGAAGAAGGTGCGGCCGCGGGCGAGTTCGAGTGCGACGACCCGATGTCCGTCGCCTGGCGGCTGACCGCGTTGCTGGACGGGCTGGCGGTGCAGATGACGTCGTACGCGGGTCCGCTGTCCCGGGCCACGATGCTGGAGTGGACCGAGGAGGCCCTCGCCCGCGAACTGGGCATCGCCCACGAGACCCTGACGGGATGACCGATGGGGGCCGCCGGCGCGAAGCTGGTCGGTTCCCGGCTGCTCCACCGGATGCGACGGCTTCACGGCGGCCCGGCCACCTCACGGGCCTCGCCCGCCGTGCCCGGCTCCGCCGAGCCCTCTGTCCCCCCTCCGGACCCCGTCCCCTGATTCCCGTCCCGGGGAAGCCCGTCAGGTCTCAGGTCTGCCGCACAGGCGCGTAGGACTCGCCCTGGAGCCCGAATGTCCACGCGACCCCCTCCTTCGCGGTCCTGGTATGCGGCGGCACCCGCAGCCAGTACGTGCGACACGTCCCGTCCGGCTCCGGAGTGGAATTGACCACCTCCACCATGACCACGTCCTCGTCGCCGTCGAGCGGGATCCGCCAGAGAACGCCCGTCTCGTCCCGGTGCACCGGTTCGGCCCCGGACTCGGTGAGATAGCGGTCGTACCCGTAGAACTCCAGCATCACGCGGCGCAGCTCCGCGTTGTCCTCGGCCCGGATCCGCTCGGGAGTCAGTGCGCGGAGCTCCGCCAGGAATGCGGCGGGCACCGGCATGCCGCGCCAGGCGTACAGGGCGAAGCCGTCACGGTAGGCGAGTGCGGGGCCGTCGCCGCTGTCCAGCCGGCCCGCCTCGTCGCGGTGCAGTACCCCGGGACGCTCACTGAGCACCACAGCGCGCTCGTAGGGCCACCACCAGCCGGCGTTCCTCGCGACGGCAGCGAGTCCGTCGAGCCGGTCGCCCCGGCCGTCGAAGGCGGCGAGCCAGGCCGCGTCGTGCTGACCCAGCACGGCGTCGAGCAGGACCATCCGGACGTCCGACTCGTCCTCCGGCTTCACGGTGAGGTCCGCCACGACACCCGCCCGTATGCGGTCGGCGAGTGCCGATGTCGTCTCCCAGAGCTGGGCGCCGGTGGCGGACCACAGAGCGGACCAGCCGGCCGGGCCCAACTCGTCGTACATTCGGCGCCGTTCCTCCGCCCAGGGCCGGGTCCGTACGTCGTCCCGTACGGAACGTCCCGGGTCGGTCAGCTTCTCCACCGCTTCGACGGCGGCCTTGGGTGAATCGGCCCAGACGAACTGCGCCGGCTCGGCCAGTCCCGCTTTGCGGTAGGCGAGCCGCACCCCGTCCTCGGCCGCCGCCCGGTCCGCCGCGCCGGTAGCCGCCGCCACGGCCCGCCAAGAGTCCACGTACTGCATCGGTTGCCCGTCCCCTGTTCCTGTGTTCCTGGTGCTGTCGAGTGGGTGACTGTTGCGGTTGCTCAGTCCGCGACGATGCGGACGGCCCCCGGTGCGTACTCGCGCTGGCGCACCACCCGGAACCAGCCCTTCGGCAGCGAGATCACCGCGTGCTCCTCGTGCACCACACGTCCGCCGTCGGGAAGGTGGAGCAGCATCGGGCCGAACACCCCGCCCTCCCGGATCAGTCGTCCGGCCCCCGGCACCGCGTGCGCATTTCCGGTGACCTCGCCGAGCGCGAGGACCAGCCGGCCGCGCCCGTCGCGCAGTTCGCCCGGTGCCTCCAGGAGGTTCGCGGGCACCGCGGACTCCTCCAGCGCCATGATCAGTACGTCGCCCTGCCGGTACACAGACGTCTCCCCTCCGCACCGGCACCCGCTGTGCCGGCCACGTCGAAAACGCTACGGCGGGGGTCTGACAACCGGCCGGTGCGCGTCGGCGGGCGGGGTCGGCCGTTGCGTTGTCAGTGGCGCTTGATAGACCTTGCGGACATCAATCCGTCGCCGCCATCAGGAGCTCAGCCCATGTCCGATGCCGACCACCTGCACGAGCTCCTCGGCCTTCCGGCCGTCGATTTCCGGTCCGGGACGAACGACAGCCCCCGTCCGGCCGCCGACGCGGCGGCCTGGCGCGTTTCGATCGATCCCTACGAGGACGAGGACCGCACCTGGGAGCAGGAGTTCGCCGAGTTCCTCG
Organism: Streptomyces sp. NPDC005761; assembly: GCF_040630635.1. Classification (NCBI taxonomy): domain Bacteria; kingdom Bacillati; phylum Actinomycetota; class Actinomycetes; order Kitasatosporales; family Streptomycetaceae; genus Streptomyces; species Streptomyces sp. NPDC005761. Next base: position 147,010 of record NZ_JBEXXX010000011.1, on the reverse strand, counting down.
ACGAGGTGGACCCGGCCGGCGTCCGCGCGCTGATCATCGGTCAGTGGGGCGAGTCGTACGAGGAGAAGTCGTCGTATCCGATCGGTCTGGTGATCGCCGCCGCCGAGCGGCTGACCTCGCTGGAAGCGGTGTTCGTAGGCGATCTGACAGCGGAGGAGGCGGAGATCTCCTGGATCGAGCAGAGCGACGTCACCGAGCTGCTCACCGCTTTTCCCGCGCTGGTGGAGTTCGGCGTGCGCGGCGGTTCCGAGCTCGTCTTCCCGGCCACGAAGCACGAGAAACTGCGTGCACTGACCATCGAGGCCGGTGGACTTCCGGTGGACGTGGTGCGGGGCGTGCTGGACAGCGAACTGCCCTCCCTGGAGCGGCTCGACCTCTGGCTGGGCGTCTCGGCCTACGGGGGCGACGCCGATGTGGCGGATCTGGCGCCGCTCCTCTCAGGGACGCGCTTCCCGTCCCTGCACCATCTCGGTCTGCGCAACAGCGAGGTGGAGAACGAGATCGCGGCCGCCGTCGCCTCGGCCCCGCTCGTGGCGCGGCTGCGCACCCTCGACCTGTCCTGCGGCACCCTCGGCGACGAGGGTGCGGCGGCGCTGCTGGAGGGCCAGCCGCTGACCCATCTCGATGTGCTGGATCTGCACCACCACTTCCTCACCGAGCCGATGGAGCGCAGGGTCACGGAGGCCTTGGAACCGCACGGGGTGCGGGTGGATCTGTCGGAGCGGTGCGAGCCGTGGGGCGACCGCGGCGCCGCGGGCCGGTACGTCACGGTGTCGGAGTGACGGCGCGATGACCGGTGCCGAGCACCCCGAGGCCCTTCCACGGTCTGCCCCTCCTCATCCTGTCGCCGCCGGGCGAGGACGGCGCGGATCCGGTGCAGAGCGGCGAGATCCAGGACGAGACTGCCGAGGCGATGGCATCGGCCCCGGTCGTCGCGCAACTGGAGTCGCTCGCCCTGTCCATGGGAACGCCCTGCGACACGGGCGCCCCGGCTCTTTCCGACGGTCGGCCGCTCACCCGTCCGGCCCCGCCGGATCCGCACCACCCCTGTCCGACCGAGCCGGTGAGGTCCCGCGTCCGGAGATGGGCACCCGTGAGGGTCTCCCTGCCGATCTCGAAGAGGCGGGCCGCTGGGACCCCGCTGACGACGACTCCCGACATGCCGCCGTCAGCGAGTAGCGCGCCGCGCCTGGCGGTCGTCGGCAATCCGGGAAGCCGCCGGATCGGCCTCTTCCAGGACGCCGTGCGCGCCGCCGGGCTGCCGCGGGCGCGCACGGTGTCCTGGCTCGATGTGCTGGGAGGGGACGCGGACTTCCTGCCCGGGGAGACCGTGCGCATCGACTCGCCCGGCGAGGACCTGGAGGTCGATCACCTGCTGCGCGGGGCCGGCGACCCGACGCGGGTGGAGGGTTCGGCTCTCTGGTACGCACGGTTCACCTCCGCCGTACGGGACGTGGCACGGGCCGCGAGATCGGCCGGGGCGTTCCTCCTGGACGGCCCCGGAGACATCGCGGTGCTGTTCGACAAGCGCCTGTGCCACGGTGTGCTGGACACCGCGGGCGTCCCCGTTCCCGCGTCACCGACCTCGGGACCGGGCGCGCCTCCGGTGCGGGGCTGGGCCGATGTGCGTGCGCTGATGGCTGAGCACCGCATGCCGCGTGTGTTCGTGAAACCCGCGCACGGGTCCTCGGCCTCCGGGGTGATGGCCGTGGAGACGGCCGGGCCCGGCCGGATCCGGGCGTCGACCTCGGTCGAACGGGACCCGGCCGGCCGCCTCCACAACTCGCTCCGGGTCCGCCGGCTCACGACGGAGCGGGAGGTCGCGGCGATCGTCGACGCACTCGCGCCGGACGGACTGCACATCGAGCGCTGGCTGCCGAAGGCCTCACAGCGGGGCCGGGTCGCGGATCTGCGGGTCGTGGTGGTCGGCGGCCGGGCGACCCACGCGGTCGTCCGCACCAGCCGCTCCCCCATGACCAATCTGCACCTCGGCGGGGAGCGCGGCGATCTCGACGAGGTGCGGGCAGCCGTCGAGATCGCCGGCGGCAGTTGGGGCGAGGCGCTGGCCGTGTGCGAGAAGGCGGCCGCCCTCTTCCCGGACACGCTGTGCGTGGGCGTGGATCTGCTGCCCGCCACCGGCTGGCGGCGCTTCGCCGTCGGCGAGGTCAACGCCTTCGGTGATCTGCTGCCGCGGCTGACCGGCATGCCCGGCAGTGGCGCCGAGGGCCTGGACACCTATGCGGCGCAGGTCGCCGCCGTACTGAACCGACCGAGGAACCACCGTGTCAGCGCGACTCCCTGAATCACCCTCCGCCATCGCAGGCGCCGCCGAGTACCCCTCCGCTGCCGTCGGCCCCGACATGAGCGAGGTCGTGGGCAGCCACGATCTGCTGCTCGTCACCCTGGACACGCTGCGGTACGACGTCGCGGTGGAGCTCACCACCGCCGGGCGCATCCCGAATCTGGCCCGGCATCTGCCGGGCGGCGTCTGGGAGAAGCGGCATGCCCCGGGGAGCTTCACCTACGCCTCGCACCAGGCGATCTTCGCGGGGTTCCTGCCCACACCGGCCATCCCGGGGCCCCATCCCCGGCTGTTCGCCGCCCGGTTCGCCGGCAGCGAGACCACGGCGGAGCGCACCTTCGTGTTCGATGCCCCCGACCTGGTCTCGGCGCTCGCCGGGGAGGGATACCGCACGGTGTGCATCGGCGGGGTGGGGTTCTTCAACCGACAGGCACCGCTCGGCTCCGTGCTGCCCGGGCTGTTCCAGGAGGCCCACTGGGAGCCGGAGTTCGGCGTGGCCTCGCCCCGCTCGTTCGAGGCACAGGTGGACCGTGCCGAGCAGGTGGTCCGGGAGCTCCCTGCCGGCCGGCGCCTGTTCCTCTTCGTCAACGTGTCGGCACTGCACCAGCCGAACTGGTTCCACCGGCCGGGCGCGACCCGCGAGGCGGGCGACACCCGCGCGACCCACGCGGCCGCGCTCGAGTACGTGGACGCCCACATCGGCCGTCTCTTCGCCGCCGCGAGCAGCCGTCGCCGGGCCTTCGCCATCGTCTGCTCCGACCACGGCACGGCGTACGGCGACGACGGCTACACCGGTCACCGGCTCGGTCACGAGTCCGTCTGGACCGTTCCCTACGCGCACTTCTTCCTGGAACCGGGGGCCACCGCACGATGACCAGTCGGCACACCACTCGCCCGTACCAGAGCTACGTCTACGCCTATCCGCACAAGACGGCGTACGCCAGGCTCTCCGAGCACCCCGGTGGGCGGCCCGGGCTGAGCGACCTGTGGGCGGGTGAGAGCAAGGACGCGCTCTCGCTCTACCTCCACATACCCTTCTGTGAGGTCCGCTGCGGCTTCTGCAACCTCTTCACGCGGATCGGCGCGCCCGACGAGCTCACCACCCGCTACCTCGACGCGATGGACCGGCAGGCGACCGCCGTACGGGACGCGCTGGGCGACGGGGAGCCGGTGCGCTTCGCCGCCGCCGCGTTCGGCGGGGGGACGCCGACGTTCCTGACCGCAGGGGAGCTGGAGCGTCTGTGTGACATCGCGGAGAAGCGGATGGGCGCCGACCTCCGGTCCGTGCCGCTGTCCGTCGAGACCTCGCCGTCGACCGCGACCGCCGACCGGCTGGCCGTGCTCGCCGACCGCGGGACGACCCGGATCAGCATCGGTGTGCAGAGCTTCGTCGAGGCCGAGGCCCGTGCGGCCGTCCGTCCGCAGCGTCGCGCCGCTGTGGAGGCGGCCCTGGGCCGGATCAGGGACAGCCGCATCCCGGTCCTCAACATCGACCTGATCTACGGCATCGGCGGCCAGACCGAACGGAGCTGGCGCGCCTCGCTCGACGCGGCACTGGGGTGGCGGCCGGAGGAGCTGTACCTGTACCCGCTCTATGTCCGTCCGCTGACCGGCCTGGGCAGGCTCGGGGCCGCTGACGAAGCCGCTGCGGACGCCGCCTGGGACGAACAGCGGCTACGGCTCTACCGGGCCGGCCGCGATCATCTCCTCGCCCACGGCTACGAGCAGGTGTCGATGCGGATGTTCCGCCGCGCCGATGCCCCGCGGCCCGGGGGCCCGGACGACCACGCCTGTCAGACCGACGGCATGATCGGTCTCGGCTGCGGCGCCCGCTCGTACACCTCGCGACTGCACTACTCCTTCGACTACGCGGTGGAGATGCGCGAGGTGCGGACGATCATCGACGGCTACACGGCCACCGAGGACTTCTCGCAGGCGGAGGTGGGCCGTTTCACCGACGGCGACGAGGCCCGCCGCCGCCATCTCCTGCAGTCCGTCCTGCAGGCCGAGGGGCTGCGCCTGTCCGAGTACCGCGACCGCTTCGGTACGAGCCCCGACGAGGACTTCCCCGAGGAGCTCGCCCGGTTCGAGGCCCGGGGCTGGCTCGACGAGGACGCGGCGGCCGATGGCCTGCTCCGCCTGACGGCCGAGGGGCTCGCCCACTCCGACGCGCTGGGACCCGACCTCTTCTCCCCTGCCGTGCGGGCCGCGATGGCCGCGTACGAGCTGAAGTGAGCCTCGCATGGACCTGACGATTCTCTACCGCGGTCCACTCGCCTCGTGCGATTACGACTGCCCGTACTGTCCGTTCGCCAAGCGGCGCGACAGCCGGGAGCAGCTGCGGGCCGACCGGGCCGCGCTGGAGCGCTTCACGGCGTGGGCGGCGGCGCAGACCGGGGACCGGATCTCGGTGCTGTTCACCCCGTGGGGCGAGGCTCTCGTCCGCTCCTGGTACCGCCGGGCGGTGGTGGAGCTGGCCCGGCTGCCGCACGTCCGCCGGGTGGCGGTCCAGACAAACCTCAGCGGCCGTACGCAGTGGCTGGCCGCGGCGGGCGTCGCGGGCCGCGACAAGATTGCGCTGTGGTGCACGTACCACCCGGGTCAGACACCGTACGAGCGGTTCCTCGGCCGGTGCGGGGAGCTGGTGTCCCTGGGGATCCGTCACAGCGTGGGCGTGGTCGGGCTGGAGGGACACCTCGGCGAGGCGCGGCGGCTGCGGGCTGCTCTTCCCGACGAGGTCTACCTCTGGGTCAACGCCGCCGAGGGTCACACCTACACGGACGGGGAAGCGGAGCGGTGGACGGCGATCGACCCGCTGTTCCCGTACAGCCGCCATCCGCACCGCTCGGCGGGTGTGCCCTGCCGGACCGGTGAGTCGGTGATCTCCGTGGACGGCGAGGGCACGGTGCGCCGCTGCCACTTCGTCCGCACCGGGCTCGGCAATCTCTACGACGGCAGTTACCGCGCGGCACTGACGCCCCGGGCCTGCCCGCTCGCCGTCTGCGACTGCCACATCGGCTATGTGCATCTGGAGACGCTGCCGCTGTACGACGTCTTCGCGGGCGGGGTGCTGGAGCGCATACCCGCGTCGCCGCCGTCCTCGGCCGCCCCGGGTTCCCCGGGCGACTGAGGACAGCGGACCCCTCAGAGCGGCAGCAGATCGGGCCGCTTGGCCGCCACGTGGTCCCCCGAGGACTCGCCGCGCAGCCGCCGGCCGATCCACGGGACGAGGTACTCGCGCGCCCATTGGATGTCGTCGCGCCGTACTTCGAGCGTTCGCCGCTGTGCCTGCGGCGGCCACTCCTGGTCCGGGTCGGCGGGCACGTCGATGCCGAGGACCTGGGCGGCGCGCAGCGCGACCCTGGTGTGTCCTTCGGCCGAGAGGTGCAGCCGGTCGTTGTCCCAGGCCCGCCGGTCCTGGACCGAGCGCAGGGACCACAGGTCGAGGACCGGGCAGTCGTAGCGGTCGGCGATGGACCGCACATGAGCGGTGTAGGTGGCGATCTTGCCGCGCAGGTGGCGCAGCACGGGAACGTTGCGGGTGTCGAACCCGGTGGTGACCATGACGGTGCCGACCGACCCGGTCAGATCGGCGACCGCTCGCTCGAAGCGCTCGGCCACGTCGTCGGGGTCGGTGCCCGGCCGGATGATGTCGTTGCCGCCGGCACAGAAGCTCACCAGATCCGGGGCGAGCAGCTTGGCGCGCGGCACCTGCTCCTCGACGATCTGGTCGAGGAGGCGACCTCGTACGGCGAGATTGGCGTACCGGAAGTTCCCGTGTGCGGATACCGCGCCGCCCGTCGGTGCGCCGGAGTCCGGGAGCTGGTCCGCGAGAAGTACCGCGAACCGGTCCGCCCAGCCGAGAAAGGTGCCGCCCGGGCCGGGGTCACCGACTCCCTCGGTGAAGCTGTCGCCGATCGCCGCGTACGACCCGATGACGCCGTGTCGGTTGATGACGCCCTGTTGGATGTTGTTCGAATCGTCTGCCACAAGGGCCTATCCTGCACCGCCGAATGTGACCTACGCGACCGTAATATGGGGTTGACGGGTGGTGAGATAGACCACCCGGTCAGTTTTTGGTAAAGGGGGAATAAGTGCGGTCGCCGCTCAGCACCGCAGCCCGGCGCGGGCAACGGCAGAGGGACGGTGCGCCGCCGCGCACCGTCCCTCTATGCATTGCTCAGGCCCGGGTCACCGGACCGGTGTTGCCCGGATCAGACGTTGACGCCGTGCGACGCCAGGTAGGCGATCGGGTCGATGTCCGAGCCGTACGCCGGACCCGTGCGGATCTCGAAGTGGAGGTGCGGGCCGGTGGCGTTGCCGGTGGCGCCGGACAGGCCGACCTGCTGGCCCGCGGTCACGGTCTGGCCGGCCGAGACGGAGAGCGAGGACATGTGGCCGTACTGGGAGTAGTGGCCGTCGGCGTGCTTGATGACGACCTCGTTGCCGTACGCGCCGCCCCAGCCGGCGGTGACGACGGTGCCGGAGGTGATCGCCTTCACGCTCGTGCCGGTGGACACGGGGAAGTCGATGCCGGTGTGGCTGCCGCTGGACCAGTTGGCACCGGAGGCGCGGTAGGCGGTGGTGTGGTTGCCCGGGACCGGGTGGACGTAACCGGAGTCGTTGCTCTGGGCGGCCGGCGCCGAGGTCTCCTCGGACGACGAGGCGTCGGAGGAGGAGTCGGAGGCCGGGGAGGCCTTCGTCTCGGTCTTGACCGGGGCCGACGGAGCCTTCGACGGGGTGGTGGAGCCCGTGGAGGTGGTCGAGGTGTGGCCCCAGGCCTTGCCGCCGAGGGTCAGCTTCATGCCCGGGAAGATCAGGCTCGGGTTGTCGCCGACGACCTTGCGGTTGTCCTGGTACAGCTTCTCCCAGCCACCCTTGAGCTTGTGCTCGGCAGCGATCTTCGACAGGTAGTCGCCGGAGACCACGGAGTAGGTCGTGGTGCCGGCCTGCTTCTTCGCGACCGGCTTGGCCGGGGCGGCGTGCACCGCGGCCGACTTCGAGGTGGCCGGAGCGGCCTGCTCCGCGGCGTGGGCACCGGTGGCGCCGAGCAGCGGAAGCGCGATGACGGCTCCGCCGGCGCTCGCGGCGACGACGCCACGGGCAATGGTGCTGGACTTGGGACGACGGTGCTTACCCGATATGGGCATGAAGGTTTTCCTCTCCGGCGCCTACGAGGTGAGCTGTCGGGTTCGGACTGGAGATGTCCGGTCGCGACTGGCGCGACTTCACCCCGAGCCGGCCGGTTTCCCGGTCGGCGGCTTACCTGGTTCCCCCGCTCCTGCCACGCGGTGAGTGGGTGCGAATTCCGGGCGGCGGCAGGATTAGGCGGTCCGTCCGGATTGCAGCGAACGTAAGCGAGCCGGGACGGCGGAAACAAGCCACAGGTTCCGTACGGGATTCCGCTCCGGAAAATCCGCGAGGAATTCCGGTCACACTCCGTGGATTACGGATCTTGGCTTTCCGCGCGGCGCACGGAATACCCAGCCGCCCCGCCGCCACACACCGTCACGGATATGATCCCGCTCACGAGAGGGGGATCATCTCCCGCACAAGCAGGGCATGTTCGAATAAAAGAGCTCAATACGGACATGTCATGCTCATCGCGCCGTCCGTCGTCGGGGCGCCGGGGCGGATCCAGCCCCTCCCGCCCGGGCGGCCACGGATCGACGCGCGGCCTCGAAGTGGCGGCCCGCCCAAGATGATTGCCTGAGGAATCAATGTCGTATCGTCACGAGAGTGGACCCGCGGGCGACACGCGCCGGCGGCAGAGCCTCCAGGAGTGACCGTGACGCAGCAGGTGCCGCAGACCCCGTCGACGGAGCCCGTGCTGGCGGGGGTCCGCAACTTCCGCGACGTGGGCGGCCTGCCCACCTCGGACGGCCGCCGGGTGCGCTACGGACGCCTTTACCGCAGTGGTCACCTGGCTCACGCCACGGCCGAGGACGCCGTGTTCCTCAGCGGTCTCGGCCTGCACACCGTCTTCGACTTCCGCAATGTGGCCGACCACAAGCTGGACGGCCTGGACGTGGAGCTGCCGGGCGTACGCAATGTGAGCATCCCGCTCAGCGACCCGGCGGACGGCGCGGAGTTCTGGCGGATGGTGCGCGACGGCGACATGGACGAGCTGCGGTCGATCCTGGCCGGCGGCAAGGGGACCCACCGCATGATCGCTTCGTACCGCCGGATGATCCTGGAGCGGACGGCCGAGCACAGCCGGGTGCTGCACGCCCTGGCCGAGAACAGCGTGCCCGCACTGATGCACTGCGCCGCGGGCAAGGACCGCGCGGGGCTCTCGATCGCGGTTTCCCTGCTCGCTGTCGGCGTCGAGCGCGAAGCCATCGAGGCCGACTACCTCAAGTCCAATGACGCTCACCGCCGCTACAAGATCCGCCGCAGCGACACCTCCGCCGCCGGCATGTCTCCCGAGGTGATGGAGCTGCTCAATCCGCTCTTCGGCGCCCACCCCGACTACATCGCCGCCGCCTTCACCACCATCGACGAGACATGGGGCAGCACCGACCGCTACCTCGCCGACGGCCTCAAGATCACCCCTGCCACGCGGGAGCGGCTGCGCGAGCGCCTGCTCGACGAGGTCTGACCGGACGGGCGGGGCCCACGGCTACTGGTTGTGCATCCCCACGGCGAAGAGCAGGTAGAGGAAGCCCGCGACGACGTGCCCGGCCACCAGGTAGGCGAAGAGCCTGATGACGAGCCCGCGGGGCATCTTCTTCTCCTGCGGGTCGTACTTCTTGGGCCGCGCGGGGCTGAGCGGGTCGTAATTCTCGGAATCGGACATGACAGGTCCTCTCTGGCGACCGGCGGGCCGGTGGCGGGGACGGCGCCTCAGCGACGGTGGATCCCGCTGCCGAGACACAGCTCGGCGGCGGGGCTCTGCAGCAGGGTGTGAACGAAGAGCAACTCGGCACCGTCGTGGTCCAGGGCTGCGATCCGGTGCGGAGTGAGTGAGTCGAAGTGCGCGCTGTCACCGGGAGCCAGGTCGTGGACCGTCTCCCCGAGGGTCACCCTGAGGTTCCCGGCCAGGACGTACAGCCACTCCTCCCCGGGGTGGACGCGCACCAGGTCGCCCTGGGCGCCGTGCGGGACCCGGACGCGCAGGGCCTGCATCGCCCGGCCGGGGCCACCGGCCTGCTGGTACATCCAGCCGTCGGCCTCGGCGCCCTCGAACCTGCGGCCGCGGACGATCGCGTCACGTTCGGGGGGAATCTCACCGAGCAGCTCGGAGACCGTCGTACCGTAGATCCTGGCGAGTCCGAGCAGCATCGGCAGGGAGGGCTGGCGCCGGCCCGTTTCGAGCCGTGACAGGTGGGCGGGCGAGAGTCCGGCCCGCTGGGCGGCGGTCTCCAGGGTGAGACCACGGCTGCGGCGCAGATCGCGCAGGCGTGGAGCGACCCCGGGCAGCTCGTCGGCCGCCCCTCCTTCTGGAGGATTCATACCTTCATTGGGCCAGGATCTTTCCTCGGAGGCAAATTTCTTGCCTCCGAGGCAAAAGTGTCCGCGCAGCCGACCGCGCCGGTGCTCAGCGGTTGGCGACGGCCTGCTTCACCAGCGTCCGCCCGAAGTCCCACATCAGTCCGCCTCCGCTGTGCGCGTCGTCCATCACGGCCGTGAAGGCGGCTACGAAGCGGTCCACGTCCGCCTCGTCGATCACGAGGGGCGGAATCAGCTTGATCACTTCGAGGTGGTCGCCGGAGACCTGGGTCAGGATCCGGTGCTTCTGGAGCAGCGGCACGACCACCATCTGCGCGAAGAGTCCCTTGCGGGCCGCCTGCAGCATGGTCCAGCGGCTGCGCAGCTTCAGCGAGGCCGGCCGGCCGAACTCGATGCCGATCATCAGCCCGCGCCCCCGCACCTCGTGCAGCAGCTCGTACTGCCCGACCAGCGCCGCCAGCCGTTCCCTGAGCAGGTCGCCGGTGCGGCGCGCGTTGGCCACCGTCTCCTCGTCCTCCATCACCGCGAGGACCGCGAGCCCGGCCGCCATCGCCTGGGCGTTGGAGCCGAAGCTCGCGGAGTGGACCAGGACCCGGTCCATCGAGGAGTAGACGCGCTTGAAGATCCAGTCCTTGCCGAGGGTCGCCCCCACGGGCACATAGCCGCCGGAGAGCGCCTTGGCGACACAGACCAGATCGGGTTCCACCCCTTCCTCGTGCTGGTACGCGTAGAAGTCCCCGGTCCTGCCCAGGCCGGTCTGCACCTCGTCCGCGATGAGCAGGGCCTTGTGCCTGCGCAGCAGTTCCTGGGCCTCCCGCAGGAAGCCGGGCGGCGAGGCGTGCACACCTTTGCCCTGGATCGGTTCGACCACGAGCCCCGCCACATCGCCGCGCTTCAGCTCACGCCGCAGGGCATCGATGTCACCGAGTTCGATGGCGGTGTCCGGCAGCAACGGCGCGAAGCCGTCCCTGAAGCCCGCCTCGCCGTTGACCGAGAGCGAGCCGGTGGTCAGCCCGTGGAAGGCGTGCGTGCAGTAGAGGATCCTGGGCTTCCCGGTGGCGTAGCGGGCGAACTTGAGGGCGGTCTCCACCGCCTCCGTGCCGCTGTTGCCGAAGAAGACCCGGTCCAGGTGCGGGCTGTGCGTGAGCAGCTTCTCGGCCAGCAGGCCCGGCAGCGGCTGACAGTCGAAGCGGGTCAGGTCGGCGAGCGAGGCGTCCAGGACGTCGTGGAGCGCGTTGCGTACGACGGGGTGGTGCCGACCGAGTCCCATCACCCCGAAACCGGCGAGCATGTCCAGGTAGTCGTTGCCCTCCGCGTCCCAGAAGTGCGCGCCCTCGGCCCGTTCGTAGACCTTGTCGAAGCCGATGGTGTGCAGCATGCGCGGCAGCTGGTGGTTGAGGTACTTGGTGTGCAGCTCGTAGCGTTCGGCGCCGCGCTCCGCGAGGAGCCGTGCCAGATCGAAGCCCTTGGGCCCGTCGTCGTTCATGCCCCGCTCTCCTTGTGCCCGTCTCCCGGGGCGCCCGGCCCCTTGCCCGTGGCCGCGTCCCGGGTGGCCAGCGCGGCGCTGATCCGGCCCGCGATCTCGACCGGTGTGAGTCCGATGTCGGCCAGGACCTCGGCCCGCTTCCCGTGGGGGAGGAACTGATCGGGAATGCCGAACGTCCGCAGCGGTACGTCGACACCGGCGTCCCGCAACGCCTGCCCCACGGCCCAGCCGACGCCTGCGGCACGGCTGTTGTCCTCGACGACGGCGACGAGCCGGTGCTCCGCGGCGAGCGGCGCGAGGTGCTCGTCGACCGGCTTGACCCAGCGGGGGTCGACCACGGTGCAGCGGATGTGTCGGCCCGTGAGCAGATCGGCGGCCTGGAGGCAGACGGGGGCCATGACGCCGACCGCGACCAGGAGCACATCCGCGTCCTCCGCGCGGTGCAGGACGTCCATGCCGCCGATGGTGCCGATCGCGGGGACCTCCTCCCCCACCGACTCCTTCGGGAACCGGATCACGGTCGGTGCGTCGTCGACGTCGACCGCTTCGCGCAGTTCGGCGCGCAGCCGCTCCGCGTCGCGCGGCGCGGCGATCCGCAGACCCGGCACGACCTGGAGGACGGACATGTCCCACATGCCGTTGTGGGAGGCCCCGTCCGGCCCGGTGACCCCGGCCCGGTCCAGTACGAACGTCACACCGCACCTGTGCAGGGCGACGTCCATCAGCAGCTGGTCGAAGGCCCGGTTGAGGAAGGTCGCGTACACGGCCACGACGGGGTGCAGTCCCCCGGTCGCCAGTCCGGCCGCCGACACCGTCGCGTGCTGCTCGGCGATCCCCACGTCCCAGACCCGGTCGGGGAACGCCTCGGCGAACTTCGTCAGCCCGACGGGGTGGAGCATCGCCGCGGTGATCGCGACGACGTCCGGCCGCTCCGCGCCGATCGCCGCGATCTCGTCCCCGAACGCGGCGGTCCAGGACCGGCCGGCCGCGGGAGCGAGCGGTGCGCAGGTCAGCGGGTCCATCGCGCCGACGGCGTGGAAGCGGTCGGCCTCGTCCTGGAGCGCGGGAGGGTAGCCGCGGCCCTTCTCGGTGAGGCAGTGCACGAGCACCGGGCCGTGGAACCGCTTCGCGCGGTGGAGGGCGGACTCGACCGCGGCCGTGTCGTGGCCGTCGACCGGGCCGACGTACTTCAGGCCGAGGTCCTCGAACATGCCCTGCGGTGCGAAGGTGTCCTTGAACCCCTTCTTGGCACCGTGCAGCGACTCGTACAGCGGCTGCCCGATGACGGGGGTCTGCTGCAGGACGCCCTTGCCCCAGGAGAGGAAGCGCTCGTATCCGTCGGTGGTGCGCAGGGTGGCGAGGTGGTCGGCGAGGCCTCCGATCGTCGGGGCGTAGGAGCGCTCGTTGTCGTTCACGACGATGATCAGCGGGCGGTCCCCGGCAGCGGCGATGTTGTTCAGCGCCTCCCAGGCCATGCCGCCGGTGAGCGCCCCGTCGCCGATGACCGCGACGACGTGGTGGGGGCGGCCGAGGAGCTCGTTGGCCTTGGCCAGGCCGTCGGCCCAGCCGAGCACGGTGGAGGCGTGCGAGTTCTCGATGACGTCGTGCTCGGACTCGGCACGCGAGGGGTAGCCGGAGAGACCGCCCTTGCCGCGCAGCTTGGAGAAGTCCTGCCGCCCGGTGAGGAGCTTGTGCACGTAGCTCTGATGGCCGGTGTCCCACAGAATGCGGTCCACCGGTGAGTCGAAGACCCGGTGCAGTGCGATGGAGAGTTCCACGACCCCGAGGTTGGGGCCGAGATGACCACCGGTCCTGGCCACCGCCTGGACGAGGAACTTCCTGATGTCCTCGGCGAGTTCGCCGAGCTGGGGTTCGTTCAGTGCCTTGAGATCGTGCGGCCCCCGGATGGACTGCAGCAGCGTCATGTCCGGGCCCCCTCTCTGGTCCTGTTGTCGGCTCACGATGACGGCTGGGACCCCCGTGCGCGTTCCCGCCGACGGCCGCCGGCCCGCCCGGATGCGCCGTCAGGGCGGCTCACCGGGAGCGGCCGGGGCGGCGGAGCGGGGAGAGCCGGTGCGCCCGGCTCTCCCCGGTCGTCACGTCACCGGTTACCGCCGACGGTCTCCCGTGCCGCGCGCAGGGATTCCTTCAGCGACCCCATGGTGGCGAGGACAGCGGTGGGCTCGTACCCGCAGTGCGCCATGCAGTTGGCGCAGCGCGGGTCCTTGCCGCGGCCGTACTTGTCCCAGTCCGTCTCCTCGATGAGCTGCCTGTACGTGGGCACGTACCCGTCGCTCATCAGGTAGCAGGGCCGCTGCCAGCCGAACAGGGAGTAGTTCGGAATGGCCCAGGCCGTGCACGGGAAGTCCGCCTTGCCCTCCAGGAAGTCCAGGAAGAGCGGCGAGTGGTTCAGGCGCCACCTGCCCCGGTTGCCGCCCGCGAAGGCCTTCTTGAACAGCTCACGGGTCTGTTCGACGCCCAGGAAGTGCTCCTGGTCGGGTGCCTTCTCGTAGGCGTAGGCGGGCGAGATCATCATCTCGTCGACCTTCAGGTCGTCGTTGAGGAAGTTGAGGACCTCGATGATGGTCTGGGGTGTGTCGGTGTTGAAGAACGTGGAGTTGGTCGTGACGCGGAAGCCGCGCCGCTTGGCCTCCTTCATGGCCACGACCGCCTCGTCGAACACCCCTTCCTTGGCGACCGATTCGTCGTGGCGCTCGCGCAGGCCGTCGATGTGGACGGCGAACGCGAAGTAGGGCGAGGGGGTGAACTTCTCGAGCTTCTTGCGCATCAGCATCGCGTTGGTGCAGAGGAAGACGTACTTCTTCTTCGCCACCAGCTGCCGGACGATCTCGTCGATCTGCGGATGCATCAGCGGCTCACCGCCGGCGATGGAGACCATCGGGGCGCCCGACTCGAGCACGGCGCCGACGGCCTGGGCCACCGGCATGCGCTGCTTGAGGACTCCGGCCGGGTGCTGGATCTTCCCGCAGCCCTCGCAGGCGAGGTTGCAGGCGAACAACGGCTCCAGCTCGACAATCAGCGGGAACTTCTCCCGCTTTCGGAGCTTCTGTTCAATGAGGTACGTCGCAACCTTGATGGACTGACGGAGCGGCATGGCCATCTAGCTCACCTCCTGGGGAGCAGCAAAGATCGGTGCCATTCATAGAAAGCCGGCAGGACGGCACGGAGAACGCGGAAAGCCGATATTCCACCGCGGACCGTGCCGATGCGGACGAGCTCATGCTCCGGAGCGTCCACGACCACCCGTACGGCCGCAACCGGGCGTGGCCCGGAGCGCAGGGCGATGCGCAGGGTCGCGGCGGACTCCATGTCCACCGCGATTGCTCCGGTGGCCCGCAGCCCGGCCCGTTCATGCCCTCGTACGACATGGTCGGAGCCGGTCAGCGGACCGGTGTGGACGGTGCGTCCGGGTACGGCCCTGGCGAGTGCGTCGGCGAGCAGTTCCGTGCCGGTGCAGGTGTCCGACTGCCCGGCTGTCCGGGTCTCGTCGGCCACCACCAGGTCGCCGGGGTGCATGCCGGGGGCGAGCCCGGCGCAGAACCCCGAGGCGATGACCGCGGCGCCCAGCGCCCGGCCCTCGCCGAGCGCCCTCGCCACGGCCGTTTCGGCCGCCTTCGGTCCCATCCCCGTACGGAGTACGGTCACGGGCCCCGGGGCGGGGCCTGCCCCGGCCCTGCCGGTGCGCAGGGCCAGCTGCTCGATGCCCAGCGCGCAGGCGATGAGCAGCGGGGCGGGGCCGGCCGGCCCCGGGGCATCGCCCATCAGATCCCCTCGCGGACCGCCGTGCGGCCCGCGAACGGGTCGCCGTGCACGTACCGTCCGAGTGCGGTCAGCGGGAAGACCTGCCGGTATAGGTGGTAGTTGATGGAGAAGTCCCAGGGGAAGCCGGTCCCGGTGAAGTACGGCTCGTCCCAGGAGCCGTCGGCCTGCTGGGTCTGTGCCAGCCAGGCGATGCCGCGTGAGACGGCCACGGTGTCCCGCCGTTCGGCTGCGAGGAGCGCCAGCAGGGCCCACGCGGTCTGGGATGCCGTCGAGGCTCCGTGGCCGATCCACTTGTCCTCGTTGTACGAGCGCAGGTCCTCGCCCCAGCCGCCGTCGTCGTTCTGGACGGATTCCAGCCAGCCGACCGCGCGGCGGATGGAGGGGTGCGAGGCGGGCAGTCCGGCGGCGACCAGGGCGGGCACCACCGAGCCGGTCCCGTAGACGTAGTTGACGCCCCAGCGGCCGAACCAGCCGCCGGCCGCGTCCTGTTCGGCGAGCAGCCACTCGATTCCCCGCCGGGTCGCGGGATGTCCGGAGTGGCCCTCGATGGCGAGCATCTCCACCACGTGCCCGGTGACGTCGGCGGACGGTGGGTCGATGACCTCGCCGAAGTCGCAGAACGGCAGCCGGTTGGGGAACGCGCTGGTGTTGTCGGCGTCGAATGCCCCCCAGGCGCCGTTGCGGGACTGCATGCCGACGTTCCAGCGCACGCCGCGCTCGATGGCGGCCTCGACCTTCGCCTGGTCCGGGTGCCGGACCCGGCGCAGCGCGAGGACCACCTCGGCGGTGTCGTCGATATCGGGGTAGTTGTCGTTGTGGAACTCGAACGCCCAACCCCCTGGTGCCAGTTGGGGCCTTCGTACCGACCAGTCTCCGGGTCGCGCGATCTCCTCGCCGAGCATCCAGTCCGCCGCCTTCACCAGCGCCGGGTGGTCGGCGCCCACGCCGGCGTCGGCGAGCGCGATGGTGGCGAGGCAGGTGTCCCAGACCGGGGACTGGCAGGCCTCGATCATGCGCGCGCCGTCCTCGCGCCAGACCGCGAAGCGGTCGAGGGACTCGAGTCCGGCCCGCATGACCGGGTGGTCGAGGTCGTAGCCGAGCAGGTGCAGGGCGATGACGGAGTACACGGCGGGCGGCTGGATACCGCCCCAGCAGCCGTCGTTCTCCTGGCGTTCGATGATCCAGCGGGCGGCCGCGTTCATGGCGATCCGGCGCAGTCTGCGCGGGGCGATCCGGTGATAGAGGTGCAGCGCCTTGTCGAGGCGCTGGAAGACGCCGTCCCAGCTCGCGACCGGAGCGGGGCGGCGCGGCGGGTTCGGTTCGTCCGGATCGGTGTGCAGCTCGTCCAGGGCGAAGGGTGCCGGCCGTACCGGCCGCTTCGCGGAGACGACGGTGAGCGGCACGATGGTCTGGCGGGCCCAGCAGCCGAAGTCGTAGATGTTGAGCGGGACCCACTTGGGGAAGAACATCAGCTCGGGTGGGAGCTCCGGCAGGTCGTCCCATTTCCACCAGCCGAAGAGGGCCAGCCAGATCCGGGTGAACACCCGGCTCGCCGCGATCCCGCCCCGCTCCCTCACCCACCCCGCGGCCCGGGCCATGTGCGGTTCGTCCGGCCGGTCCCCGGCCAGACGCAGTGCCACGTACGCCTCGATGGTGGCGGAGAGGTCCCCGGGGCCACCGTGGAAGGTGGCCCAGGTGCCGTCGCCGAGCTGCTCGCCGCGGATGAAGCGGCCGGCCGCCTGGACCGTGGCGGCGTCCTGAATGCCGAGGAACTGCCGGAGCAGGAGGTCCTCGGCGTCCATGGTGACGTTGGTGGCGAGGTCGCCCTTCCACCAGCCCTGCTCGTCCTGCCTGCCGAGGAGGTGCTCGACCGAGCGCTCCATGGCCCGCCGCGCGGCGGCCAGTACGTCGTCCGCGGCGATCGTCGATTCGGTGGTCGGATTACTGGCCGAGGCTGCGCGGGGATCCACAGCCCCGGTGCTTCCGTCGGTCGTCGCTGTCATGGCTTCCCCTTCGTGCAGTTGGTCCTCTGCTGTGCTGGGGTCTCCGTCGGCCGGCGCCCGTGACGGGCACCGGCCGGCGACTGCGAGTCATATTGAGGTGATGGTCATCATCTCTTTCGTACGACGACGAAGTCCGCGAGCGCCGTGAGCTGCGCCCGCACGGATTCGGGCATGTCCACACCATGCAGCGCCTCGATGGCGACCGCATGCTGACGACGGGCCTCCTGAGCGGTCCACTCGCGGCCGCCCGCCTCCTCGATGAGCGCCGCACGGGCGGCGAACTCCTCTTCGGAGAAGCTGTCGAAGTCGCTGCTCTTCGCGTCGGCGGCGAGCAGTTCGCCCAGGCGCTCCGAGGCCGGTCCGCCGGCGGCGAGCGCGGCGACGACCGGCAGGGACTTCTTGCGCTGACGCAGATCGCTCCAGGTCTGCTTGCCGGTGGACTCCGGGTCGCCCCAGATCCCGAGCAGGTCGTCGACCGCCTGGAAGGCGAGGCCGAGGTGGTAGCCGTACGCCTCCAGGACGTCGGCGGTCCGGTCGTCGGCGCCGCCGAGCACCGCGCCGATGGAGCAGGCGCAGGCGAGCAGGGCGCCCGTCTTGTTGCCCTCCATCTCCAGGCACTCCTCGACGGTGACCCGCTCGCGGTGCTCGTAGGAGATGTCCTGGGCCTGCCCGTCGATGAGCTTGCGGGTGGCTGTGGTCAGCCGCCGGGCCGCGCGGCCCGCCTCGACGGTGCCGAGCTCCAGCAGGATCTCGTTGGCGAGGGCGAAGAGCGCGTCGCCGACCAGGATCGCCTGGGCGGGGCCGTGCACCTTCCACACCGTGTCGCGGTGGCGCCGCTGCTCGTCGCCGTCCATCAGGTCGTCGTGCAGCAGCGAGAAGTTGTGTACGAGCTCGACGGCCACGGCGCCGGGGATGCCGGCCTCGGCCGCGGCGCCGGCCGCTTCGGCGGACAGCAGGGCCAGCGCCGGGCGGACGGCCTTGCCGCCGTCGCCGTCGGAGGGCCTGCCCTGGGCATCGATCCAGCCGAAGTGATAGGCGGCCACGGTGTCCATGGGCGGTGCGAGCCGGTCAACGGCGGCCCGGAGCACCGGCGCGGAAAGGGCCCGTCCGCGCTCCAGAAGCGCGGTGACGTCCGTGGTGTCCGCCACGGTGTCGGAAGCCGGATTCGCCGGGGTCACTGACTCTCCTCTTGTTCCGGTGGTACTGCTCATGCCGCCTCCTGCAGCGGATGTTCGTGGGGGCGGCCGAGCGCCAGGAGTGCGGCGTCCGCGGCGCCGGCACCGCTACGGACGGCGCCCTCCATCGTGGCGGGCCAGCCGGTCGCGGTCCATGCACCGGCCAGGAAGAGGCCGGGGGCGCGGGTCCGCGTGCCCGGCCGCAGCCGGCCGACGCCGGGCGCGGGCGCGAAGGTCGCCGTCCGCTCCCGGGTGACGAAGAAGTCCCGGATCCCGGCCCCGCGGGCGGCGGGCAGGAGCCGCTCCAGCTCGGGCAGGTAGCGCGCGCGGAGCTCGGCGACGGGCAGGTCGATCTCCTCGTCGGCGGCGGACTGGGAGACCGCGAGGTACTGGCCGGGACCGGTGAGGCCGGAGGCCTCGGTCCGGTCGAAGACCCACTGGACCGGCGAGCCGAGTGCGGCGAAGAACGGCTGCCTGAGCACCTTGCGGTCGTAGACCACGTGCACGTTGAGGATCGGGGAGGTGCCGATCTCCAGCAGCCGCTCCGGTGCGTCGAGCGCACCCTCGGGCAGCAGGTCATGGGCCTCGCGCTGCGGCACGGCCAGCACGACGGTGTCCGCCTCGATCCGTTCGGCCCCGGTGTCGACGACCCAGCGTCCGTCGTCGGTGCGGGTGAGCGCTCCGGCCTTCGTCCGCAGCTCGGTACGGACGCCTGCGGAGTCCAGGGCCTTGCGGCTGAGCGTGTCGTGGACGTCCCCGAGCGGCACGGAGGCCCAGCCGATGTCGGCGGCGCCGGGCTCGGAGAGCAGTCCGGTCTTGAAGACCTTGGCGGCGAGCGCGAGCGAGGAGTTCGGCGCGGTGGCGTTGAGCGTGGCCACGCCCACCAGGTCCCACAGGGCCTCGACGGTGCGGGGCGACTGACCGTGCCGGGCGAGCCAGCTGCCGAAGTCGACGTCGTCGAGCGCGGGGTCGTCCGGGTCCAGACGGCCGAGCGCCAGCGCGGCGCGCCCGACGCTGGCGCGCTCGGCGAGCGAGAGGTGCGGATAGGCGGCGAGCCCGGCTGCCAGGTGGAGCGGCACCGGGAGGCCGTTGCGGCGCAGCCGTCCGAGCCGGGGCCCCGCGAGCCGCCCGACGTCGAGAACGGGCACGTCCAAACGGTTTTGCAGCGGTGCCAGCCGGGCGCCGTCGACCCGGTCCAGGAACCAGCGGTAGGCGGTGCAGCAGCGCAGGTAGACGTGCTGGCCGTTGTCGACCGTCAGTTCGCCTCGCCGGAAGGAGAAGGCGAGACCGCCGAGCCGGGGCCGTCCTTCGAGCAGGGTCACGTCAAGCCCGGCATCGGCCAGGCGCAGGGCCGCCGACATGCCGGCGAGACCGCCGCCGATCACGACCGCGCGCGAGGAACGCAGGGCGTCGTCCGTCATGCGTCCCCCTCTCGCCAGGTCTTTTCAGTCAGGGACGCAACCGCGCGGCAGGGGGTTGCCTGCCGTGCGGAGTGATCGTCCATGATGCACATGGTGCGCGAGATGCCCGTGTGATGCATTCAGACACGCCCCCTGGTCGTGCGGCGCGAGATGTGGCGCGCGTCGAGGCCCGACAGGCCGCGCACCGCCACATACGCCTTCTCGTGGCCCGGGAGCGAGACCCGGCCGCGCAGCACCGCCTCGGGGTCGCGCTCGATCCGGTCGAGGAGCCGGCGGTAGATGCCGGCCATGGCTGCCACGCAGGCCCCGCTGCGCCGGTCGAGCATCGGCAGCAGCCGGTAGCCCTCGGCGAACAGTGCCCGGGCGCGCCGGACCTCGAAGTGGACCAGCCCGGCGAAGTCGGAGCCGGGCGGCGGGGTGGCCCGGTGGAAGCCGGCGGAGCAGCCGAATTTGGCGAGGTCGTCGGCAGGCAGATAGGTCCGGCCGTTGCCCGCGTCCTCGCGTACGTCGCGCAGGATGTTCGTCAGCTGGAGTGCCAGGCCGAGCGTGTCCGCGTACTCGGCCGCGCGCTCACTGCCCGGGGCGCCGGGTTCCGTACCGAAGACGCCCAGGCTGAGGCGGCCGATGGCGCCCGCGACGCACCTGCAGTAGACCTTCAGGTCGTCCCACGTCTCGTAGGTCGCGCCGCGCACGTCCATCAGCACCCCGTCGATGAGCTCGTCGAGCCCTTCGAGCGGCAGCGGGAACCGGCGGGCGGCGTCGGCGAGCGCGACGGCCACCGGGTCGGTGTCGTCCTCGTCGACCGCTCCGCCGCGGATCCGGTCCAGCACCGCGCGGGTGCTCTCCAGGCGGACGCGTTTGGTCTCCGGTTCCAGCTCGCCGTCACCGATGTCGTCGACCCGTCGGGAGAAGGCGTACAGGGCCGACATGGCCTGCCGCTTCTCGACGGGCAGCAGCCTGATGCCGTACGCGAAGTTACGCGCCTGCTGTCCGGTGACCGCCTCGCAGTAACTGTATGCGGCCTGTACCGGTGCCGACATGTACGTCGTCTGTCCCTCCACGGTCCGGCTCACCCCTCTCTACGCGCTCTTCGCAAAACAACTCCCACCTCGCGCAGCAGGCTGGGCTTGGTGGGTTTGGGGGGTCCGGGCAGTACATCGAACCCGGCGGCCGCGATCGCGGTGAGGGCGGCGCGCCCCCCTCCCACGAATCCGGCGAGAAGCAGCTTGAGCCTGCCGTGGACGCTACCCACCAGGGGGGTGCCTTCATTCAGCAGATCCCCGGCGCGTTCGGCTTCGTACGCGATCAGCGCCCGCACCGATGCGCTCCCGGAGGGTGCCGCCAGGTCGGATTCGGTGACGTGGAACCGCGCCATGTCGTCGGCCGGCAGATAGATCCGGTCACGCCCGAGGTCCTCGGTGACGTCCTGAAGATGCTCGACGATCTGCAGCGCGGTGCAGACGGCGTCGGAGCGGCGGACGCGTTCGGGACTGGCGGTGCCGGTGAGCTGGAGGACCAGGCGGCCGACGGGGTTGGCGGAGAGCTCGCAGTAGGCGAGGAGCTCCTCGTACGTCCCGTAGCGGCGGATCTTCTGGTCCTGCCGGTTGGCCTCGACGAGACCGAGGAAGGGTTCGGGGGTGAGCGCGCGGCGCCGCACGGTAGGGCGCAGTGCCTGCAGGAGCGGATGGTGCGGGGTCTCGCCGGTGGTGGCGAAGATCCGGCGCAGATCCGTCTCGAGCGCGTCGAGCATCGCGAGCCGGTCCTCGCCCTGCGCCGGGTCCAGACCGAGGTGCCGTGCGTCGGCGCCGCCGGGGGCGAGGTCGCCGTCGCCGATGTCGTCGACGAGCCGGGCGAAGCCGTAGACGGCCATCAGGTCGTCGCGCCAGGCACGCGGCAGGAAGAAGGGGGCCACCGGAAAGTTCTCGTCGGCAGCCTTGTCAAGGGTTCCGGGTACGGCGGAATCAAGCCGCGCCTGCGGGGTACGGGTCACTGCGTACCGCCCTGCGCGAGGACGGCGTGAGCACCTCGGAGCTGGAGATCGTCCGTCATAGCCGTCACATCTCCCGTTCTACACTGCTGACCCAAAACATCCCATTCCGGACACGCCGCCCGCTCTCCCGAGTGCGGAGGACGACTACGAGCCGTCCCCACAGGCGGTATCGCCCCACTTGCAACGAATCAGCACCGGTACAGCTTACGTTGCACAACGCTCATCCATGCGCCGGGGTGCGGGGCCCACAGCACATGCGCGCTTCGCCCTGTCAACTTTCCCCTCGCGCAAGGAAATTGACGTCATCCGGCGGGAGGAGATCGCGCCGGGCACCGTACGACGAGCCGTGGACGTCCGGAGCCCGGCCCACAATCCGGAAGCAGCACAGCGGCCTTTGCCGGAACGCTCCGGCAAAGGCCGCTGCAGTACGCGACGTCGGCTACGCCCTACTTGCCCGTCTCGCGCTCGTACGCCTTGAGGACCTCGTCGGTCGGACCGTCCATCAGCAGTTCGCCCTTTTCCAGCCACAGCACCCGGTCGCAGGTGTCCCTGATCGACTTGTTGCTGTGACTGACCAGGAAGACGGTGCCGGCCTCCTTGCGGAGCTCCCGGATGCGCTGCTCGGAGCGGATCTGGAACTTGCGGTCACCCGTCGCCAGCGCCTCGTCGATCATGAGGACGTCGTGGTTCTTGGCGGCCGCGATGGAGAAGCGCAGCCGGGCGGCCATGCCGGAGGAGTACGTCCGCATCGGCAGGGTGATGAAGTCGCCCTTCTCGTTGATGCCGGAGAAGTCGACGATGTCCTGGTACCGCTCGCGGATCTCCTCGCGGCTCATCCCCATGGCGAGCCCGCCGAGCACGACGTTGCGCTCGCCCGTCAGGTCGCTCATCAGCGCGGCGTTCACCCCGAGCAGCGAGGGCTGACCATCCGTGTACACCTTGCCCTGCTCGGTCGGCAGGAGCCCGGCGATGGCCCGCAGCAGGGTGGACTTGCCGGAGCCGTTCGTACCGATGAGGCCGATGGCCTCGCCACGGTAGGAGGTGAAGGAGACGCCGCGTACGGCGTGCACCTTGCGGACCCCGCGCTCCTCCCCCTTGCCACGGCGCAGTATCCGGCTCAGTGCCGCGGTGGCGCCGCCCTTGCCACCGCCACCGCCGTTGACGCGGTACACGATGTGCACATCGTCGGCGATCACGGTGGGGACGCGCCCCGCGGTGTTGTCCTCAGCCACGGCCGTACCGCTCCTCTGCCTTCCAGAAGTACACAAAGCCCGCCACGCCCACCAGGATCGCCCAGGCGAGACCCACCGCCCAGACGTGCGCCGGCAGGTTCTCGGAGCCGTAACCGTCGATCATCGCGAAGCGGATCAGGTCCATGTAGATGGCCGCCGGGTTGTACTGCAGCACATCGGCGATCCAGGCCGGCTTGTCGGCGAGCATCACCGGGATGG
The DNA here is from genome assembly GCF_040630635.1 of Streptomyces sp. NPDC005761. Taxonomy (NCBI): domain Bacteria; kingdom Bacillati; phylum Actinomycetota; class Actinomycetes; order Kitasatosporales; family Streptomycetaceae; genus Streptomyces; species Streptomyces sp. NPDC005761. The sequence goes on along the minus strand of NZ_JBEXXX010000011.1, from coordinate 123,947 downwards.
AGAACATCACGCCGGAGGCGTACATCCAGGTCCGCATGACGAACGGCATGAGCTGGGCCAGGTCGGGCGTCTTGGCCCCGAGCCTCGCCATGATCAGCGCCAGCCCCGTGTTGAAGAAGAACTGCAGGACCAGCGCGGGAATCACCAGCAGCCAGGACAGTCGCGGGTAACTGCCGAATCCCACCGTCACCGCGACCAGCACGATCATCGAGTACAGCAGCTGCTGGAGCTGCTGGAGTGAGAACGAGATGGGCAGCGAGGCGCGCGGGAAGTGCAGCGCCCGCACCAGACCGAGGTTGCCGGAGATCGCGCGGACCCCCGCCATCACCGAGCTCTGGGTGAAGGTGAAGACGAAGACCCCGGTGACCAGGAAGGGGATGAAGACCTCCGGTTCCATCCCCTTCTTCGTACCGAGGATCAGGCCGAAGATGACGAAGTACACCGCGGCGTTCAGGAGCGGGGTGGCCACCTGCCACAGCTGTCCCAGCTTGGCCTGGCTGTACTGGGCGGTCAGCTTGGCCCGGGAGAACGCCATGATGAAGTGGCGTCGTCCGCGGAGCTGGCGCACGTACTCGAAGAGCCCGGGCCGTGCACCGCTGACCGTCAGACCGTACTTCGTGGCCAGATCGGCTGGGCTCAGGCCGTCATCGGCCGATGGCGGGGTGCTCAACGCAACAGCACCGTCATGGGTTGTGTCACTCACCAGATGAAACTCTCGTATTCAAAACGCGCAGCCAGTCGCGGGCGCGGCTCAGGGCGGACAGGTCCCGACTAGAAAATTTACGCCTCATGCTCCCAGAGGCGAAACGTCTCAGATCACTGGAGGCCGGCCGAGTCTGGTCAGCCGCCACACCGTACGCCACTTCATCGGACGCCGCGGGCCGCAGGGTGTCGACCAGCCTTCCCGGAAGCCGCCGAACCAAGCCTTCAGCGCCGGGCCCGAGGGCTTGCGGAGCAGGGTCAGCAGCAGCCACACCCCGAGATACACGGGGACCAGGGGCGCGGGGAGGTTGCGCCGGGCCAGCCAGACCCGGTTGCGGGCCACCATGCGGTGGTAGACGGCGTGCCGCGACGGGGCGGTCGTGGGGTGGTTGAGCACCATGTCCGCGCGGTAGTCGATCTGCCAGCCGGCGTCCAGGGCCCGCCAGGCGAGGTCGGTCTCCTCGTGCGCGTAGAAGAAGTCGCCCGGCAGCGGGCCGACCTCGGCGATGACCCTCGTGCGTACGGCGTTGGCACCGCCGAGGAAGGTCGTCACCCGCGAGGAGCGCATCGGGTCGGCGGCGCGCAGCCGCGGTACGTGGCGGCGCTGGGTCTCCCCGGTGTCCGGGTCGGCGATCCGGAAGCTGATGATGCCGAGCCTCGGATCGGCCTCGAACGCCTGCCGGCACAGTTCGGCGGTGTCGGTGAGCGGCAGATGCCCGTCGTCGTCGAGGAAGAGCAGCGCGTCGACGTCGGCGCCGGAGGGGCCGAAGGCCTCGATGCCCACGTTGCGGCCGCCGGGGATGCCCAGGTTCTCGGGCAGCTCGACGGTCCGTACGCCTGCGGGGACCTCGGGGACGGGTGAACCGTTGCCGACGACGACCACCTCGATCCGGTCGCCGTCCTGCCCGGCGACCGAATCGAGGAGGGCGCGCAGTTCGGCCGGGCGGTTGCCCATCGTAATGATGACCGCGCCGAGTTTCATGGGGGAGCTCACTTCAGCCTGCTCGATGCCAGGACCGACACGAGGTGGAGGAGGGTCTGCAGCAGGGCGATGCCGGCCAGCACCGCGACCGCGAGCCGGCTGAAGAAGAGGTCGTCCCGGACCGCGTCCAGGACCGCCGCGACCAGAATGACCAGCGACGCCTCGACGCACAGGATCAGCCGGTGGAACTTGAGCGCGCCCGCGGCCCGGCGGGCGAACGCCATGCCGGAGGAGCGCGGCTCGGAGGCGGACTCCTTGACCGGCGGCAGGCCGCCCTGGTGGCGTGCGACCCCGACCAGGTCGGTCTCGGCCTTGATCAGGATGGCGCCGAGCGCGGCGAGCGTGCCCAGGAAGGCCCACAGCCAGTCGATCCGGCCGGTGCCCCACAGGTCCGCGGCGCGCAGACCGAAGCCGACCAGCACGGCGGCGTCACAGAGATAGGCGCCGACCCGGTCCAGATAGACCCCGCCCAGCGAGAACTGCTTCTTCCAGCGGGCGAGCTCGCCGTCGACACAGTCCAGCAGCAGGTAGAGCTGGACCATGAGGACACCGAGCAGGGCACCGGGAATGCCCGGGACGAGCAGGGCCGGAGCGGCGAGCACACCGGCGACGGTCATCAGGTAGGTCAGCTGGTTGGGCGTGACCTTGGTGTTCACCAGGTACCGGTCCACACGCAGCGAGACCTCGCGCATGTATATCCGGCCCGCCCAGTGTTCACCGCTGCGCCGGTCCTTGACGCCCGGGGGGTGAACGACAGGGCGGAGTTCAGCTACTGATGGTCTTGGCATAGTCGGCGTACGCGTCCCTGATCTGGTCGGTGGACAGGTTGAGGTGCTCCAGGACCGTGAAGCGTCCCGGGCGGGTCTGCGGGGCGTAGTCGACGGCCTGCACGAACTCGTCGACGGTGAAGCCGATCTCCTCGGGCAGGACCGGCAGCCCGTGCCGTCGGAGCACGTCGGCGAAGAGCCCGGACTCCTCCCGGGCGCCGCGCAGGTACATGGCGAAGGCGGCGCCGAGGCCGACCTGCTCGCCGTGGCTCGCGGCTCGCTTGGGAAAGAGCAGGTCGAAGGCGTGGCTGATCTCGTGGCAGGCGCCGGACGAGGGGCGGGTGTCGCCGCTGATCGAGATGGCGATGCCCGAGAGCACCAGCGACTCCGCCAGGACGGTGAGGAACTCGTCGTCGGCGACGGTGCCGGGGTGCCGCAGGACGGCCTCGCCGGCGGTACGGGCCATGGCGGCGGCCAGTCCGTCGATCTGCTCGTTGTTGACCTGGTGCGAGAGCTCCCAGTCGGCGATCGCGGAGATGTTGGAGATCGCGTCGCCGACGCCGGACCGTACGAAGCGGTCCGGGGCCTGACGGATCACCGAGAGGTCGATGACCATGGCGATCGGCATCGGGACACCGTAGGAGCCGCGGCCGTTGTCGTTGTCCAGGGTGGCGACGGGCGAGCAGAGACCGTCGTGGGCGAGGTTCGTGGCGACCGAGACCAGCGGCAGGCCGACCCGGGCCGCGGCGTACTTCGCCACGTCGATGATCTTGCCGCCACCGAGGCCGACCACGGCGTCGTAGCGCTTGCCCTTGATGTCGTCGGCCAGCTTCACCGCGGCATCGATGTCACCGCCCGCGACGCAGTACCAGTCGGCGCCCGGCAGGGCCGGGGCGAGCTTCTCGCGCAGGGCCTGTCCGGAGCCGCCGCTGCAGGCGATCGCGAGCTTGCCGGATGCGGAGATCCGCTGGTCGACGAGGAGACCGGCCAGGTCGTCCATGGCGCCCCGGCTGATGTCGACGAAGACCGGGGAGGGGATGAGTCGGGTCAGTACCGGCACGCGATCTCCCTGCCCTTCGCGAGGTCGTCGTGGTTGTCGATCTCGACCCACGTGACGTCGCCGATGGGGGCCACGTCGACCGTGAAGCCGCGGTTGACGAGCTCCTGGTAGCCGTCCTCGTAGTACAGGTCCGGGTCGCGTTCGAACGTCGCCTTGAGCGCGTCGGCGAGCTCCTCGGCGGCCTCGGCCTCGATGAGCGTGACGCCGATGTACTCGCCGGTGGCGGTGGCCGGGTCCATCAGCTTCGTGATGCGCTGCACGCCCTTGTCACCGGCGGTGATGACCTTCATCTCCTCGTCGGCGAGGCTCTTGACCGTGTCGAGGGCCAGGATGATCTTCTGGCCCTTGCCGCGCGCGTCCAGCAGGGTCCGCTCGACGGAGACGGGGTGGACGGTGTCGCCGTTGGCGAGGATCACACCGCGCTTGAGCACCTCACGCGCGCACCACAGGGAGTAGGCGTTGTTCCACTCCTCGGCCTTGTCGTTGTCGACGAGGGTGAGCTCGAGGCCGTACTTCGCCTCCAGCTCCTCCTTGCGGTCGTAGACCGCCTCCTTGCGGTACCCGACCACGATCGCGACCTCGGTGAGTCCGATCTCGGCGAAGTTGGCCAGCGTGAGGTCCAGGACCGTCTTCTCGCCGTCCACCGGCACGAGGGCCTTGGGGAGCGTGTCGGTGTAGGGGCGCAGACGCCGTCCTGCGCCGGCTGCCAGTACGAGGCCGATCATGCGGGTTCTCCTTCGTCGTGAACGGCGGGCGCCCCGGAGGACACCCAGAAACGGATGGATTCCACGAGCACGACCAGTGCGACGGCCACCGCGAGGACGGTGAGGGCCACGGTGAAGTCGGAGGCCCCCGTGAGTACGGCGGCGAGTACGGCCACCACCAGGGTCCGGCCCTCGTGCCCGCCGATCGTGCGGACCAGCCACCGGGGCGGGGCGCCGGTGCCGCCTCGGATGCGGTACACCGTGTCGTAGTGATGGTAGGCGACCGCCGAAACGAGGCCGAAGGCTGCGGGAAGCGCACCGTCGACGTCGCTGCGCGCGGCCAGGACGAGGATCGTGCAGTACTCCGCCGCCCGGAAGACGGGGGGTACGAGCCAGTCGAGTGCGCCCTTGAGGGGGCGGGCCACGGCTATGCCGGAGCAGATCGCGTAGAACGCCGCCGCAGCGATCATCTGCCGGCTGCCGAAGGGCTGCTGCAGCGCGGCGGCGATCAGCGCACCGGCACCGACGACCGCTGTGACCGGGGCGCCCCAGGCACCGGGGATCCGGGGGCCGCGGGCCGCCACGAGCTCGGCGACCGGGCCGGAGTCGGCGAGGTCGGCGAGGGCCTGGGCGGCCCGGTCGGTGCGGCTGGCCTTGCGGGTCAGGGAGCGGAGCAGCCGGCCGGCGGTGGTGTAGCAGGCCGCGAAGGCGCAGCCGACGAGCAGCGCGTAGAAGACGATCCGCGGGGTGGTCAGAGCGGTCAGTACGGCGATCATCGCCCACCGCTCACCGATGGGGAGCACGATCATGCGGCGTACCCAGACCGTCCAGCCGACGCTGTCGAGCTTGTCGGACAGGGCGGCGGTGGGACTGGAGTTCGCGACCGCGTCGTGGTTGGCCTCGTTGAACGAGAAGTCGATGACGTGGCGGCAGGACTGGAGCACCATCGCGCCCAGGGCCAGCGCCCAGACGTCGTCACCGCCACGGGCGGCGCCGAGGGCGAGGCCCGCGTAGTAGGCGTACTCCTTGGCCCGGTCGAAGGTGGCGTCGAGCCAGGCTCCCATCGTCGAGTACTGCAGCGAGTAGCGGGCCAGCTGCCCGTCGGTGCAGTCCAGCACGAAGGAGAAGAGGAGCAGCAGCCCGGCCGCGACGTATCCGCCGCGGGTGCCGGTGGCGGCACAGCCCGCCGCGACCAGCGCGGTCAGCAGGGACGCGGTGGTTACCTGGTTCGGGGTGAACCCGCGGCGCGCGCACCAGCGGGCGATGTAGCGCGAGTACGGGCTGATGCAGTACGTGGTGAAGAAGCCGTCGCGGGCCTTCACCGCGCTGCGCAGCCGTACCGCCTCCTCGTCGACGGCGGCGACACCGGACTGCGCGGTGGCGCGTGCGGCCTCGTCCGTCGGCACGGCGGCGACGAGCGAGCCGAGGTCCGGGCGCTGGACCGCGGTGCCCTCGGCGTCCATCGTGGCGGCGAGCCGGCCGGGCACGGTGCGGTCGGTGACCGCGACGGTGCTGCCGGGCGGGCCCGCGGGGACCCCGGCGCCGACCGCCTCGGTGGTGGTGCGCAGGGCACGGACCAGGGCGGAGCGCGCCTCGGGCTGCGCGGTGAGCGCTCCGGGCACGGCGGCGGCGGGAAAGCGGGGATCGGTCAGTCCGAGCCGTAGGGCGTGAACATGACCGACGAAGCGGGGGTCGACGAGGGCGACGCGGCTCTCGGACGGCACCGCGGACAGCAACCGGGCCGCCTCGGTGACATCGGCGGCGGTCTGTACGTCGAAGCCCAGTGACCTCAGATCGTCGTGGAGCGAGGATCCGGGTACCGGAGCACCTGTGAGAATGGCGGTCGACAGACGAACTCACTCCTTGGTGCTGACACGGGTCGGCGCGCGACAGTGCGGCCTTGATGCGGCCGGCGGCATGTCGGCAGAGGCTATCGGATGAACGGAAGCGGGAGTTCACTGCCCGTTTGTGCTCCGTTCCGGCCGGACCGGCATCATCCGGCTCCGTCCGCGATCATCATCGTCGATGGCCACCTCGCCTGACAAAACACGGGTCCGCCGTCACGGGCGCGAGGCGGTGTCCCCACAGCCGGACCCTCTAACCTGACCCGCATGACATGGCTGATCACAGGCGGAGCCGGATACATCGGGGCACACGTGGCGCGGGCGATGAGGGGAGCCGGGGAGCGGGTGGTCGTGCTCGACGACCTCTCGACGGGAAAGCCCGGCCGGCTGCCGGACGACGTCCCGCTGGTCCGGGGCTCGGCGGCCGACCGCGCGCTGCTGGACCGGGTGCTCGCGGAGCACGAGGTGAGCGGTGTGGTGCATCTCGCAGCGAAGAAGCAGGTCGGCGAATCCGTCGAGGAGCCGCTCCTGTACTACCGGGAGAACGTCGGCGGGCTGAACGTCCTCCTGGAGGCCGTCGTGGCCGCCGGGGTGCGGCGCTTCCTCTTCTCCTCGTCGGCCGCGGTCTACGGCGTACCGGAGGTGGAGCTGATCACCGAGGCCGCGCCCTGCCTCCCGATCAATCCGTACGGCGAGACCAAGCTCGCCGGGGAGTGGCTGGTGCGGGCGGCCGGGCGGGCCCACGGGCTGTCCACCGGTTGTCTGCGCTATTTCAACGTGGCGGGAGCCGCCGAACCGCATCTGTCGGACACGGGTGTCTTCAACGTGATTCCGATGTTCTTCGACCGGCTGACCCGCGGTGAGGCGCCGCGGATCTTCGGGGACGACTACGCCACGCCCGATGGCACCTGCGTCCGCGACTACATCCACGTGGCCGATCTGGCCGACGCGCACCTGGCCGTCGCCCGGGAGCTGGCCGCGCAGGACGCCCCCGGGGACCTGACCGTGAACATCGGCCGCGGTGAGGGCGTCTCGGTGCGCGAGCTCGCCGATCTGGTGGCGGAGATCACCGGACACGATCTGAAGCCTGAGATCGAACCGCGTCGGGCCGGGGACGCCGCGAAGGCGGTCGCCTCGTGCGAGCGGATGGCGGGCGAGCTGGGGTGGACAGCCGGGCGCGGGGTGCGCGAGATGGTCGAGTCGGCGTGGCAGGGCTGGCAGCTGCAGCACCCCGGCACGTCCGCGCCGTAGGGGCGCTCTCCCGGAGCACGCCGGCCCCGCAGGCCCGGCGTGATCCGAACGAACGGCTCCAAGGGCCGTGACGGGCGGCCCTGCCGCTCTGACCTGCAAGCATTTCCGCAGGTCAGAGCAGTTGACAACGGTGTTCAGTGCCGTGTTGCTCGATACCCCCCACCCGTAGTTCACTGGCAGTGTCCGGGCCGTTCGCGTCCGGACCGCAGACGACCGGGAGGCGTCCCCATGGGGGCAGGGCACGATCACGGACATGTGCACGGAGGGCCCGCGCCCACCGGCACGGCAGCCGCCGCGTACAGGGGGCGGCTGAGGATCGCGCTGGGCATCACGCTCGCCGTGGCGGTCATGGAGGTCGTCGGAGGTGTGCTGTCGGGCTCCCTCGCGCTGATCGCCGATGCGGCCCACATGGCGACCGACGCCCTGGGGCTGGGCATGGCACTGCTGGCGATCCATTTCGCCAACCGACCGGCCGGGCCGAACCGGACCTTCGGCTACGCGCGCGCGGAGATCCTCGCCGCACTGGCCAACTGTGTCCTGCTGCTCGGGGTGGGCGGTTATCTGCTCTTCGAGGCGGTGGAGCGCTTCATCACCCCGGCCGAGACCCGGGGCGGGCTGACGATCGCCTTCGCCCTGGTCGGTCTGGTCGCGAACATGGTGTCGCTGTCGCTGCTGGTGCGCGGGCAGAAGGACAGCCTCAACGTGCGCGGCGCGTATCTGGAGGTGCTGGCGGACGCTCTGGGCTCGGTCACCGTGCTGGTCTCGGCGGGCATCATCCTGGCGACGGGCTGGCAGGCCGCGGACCCGGTCGCCTCGCTTGTCATCGGGCTGATGATCGTGCCGCGCACGGTGAAGCTGCTCCGCGAGACGTTGAACGTGCTGCTGGAGTCGGCGCCGCCGGGGGTCGACATGGGCGAGGTGCGCGACCACATCACGGCCCTGCCCGGGGTGCTGGACGTCCATGATCTGCACGCCTGGACGATCACCTCGGGGATGCCGGTACTCTCCGCCCATGTGGTGGTGCATCAGGAGTTCCTCGACTCGATCGGGCACGAGAAACTCCTCCATGAACTGCAGGGCTGTCTCGGGGACCACTTCGACGTCGAGCACTGCACCTTCCAGCTGGAACCCAGCGGCCACGCCGAGCACGAGGCGAGGCTCTGCCACTGAAGCTCGGCCGGACCGGACCGCGGTGTAGGGTTTTCGAAGGGTTTTCGAAGCGATGTACGAAACACTCAAGGGCTGCTCACGTTGACCGACGACGCTCACTCCCTGAACGACTCGCCCGCCCCTCCCCCGCACGAACGCGATCCGGGGCATTCGCACTCCGTCGTCCGCTGGACCACCCGTCCTGAGACGGCTGCCGACACCCGCGCCGTGCACGCGGTCAACGCCGCCGCGTTCCCCACGGAGGCGGAAGCCGATCTGGTCGACGCCCTGCGCGAGGACCCGTCGGCCTGGCTGCCCGGCCTCTCGTACGTCGCCGAGGCGCCCGACGGGTCCCTCGCCGCCTGCGCCCTGCTGACCCGCTGCCTGGTCGGGGACGCCCCGGCACTCGCACTGGCCCCGGTGGCCACCGCTCCCGTGCACCAGCGCCGCGGCGCCGGGCAGGCCGTCGTACGGGCCGTCCTCGATGCCGCGCGCCGGCGCGGGGAGCCGCTGGTCCTGGTGCTCGGTCATCCGGGGTACTACCCGAAGTTCGGATTCGTGCCCGCGTCGCGGTATGGAATCCGGCCCGGTTTCGAGGTCCCGGACGAGGCGATGATGGCCCTGGTCCTCGATGATTCGGTGCCCGTTCCCCGGGGCACGATCGAGTATCCGCAGGCTTTCGGGGTCTGACGCGCCGTCGGGATCCATGGCGCCCGGTGGTGCGGTGCGGCCGGACATGCCAGGACCCGAAGTGCCGACAAGCCGCTTTTGTACGGCAGACTTGAGCAGACTCGACGGGACCGGCGCACGGGGCCGCGTCCATAGTGAAGGATGGGTATGCCGACCACACCAGCCACCGCGGCGAACAGCTCGTCGAACGGCGCAGCAGAAGCGATCATGCTCGAACTGGTCGACGAGAACGGCACCACCATCGGCACTGCGGAGAAGCTCGCCGCCCATCAGGCACCGGGCCAACTGCATCGGGCGTTCTCCGTGTTCCTCTTCGACGAGCAGGGCCGGCTGCTGCTCCAGCGCCGCGCACTCGGCAAGTATCACTCCCCCGGTGTCTGGTCCAACACCTGCTGCGGTCACCCGTATCCGGGCGAGGCGCCCTTCGCCGCCGCCGCCCGCCGGACGTACGAGGAGCTGGGGGTCTCGCCCTCGCTGCTGGCCGAGGCGGGCACGGTGCGGTACAACCACCCGGATCCCGCTTCGGGGCTGGTCGAGCAGGAGTTCAACCACCTCTTCGTGGGCATGGCCCAGGAGCGGTTGCGGCCGGATCCCGAGGAAGTGGGCGAGACGGCTTTCGTCACGGCCGCCGAGCTCACCGAGCGACATGCCCGGGCGCCCTTCTCCGCCTGGTTCATGACCGTGCTGGACGCTGCCCGTCCCGCGATCCGTGAGCTGACCGGACCGGCTGCGGGCTGGTAGCGGCGGCCCCTCGGCGCGGAGGGGTCACAGGCGGGTGCTGAGCGGCAGCGCCGCCCAGATGACCTTTCCGCCGCCCGCGGTGTGCTCCACGTCGCAGGTCCCGCCCGCTTCCCGGGTGATCTCACGGACCAGGAGCAGCCCGCGCCCGCCGGTCTGCGCGTAGTCCGTCTCCAGCGCGGTGGGCCGGTAGGGGTGGTTGTCCTCGACGGACACCCTGATCCATTCGGCGCCGACGGCGACCTCGACGGCGAGCTCCGGGGAGAGCAGCGCGGCGTGCTTGACGGCGTTGGTCGCCAGCTCGGAGACGATGAGCAGCAGCCCCTGGGCGATGTCGTCGTCCAGGGGGACGCCCTGGCGTTGCAGCAGATCACGTACGGCGTGCCGGGCCTGGGGTACGGAAACGTCCGTGGCCGGGGCGGTGAACCGCCAGACCCCTTCGTACGACACGGGCCGGGCGGGGACACTCCCGCGGCTCTCCATTGTCCGGTACCCGCTCTCCACTCGGTGGTGACTGCACGTCGAGTACAGGGTGCGGGGCGTAGTCGGTTCGGTCCGTACCACTGAACAGAAGTCGACTCCAATCGACGGAACTTGACCGAATCCGCGTGGGTACGTCAGTTTTCGGACCGCTTCTGGTCTTCGTCCGGAACATCGTCCACGCCTGGGCCGGGCGCCATACGCTCCGACACCATCGACACGATCCGGCGGCCCCCGACTCCGGCCGCGATGAGCCCGAGCCCGTCGAAGAGCAGCGCGAGCGAGAAGAAGCAGCCGAGCACGTACAGGCTGCTGTGCGGCCAGTCGAAGAGGACCATCAGCCCGAGCAGGAGGCCGAACGCGCCCTGCAGCAGCGTCCAGCCGAACTGGGGCCCCCGCACCACGACGCTGCCGACGAGGCGGAACACACCGCCCGTGAGGAACAGGAGCGCGGCGAACATGGTGAGCGCCTCGGCGGTCCCGTGCGGGTGGCGGATGACGACGACTCCGGCGGCGATGTTCAGGGCCGCGACGACCACGCCCAGCCAGAAGTAGCTGGTGCCGCGCGACTGGACGGCGTGGACCAGCCCGACCAGGCCGCCGATGAGCAGCAGCCAGCCGAAGAGGATCATCGAGGTGAGCGTCGCGACGCCCGTGTAGACGAGGCCCACCAGGCCGGCCACGGCGAGCAGGGTGCCGAGCAGGACCAGACCGCTGAAACCGCGGTGGAGCTTCCTGCTCTCTGTCACGGGATCGGCCACCACGAACTCCTCAGGGTGCGTGCCTGCTTCGCGACCCCTTCTTGATCATAGGTTCGAACGGCACGGATAGCATCCGGCGTATGGACCGTACGGAACCCCGCCTGGAGCACGCTGTCGCGGACGGCGTCGCCACCGTCGTGATCAGCAACCCCGCCAAGCGCAACGCGATGACTGCCGCCATGTGGCAGACGCTGCCCGTGCTGCTCGGAGAGCTGGCCGCCGACCCGTCCGTGCGCGCCCTGGTACTGACCGGCGCCGGGGACACCTTCTGCGCGGGTGCGGACATCGCCTCGCTCCGCGATCCCTCGGGCGCTCCTCAGGGACTCGCCGTGGCGGCCGAGGAGGCGCTGGCCGCCTTCCCCCGGCCGACGGTCGCCGCGGTGCGCGGCTACTGCGTGGGCGGGGGCAGCCAGCTGGCGGCCGCCTGCGACCTTCGGTTCGCGGAGGAGGGGGCGTCGTTCGGCATCACCCCGGCCAGGCTCGGAATCGTCTACGCCGCCTCCTCCACCCGCCGGCTGGTCTCGCTGACGGGTCCGGCCACGGCCAAGCACCTGCTGTTCTCGGGCGAACTGATCGGCACGGAACGGGCGCTTCGGACCGGACTGGTGGACGAGGTGCTGCCCGTCGGCGAGCTGGACGAGCGGGTAGAGGCGTACGTGCGGACCCTGGTGTCCCGTTCCCAGCTGACCCAGGCGGCGGCCAAGGAATTCGCCACGGGGCGGGTGGACCGCGACGCCCACTGGGCGGAGCAGGCACGCCTCAGCGGCGACACCGCGGAGGGTGTCGCCGCCTTCCTGGAGCGCCGCACGCCCTCCTTCACCTGGCCGGCCGGGGCGTAGCGTCCCTACTGGAGGATGAAACGGCTCCCGGCGCGCCACTTCTCGACGATCGCGGCCGGGGCCTTCGCGGGGGAACCGGCGTCGTACGGCGGCTGCGGGTCGTACTCCGTGAGCAGCTGAACGGCCTGGGCGTACTCGTCGCCGGCGATCCGTCCGAGCAGGGTGAGACCCATGTCGATGCCCGACGACACGCCTGCGGCGGTGACGTACTTGCCGTCGGTGACCACGCGTTCGCCGGTCGGCTCGGCGCCGAACTCCTTCAGTGTCTCCAGCGCGAGCCAGTGCGAGGTGGCGCGCCGCCCTTGCAGGAGTCCGGCGGCCGCGAGGAGCAGCGATCCGGTGCAGACGGAAGTCGTCCAGGTGCTGGTGGCGTCGGCCCGGCGCAGCCAGTCGAGGAGGGGCCCGTTGTCCATCTGGGCACTCTGCCCGGGGCCGCCGGGGACGATCACCAGGTCGGGGGCCGGGACCTCGTCCGGCGTCCTGTCGGCGACCAGCATCAGGCTGCCGCTGTCGTTGCGTACCGCCCCGGCCGCCTCGGCGACGAAAACGGTCTCGGCGCCGGGCGCGCGGCTCAGGATCTCGTAAGGTCCCACGGCGTCCAGCGCCGTGAAGCGGTCGAAGAGGAGGATGGCGATCTGCATGGGTGAGTGTCTGCCTTTCGGTCAGTGGGCGAGTTGCGTTGCGGCGGGTTCGCCCGCCGGGCGTGAACCGAACCGTCGGCGGTACTCGGCGGGGCCCGTGCCCACCGCTTTCAGGAACGCCCGGCGCATCGCCTCCGGGGTTCCGTAACCGCAGGCGTGCGAGATACCGGTGATGCCGTCGGTGGTGTCCTCCAGGAGCCGCCGGGCCTGTTCCAGGCGCACGCGGTCGACGTAGCGGCCGGGGGTCATGCCCGTCTCCGCCTGGAACGCGCGGGCGAAATGGCGCGCCGAGAGCCGGGCACGGGCGGCGAGCGCCTCGACGGAGAGGTCCTCGCCGGGGTGTTCGGTGATCCAGTGCTGGACCTCGCGCAACGGTTCGCGGCGAGCCGTCTGGGCGGTGAGCTGGGCACTGAACTGGGACTGGTTGCCGGGTCTGCGCAGAAAAACCACCAAGTGGCGGGCCACCGTGAGGGCCACGTCCCTGCCGTGGTCCTCCTCGACGAGTGCGAGCGCGAGGTCGATGCCCGCGGTGACCCCGGCGGAGGTGGCGAGCCGGCCGTCGCGCACGAAGATCGGCTCGGGGTCGACCTGAACGGCCGGGTAGGTGCGGGCGAGGCGGTCACAGACGTTCCAGTGGGTGGTCACCCGGTGTCCGTCCAGCTGTCCGGCCGCGGCGAGGAGCAGGGCGCCGCTGCAGACGGAGACGAGCCGTTCGGGGCGCGGGCCGTGAGCACGCAGCCAGTCGACGAGGGCAGGGGCGGGATCCCGGGTGCCCTGGCCTCCGGGGACGAGGAGGGTGTGCGGCGTCGCTGCGTCGGCGAGGCTGCAGTCGGGGACCAGCATGAGGCCGCAGGACGAACGCACCGGCGCGCCGTCCAGGGAGGCGGTGCGCAGGCCGTACGAGACCTCCGGAAACCGGGAGGCGCCGGCGAAGACCTCCATGGGCCCGGTCACGTCGAGGCTCTGGATGCCGTCGAAGAGGACGACGAGTACGGATCGCTGCTTCATGTGAACCATCCTCGGCAGCCCGGCGGAAGGCCGCAAGGACGAGATGCCCACCTTTCCTGCCATGCCGGGGCCGCGTCGCAAGTCACCCCGGCCCCGGGGTTCCGGCACGTACCGACCAGTCGGTAACGTGCGGGTATGAGTACTCTCCCGCCCCGTGCCGGACGCCGCTGCCACAACGCCCTCAACCCGTTGCACTCCGCGCTCTACTTCTCCCCCGACCTCGGCAAGGAGCTCGGAGGGATCGGCATCGAGGATTCCTCCGCCGCCTATTTCGCCGCGCGCGCGGCCGCCATGGGGGCGGTCGGCCCGGGCACGGTCACCGCCACGTTCTACAACTTCAACCACGAACTGGTGGCCAGGCACGTACCCGCCATCTGGGACATCGCCTCGCCCGAGGCGGTCCTCGCGGCTCGGCTGCGTGCCGCCGACTCGACGCTGCGCCGGCTGCTCGGCGAGGAGGTCGTCGCCTCCCCCGAGATGGCCGAGGCGGCACAGCTGGCCATGCGCGCGGCCGAAGGCTGTACGCGACACGCGCGGCCTCTCTACGCGGCGCACGCCGACCTCCCGGTGCCGCAGCAGCCGCACCTGGCGTACTGGCACGCCGCGACGCTGCTGCGTGAGCACCGCGGCGACGCCCATCTCGCCGCTCTTCTCGCCGCCTCGCTCGACCCGCTGGAGGCCCTGGTCAGTCACACCGCCACCGGCAAGGGCATGGCACCGCGCTGGATCCTGGCCAGCCGGGGCTGGCGGCGCACCGACTGGGAGAACGCCTCCGCACGGCTGCGCGAGCGTGGACTGCTCACCGAGGAGGGCGGGTTGACGGAAGAGGGCACCGCGCTGCGGGCGGGCCTGGAGGAGGCCACGGACCGGATGGACCTGGCACCGTACGAACATCTCGGGGGCGCGGGCGTGGCCCGGCTGACGGAGCTGGGGCGCGGATTCCTCGGCACCGCGGTGGCGGCCGGCGCGTTTCCGGCGGAAGCGACCGGCTGACCTGCCCGAAAAGGGCGGCCGACAACTGGGGTGGTCGGGCGACACGGCGCCCGGCCACCCGGCACAATGCAGGCGAGTGGCTCCGGTGCCGGTCCGAACGGCCTGCCCGGGCCCGACCAGCACAGCCAGCAGGAGAAGGCGAGTCGGTAGAACCGTGACGACGTCCATCGAAGGCAGGATCGCCGAGGAGCTCGGCGTACGCGAGCGACAGGTGAAGGCGGCCGTCGAGCTGCTAGACGGCGGATCGACCGTGCCGTTCATCGCGCGCTACCGCAAGGAAGCGACCGAGATGCTCGACGATGCGCAGCTGCGCACGCTCGAGGAACGGTTGCGGTATCTGCGGGAGCTGGAGGAGCGCCGTGCGGCGATCCTCGAATCCGTACGGGAGCAGGGCAAGCTCGACGAGGCGCTGGAGGCGCAGATCCGGGCAGCCGACACGAAGGCGCGCCTGGAGGACATCTACCTGCCGTTCAAACCGAAGCGGCGGACCAAGGCCCAGATCGCCCGCGAGGCCGGTCTCGAACCGCTCGCCTCCGGGCTGCTCGACGACCCGTCGACGGACCCGCTCGCCGCGGCCGCGGCCTTCGTCGACGCGGACAAGGGGGTCGCGGACACCGCGGCGGCCCTGGAGGGGGCCCGAGCCATCCTCACCGAGCGCTTCTCGGAGGACGCCGACCTGATCGGCGACCTTCGTGAGCGCATGTGGTCACGCGGGCGGCTGAAGGCCAAGGTGCGGGACGGCAAGGAGGAGGCGGGCGCCAAGTTCGCGGACTACTTCGACTTCGCGGAGCCGTTCACGGCGCTGCCCTCGCACCGGGTGCTGGCGATGCTCCGGGGCGAGAAGGAGGATGTCCTCGATCTGGTCCTGGAGCCGGAGGAGCCGTCGGAGACGCCGGGTCCGTCGTCGTACGAGAACATGGTGGCCCGCCGCTTCGGGGTGAACGACCGCGGGCGCCCCGGTGACAAGTGGCTGGGCGACACGGTGCGCTGGGCGTGGCGGACCCGGATCCTCGTCCACCTCGGGATCGACCTGCGCCTGCGGCTTCGCACGGCGGCGGAGGACGAGGCGGTGCGCGTCTTCGCGTCCAACCTGCGCGATCTGCTCCTCGCCGCACCGGCCGGGACGCGGGCCACGCTGGGGCTCGACCCCGGTTTCCGTACCGGGGTGAAGGTCGCCGTCGTCGACGCGACGGGCAAGGTCGTCGCGACCGATGTCATCTACCCGCACGTCCCGGCCAACAAGTGGGACCAGTCGCTCGCCAAGCTGGAGCAGCTGGCGAAGGCGCACGACGTCGATCTGATCGCGATCGGGAACGGCACCGCCTCGCGCGAGACGGACAAGCTCGCCGGTGAACTGTGCGACAAGCACCCGGAGCTGAAGCTCACCAAGGTGATGGTGTCGGAGGCGGGCGCCTCCGTGTACTCGGCCTCCGCCTTCGCCTCGCAGGAACTGCCGGACATGGATGTGTCCCTGCGCGGAGCCGTCTCGATCGCGCGCCGCCTCCAGGACCCCCTCGCCGAGCTGGTGAAGATCGACCCGAAGTCCATCGGGGTGGGGCAGTATCAGCACGACCTGTCCGAGGTGAAGCTGTCGCGGTCGCTGGACGCGGTCGTCGAGGACTGTGTGAACGGGGTCGGAGTCGACGTCAACACCGCTTCGGCGCCGCTGCTTTCGCGGGTCTCCGGCATCGGCTCGGGGCTCGCGGAGAACATCGTGGCGCACCGCGACGCCCACGGCCCGTTCCGCTCACGCAAGGGCCTCAAGGACGTGGCCAGGCTGGGCCCGAAGGCGTACGAGCAGTGCGCGGGCTTCCTGCGGATCCGCGGTGACGACCCGCTGGACGCGTCCAGCGTGCACCCGGAGGCGTATCCGGTGGTCCGCGCGATGGTGAAGCGGACGGGAAGTGACGTCGCCTCGCTGATCGGCAACACGGGGGTTCTGCGGTCGATCCGTGCCGACGACTACGTGGACGAGAAGTTCGGGCTGCCGACCGTCACCGACATCATCAAGGAGCTGGAGAAGCCGGGGCGCGACCCGCGTCCGGCCTTCAAGACCGCGACCTTCAAGGAAGGCGTCGAGAAGATCGGCGACCTGGTCTCCGGGATGGTGCTGGAGGGTGTCGTGACGAACGTCGCGGCGTTCGGCGCGTTCGTGGACGTCGGGGTGCACCAGGACGGCCTGGTGCACGTGTCGGCGATGTCCAGGACGTTCGTGAAGGACCCGCGCGATGTCGTGAAGCCGGGTGACATCGTGAGGGTCAAGGTGATGGAGGTCGACATCCCGCGCAAGCGGATCTCGTTGACGCTGCGGCTGGACGACGAGGCGGGCGCGGGCCCCGCTGCGGGCTCCGGTGCCTCAGCCGGTGAGCGCGGCGGGCGTCCGCCGCGCCAGCGGCAGGGCCAGGGCGGATCGGGGACCCGGGGCGGTCAGGCCGGCGGCCAGGGCGGCCAGGGGCGGGACCGGCGCGGTGGCGGGGGTGGCAACGGTGGCGGCGCCCGGCAGGCGCCTGCCGCGACTCCGGCGAACGGGGCGATGGCCGACGCGCTGCGGCGGGCGGGGCTGCTGGATCCGAAGCAGGGCGGCAGGAAGCGGTAGTCCCGGCGGGGCGGGACGGGGAGGGGTTGCGCCTACGGCGGGCCCTCTCCGCACCCCGCCCCTTCCCGTCACCGGGGCTCCGCTCCGGGCCCCGCTCCTCAGGTGCCGGAGAGGCGTGAGGAGCTGGGGAGGCAAAGCCGCCCGAAGAGGGCTGGAGGGGGCTGGTGTCTGTGCTCGTCAGATCTCCGTCAGGCGGCCGGCCGCCACCTCGACGCGGCGGGTCGTGCGGACCGCTTCCAGCATCCGGCGGTCGTGCGTGACCAGCAGCAGGGTCCCGGTGTAGGAGTCGAGCGCCGACTCCAGCTGTTCGATCGCGGGCAGGTCCAGGTGGTTCGTGGGCTCGTCCAGCACCAGAAGGTTGACGCCCCGGCCCTGAAGGAGCGCGAGTGCCGCCCGGGTCCGTTCGCCCGGGGAGAGCGTGGTCGCCGGGCGCATGACGTGGTCGGCGCGCAGGCCGAACTTGGCGAGCAGCGTGCGGACGTCCGCGGGCTCCGTCTCCGGGACGGCCGCGCAGAACGCCTCCAGGAGCGACTCCGAGCCGTGGAACAGCTTCCGCGCCTGGTCGACCTCGCCGACCACCACACCCGACCCCAGGCTCGCGTGCCCGGAGTCCAGCGGAAGGCGGCCGAGCAGTGCGGCGAGCAGAGTCGACTTGCCGGCTCCGTTGGCGCCGGTGATGGCGACCCGGTCCGCCCAGTCGATCTGCAGTGAGGCCGGGCCGAACGCGAAATCGCCGCGGACGACCTGGGCCTCGCGCAAGGTGGCCACCACCGAGCCGGAGCGGGGCGCGGAGGCGATCTCCATCCGCAGTTCCCACTCCTTGCGCGGCTCGTCCACCACGTCGAGACGTTCGATCATGCGCTGGGTCTGGCGGGCCTTCGCGGCCTGCTTCTCACTCGACTCGCTGCGGAACTTGCGGGCCATCTTGTCGGAGTCGGAAGCCTTGCGGCGGGCGTTCCTGACCCCCTTGTCCATCCAGGAGCGCTGCATCAGGGCGCGGCCTTCGAGCGCCGATCGCTTGTCCGCGTACTCCTCGAACTCCTCACGGGCGTGCCTGCGGGCCCGGTCGCGCTCCTCCAGATAGGCCGCGTAGCCACCGCCGTACAGGTTGATCTGCTGCTGGGCGAGATCGAGTTCGAGGACCTTCGTGACCGTGCGCATCAGGAACTCGCGGTCGTGGCTGATGACGACCGTGCCGGCGCGCAGCCCGGAGACGTACCGCTCCAGGCGTTCCAGACCGTCCAGGTCCAGGTCGTTCGTGGGCTCGTCCAGCAGGAAGACGTCGTAGCGCGACAGCAGCAGCGAGGCGAGTCCCGCGCGGGCTGCCTGGCCGCCGGAGAGCGCGGTCATCGGCAGGTCGAGTCCGACGGTGAGGCCGAGGTCGGCCGCGATCTCCTCGGCCCTCTCGTCCAGGTCGGCGCCGCCCAGGGCGAGCCAGCGCTCCAGCGACTCGGAGTACGCGTCGTCGGCGCCGGGCGCCCCGTCGACGAGGGCCTGCGTGGCGGTGTCCATCGTGGCCTGGGCGTCGGCGACCCCGGTGCGGCGGGCCAGGAACTCGCGCACGGTCTCACCGGCGCGGCGCTCCGGTTCCTGCGGCAGGTGGCCGACCGTGGCGGTGGGCGGGGAGAGCCTCAGCTCGCCCTCCTCCGGCTGGTCCAGCCCGGCGAGCAGCCGCAGCAGCGACGATTTACCGGCGCCGTTGACTCCGACGAGACCGATCACGTCACCGGGCGCGACCACGAGGTCGAGTTCGGCGAAGAGAGTGCGGTCGCCGTGGCCGGCGGCGAGATCCTTGGCGACGAGAGTGGCAGTCATCAGGGTGCCGATCCTAATCGGCCGCCCGGCCTCCCCGGGCAGTCAGGCCCGCCGGTGGCTCGCGGTGGCGCCCGGGTGCGGCCTTCAGCCGTGCACCACGGGCGCGGCCAGAACGCTTCCCGTCGTGCGTGCCACGAGGAAGGAGCGGCCCTTCACCGATCGTGCGTCCAGTGCGATGCGGTGCTCGCCCGGTTCGAGGAAGCCGCTGAACACCTCCTGGGCGTGGGTGCGGGACAGACAGTCGATGCGGTAGGCGACCAGGCCGACCCGGCACGCCGATGTGACCTCCACCGTGGCCGTGCCGTTCTCGGCGTCGAGCCGGACGAGTCGGCGCTGGGCGGGCACGCCACGGTCCAGGGCCTGCTCGAGCTGGGCGACGAGCAGGGGGACGACCGGCGCCAGGGCGTCGACGTACGCGATGGGGGCGCCCGCCCGTTCGAACGCCTGCCGCACGGCGGTGCGCTCGGGCCCGGTGACGGCGGGGCCGAAGGCTACGGCCCGGTAGGCGCGAAGTTCATCGGCGGTCACCCGGTCGACGTCCGCGGCGATGTCGGCGCCGATGCCGATGGTGCGCAGCGCGGCGGCGAGCCGGGCCAGGACGGCGACGCGGGCGCCGACGAGCAGGACGCGGCGGGCCTCGGGGGCCTGCGGCGAGGCCCCCGCGTCGGCCGGCGGGAGGAGTTGTTCCAGCTCGCGGCGGTACTGCTCGCCGTCGAAGCGGTACGGCCCCATTCCCTGGTAGCCGCCCTGCTCGAGGTCGACGGACTCGTGTGTCTGCCAGGCGAAGTCCCGCCACACGACGTCCGTCCCGTCGCGTTCGATGACGGCGGTGACCGCGCCGCATTCGAGCGTCTCGCATTCGGGGCAGCCGTAGATCACATGACGTCCGCCGGCGAGCGGTGCCTCGGCTTCGAGCAGCAGCCGGCGCACCTGGGTGGTGAGGATCGCGGGCGGGACGTCGGAGGCGAGCGGGGAGACCGCGTCGAGGTCGGAGAGACGGAACAGCAGCGGGCGGCCGTCGACGAGGAAGTCCATGAAGTCCCGGTGCACCTGGTGGTCACCGTTGGCGAGTACACCGCCGGCCCGCATGGCGGGTGCCAGACCGAAGGTCGCGTACGGGGCAGACATGATCCAAGTATTCCTGCCCGGAGGCCTTTATGAGCACGTCATGGCAGATTTCCGTTAACGTCCGTCCATGAGCGCAGAGATGGCGGGCAGGGGCGGCGGGGCGGCAGTATCTGACGTGATCGTGGTGGGCGGTGGGGTCAGTGGTCTCACCACGGCGATGGTGCTCGCGGGACGCGGTCACCGGGTCCGGGTCTGGTCCGCGGCCCCGGCAGCGGCCTCGACGTCGGCGGTCGCGGGCGCCCTGTGGTGGCCCTACCGGATCGAGCCGCAGGACCGGGTGGGCGACTGGTCGCTGGCGTCGCTGCGGTGGTACGAGGAGCTGGCCGCCCGTCCTCGGGAGACCGGTGTACGGCTGGTCGAGGGGGTGCACAGGGGCGAGCGGCTCGACGCGCTCGGGCCGTGGGCGGGGCAGTTGGACGGTGTGGTGGAGACGGCCGATGGGCTGCGGTGCCGGCTGCCGCTGATCGACATGCCCGTCCATCTGCGGTGGCTGGAGGAGCGGGTCATGGCGGCGGGCGGCTCGCTGGAGCGGCGGTCCGTCTCTTCGTTCGCCGAGGCGGCCGCGGAGGCCGCGACGGTGGTCAACTGCACGGGGCTGGGCGCCCGGGAGCTGGTCCCCGACTCCGGGATGCGGCCGGTGCGCGGTCAGTTGGTGCTGGTGAAGAACCCCGGGATCGAGGAGTGGTTCACCGAGGCCGATCCGGCGTCGAGCGAGACGACGTACTTCTTCCCGCAGCCCGGCCGGCTGGTACTCGGCGGCACGGCGGGGGCCGACGACTGGAGCACGGTGCCCGATCCCCGTACGGCACAGGAGATCGTGGCCCGTTGCGCGCGGGTCCGCCCGGAGATAGCCCGGGCGCGGGTCATCGGGCACCGGGTGGGGCTGCGGCCGGCCCGGGACGCGGGAGTGCGGATCGAGGCCGAGCCGCTGCCCGGCGGCGGGCGTCTGGTGCACAACTACGGGCACGGGGGCGCGGGCGTGACGGTGGCCCTGGGGTGCGCTGAGGCGGCGGCCCGGCTGGTGGGCTGAGCCGCCGCGTGCCGCGCGCGACCCGATTGCGCCGCGCCGCCTCCGCGCGTGAACCGGCTCAGCCGTCGGCGGGCGTGGAACCGCCGGGCTTGTCGTGCCGCTCGGTGGTGATCTGGCTGCCGCCGGGCCCGATCCGGATCTCGAAGTCGCCGTCGTACTTGGCGTGCCCCTCGATGACCGCGGACTCGACGGCTTCCACACCGAACTCGCGGCGCACGATGAGCGGGTCCTCGCGCAGGTCCCGCATCAGGGCCACGCACATGCCGATCATCACGATGGTGAAAGGTGCGGCCACCAGAATCGTCAGGTTCTGCAGACCCGCCAGCGCATCGCCCTTGCCGTTCCCGATGAGCAGCATGATCGCCGCCACCGCTCCGGTGACGACGCCCCAGAAGACGACGACCCACTTGGCCGGTTCGAGGATGCCCTTCTGGGAGAGGGTGCCCATCACGATGGAGGCGGCGTCCGCACCCGAGACGAAGAAGATGCCGACCAGGATCATCACCAGCAGGCTCATCACGGTGGGGATGGGGAACTCCTGCAGCACGCCGAAGAGCTGCGCCTCCGGGGTGTCCGCGCCACCCAGGCTGCCGGCCTCCTGGAGCTTGATCGCGGTGCCGCCGAAGATCGCGAACCAGACGAGGCTCACGGTGCTGGGCACCAGGATGACTCCGCCGATGAACTGGCGGATCGTCCGGCCGCGGCTGATCCGGGCGATGAACATGCCCACGAAGGGCGTCCACGAGATCCACCAGGCCCAGTAGAAGACGGTCCAGCTGCCGAGCCACGTGGCTACTTCGCCCTCACCGGTCGCCTCGGTGCGTCCGATGAGCTGTGGCAGATCGCCGAGGTAGGCGCCGATCGAGGTGGGCAGCAGGTCGAGCACGATGATCGTGGGGCCGGCGATGAACACGAAGACGGACAGGATCAGGGCGAGCACCATGTTGATGTTGGACAGCCACTGGATCCCCTTCTCCACACCGGAGATCGCCGAGGCGACGAAGGCGACGGTCAGCACGGCGATGATCAGCACGAGCAGCCCGGTCCCCGTCTTCTCCTTCCAGTCCAGCTCGTGGAACCCGCTGCCGATCTGGAGGGCTCCCAGCCCCAGCGAGGCGGCCGAGCCGAAGAGCGTGGCGAAGATGGCGAGGATGTCGATCAGCCGGCCGAAACCGCCGTGGGCGTGACGGGCGCCGATGAGCGGTTCGAAGACCGCGCTGATGGTCTGCCGCCTGCGGCGCCGGAAGGTGCTGTACGCGATGGCCAGCCCGACCACCGCGTAGATCGCCCAGGGGTGGAGCGTCCAGTGGAAGAGGGTGGTGGCCATCGCCGTCTGCATCGCCTCGGCGGCGTCGGCGGGGCGGGTGCCGGGCGGCGGGTCCACGAAGTGCGCCAGGGGCTCGCTGACCCCGTAGAACATCAGGCCGATGCCCATACCGGCGCTGAACATCATCGCGACCCAGGACACCGTCCTGAATTCCGGCTCCTCGCCCTCCTGACCGAGGGAGATCTTTCCGTACCGGCTGATGGCGAGCCAGAGGGCGAAGACCACGAACCCGGAGGCGGCCAGCATGAAGGCCCAACCCCCGTTGTGGATGAGGCCGTTGAGCAGAGTACTGGAGACGTCCTCCAGCGAGTCTGTGGCCGTGGCCCCCCAGACCACGAAGGCGAGGGTGAGGACCGCGGTGACACCGAACACCACCCGGTCGGTCGTGGGGCGCCGGCCCTGGGTCGGATCGCCGGGCAGATCCGCCGTCACCGACAGATCCCCCCTGCCGCCCGTTCTCTGATCGTCCTGCGACACGAATGGCACCTTTCACGGAAGCTGGAATTTCGCTCTCCGTAGGCAGTACCACACGTGGTGTGCATCTCCTGGGATCAACAAGCGGTATCGGCTTGACCGTTTGTGAGGTGATATGTCGCCCGATGGTCCAGGAGGAGGGGGATCAGTCTCCGGGCGGGCTGCCGCAGGGACACATACACACCGTCACCGTCGGGCCGGGACGTGACGCCGTGCAGGGCCAGTTCGTCCCGGGCTCCGGCGTAGTGGTCCGCCGTGAGCCGGTAGCCGCAGGGCGGGTCGGCGAGGATGCGGCCCGGCTCCGCCGCCTCGTTGTCCGCTCCCCCCAGGTACACCGGACCCCGGTCGGCGGACCCTGCCGCGCGCGACCGTGCGGTGGCGGCGCGGATGCGGTCGTGCTCCTTGTCGGCATACGCGAAGAGCGCTGCGAGCGCGACGCGTTGGGACCGCACGCGACGGCGCTGTCCCAGGGCGGGATCGGCCCGTTCGGCCTCGGAGAGCGGATCCGCGCGGGATTCGACGAGGAGGCCGATCGCGTGCTTGAGGGCCGCCGTGTTGCGCAGGATGCGCTCCTGTCCGTCGCCTGCGGTCTGTCCGAGCGGTACGCCTGTCACGGGGTCGGCCCGGACTCCGTAACGACCGCTGCTGAATCCGGCGTCCAGCGCCGCCGGGCGCACGTAGCGTTCGACGAGGCGCTCGGAAGCGTCGTGCACCCGTTCGTCGGCGTTGAGGTTGCGGGGCCAGAGGGCGTAGAGGTCCTTGGCGTAGTAGGGCGGGGTGGCGCGGTACTCGTGCAGGTCCTCGATCACATCGGGAGTGCGGTCCCTGATGACCGTGGCGAGGGCGCGGCCCTCGGCGGTACGCAGGGCGATGTGGTCGCGGTTGATGTCCAGTCCGTCGCCGTTGCCGCGGGTTCCGGCGGCCAGGCCGTCGGGGTTGGCGGTGGGCAGGACGAGGATCTCGGTACGGGAGAGGAAGGCAAGGGTCGCAGGATCCGTGGCGTAGGCGAGGTCGCGGATCGTCGTCAGGCAGGCTTCACGCCCGGCGGGTTCGTCGCCGTGCTGGCTGCAGACCAGCAGCACGGTGAGCGCGGCCGGCCGGCCGCCACCGATCCGGACGAGGCGCAGAGGGCGCCCCTGCCGTGTCGTGCCGATCCGGTCCACGGCCACCCGGTCGCTGTGGCGGTCCGCGGCGGCGAGCAGCGACCGTTCCTCGTCCGCGCCGGTCCAGCGCGCCCCGGCGGCGGACTCGAAGCCGGTACGCGGCGGGGTGTGGGCCGCCTCGGATGGCGCGGTGACCAGGGGAACGGCGAGTGCGGCAGCGACGGCTGTCAGGGTGAGGTTTCGGATGCGGCGGGAGCCGGAGGGCCTGCGTGGACCGCTCGGCTCGTGGCCGGTCATCGGTCGCGGCCGCTCGACGAAGCGGGGCGGCCACGGACGGGAGCGCTCGGCTTGCGGTGCATCACCGGCCGCTGTCCGCCGCGTCCCTGGGACCGCCTGCGGGCGTGGTCACGACCGGCCCGTTCGTCGGACAGACGCCCAGCACGCGTATCGGCATGCGCGGAAGGTATCCCGGACGGCGTCGCGCGCGACAGACCTGCGCGGGGTTCGGTGCGCGGCCGGGTGGCATGCCCGGGGTTGGACGCCCGGCCGAAGGGCCTGCCCGGGGGCCGGCGCCCCGCCCGGCCGTGTGCCTCGTTCCTCGGCCGCCACAGTCACGTGGGCCGGCTTCCGGCCGTTCGCAGGGGTCGTCGGGCGGCCAAGTCACCTTGCGAACCGCGCGAGATGACAGACTGCAAAGATGATCGATTACCTGCCTGCCGGCCTGACGGCCCGGCACCTTGCCGAGGACGACCATCCGCGGGTGCTCGCCGTCCTGGACACGTGGTGGGGTGGCCTCAAGGGAGAGGCGGGGTCGGCCGAACGTGCGCTGCTGTTGCCCCGGCTGTACTTCCAGCACTTCACCACCACCAGTTTCCTGGTCGAACGCGACAGTGGCGAGGTCGCCGCGTTCCTGGTCGGCTTCCTGTCGCAGACGGAACCCGAGACCGCCTATGTGCACTTCGTCGGCGTCGACCCGGCGCTGCACGGGCAGGGTGTCGGGCATGCCCTGTACCGCTCGTTCTTCGCGCTCGCCCGGTCCCATGGGCGCCGTTACGTGCACTGCATCACCAGCCCGGAGAACACCGCGTCGCGGGCCTTTCACACCCGGCTCGGCTTCACCGCCTCCACCGTGAAGCCGGACTACGACGGCCCCGGACTCGACCGGGTGGCGTTCAGCATCGACCTTGCCGCCGGTCCGGTGACCGCCGCTCCGTAGGGCCACGGCGGCCGGGGTGGATGCGGACACCCGGCGCCCTGGACAACCACCACCATTAGGGTGAAGGCGTTCGTGCTGACCGGCCGGCGCCCGGCCGGTCACTGCCTCACCCCGCGCCTCCCAGGAGCGTCTCTTGCCCGGTCCGACCCCCGACACCCCTCCCGACGCGCGCCCCACGCTGGAGGCGGTGGCGGCCCGCGCCGGAGTCTCCCGGGCCACCGCCTCCCGGGTGGTGAACGGCGGTGCCGGGGTGCGGCAGCCTCTCGTGGACCAGGTACGCAAGGCGGTCGAGGAGCTCGGCTACGTTCCGAACCACGCGGCCCGGACCCTGGTGACCCGGCGCAACGGGGCGGTCGCCGTGATCATCGACGAACCCGAGGCCCGGATCTTCTCCGACCCCTTCTTCTCCCAGCAGATCCGTGGGATCAGCCGTGAACTGAACGCCCACGACGCACAGCTGGTCCTGCTGCTGGTGGAGGGCAGCGGGGACTTCGAGCGGGTCACCCGCTACCTCGCCGGCGGCCATGTCGACGGGGTGCTCGCCTTCTCGCTGCACACGGACGACGAACTGCCCTCGGTCCTGCGCCGGTTCAGGGTGCCGACCGTGTACGGCGGCCGACCGGTGCGGCCGGGCGGCGCCGCCGCCGACCTCGCGGTCCCCTATGTGGACTGCGACAATCGCGGCGGTGCGCGGGAGGCCGTGCGCCACCTGGTCTCGCTCGGCCGCCGGACCATCGCCCACATCGCGGGCCCGCGCGACCAGACGTCGGCGCTCGACCGGATAGACGGCTACGCCGACGTACTGCCCGACGGCGATCCCGCCCTGGTCGCGGACGGCGACTTCACCACCGAGGGCGGCGCCCGCGCGATGGCCCGACTGCTGGAGCGGCGGCCGGACCTGGACGCCGTGTTCGCGGCCAACGACCTGATGGCCTCCGGCGCGCTGAGGGTCCTGCGCGAGCACGGGCGCAGGGTGCCCCAGGATGTGGCCCTGGTCGGTTTCGACGATCTCGATTCGGTCGCCGAGGCCACCGATCCTCCACTGACGACGGTCCGTCAGGACGTCGAGGGGATGGGAAGGCTGATGGTCCGGCTCCTGATGGAGAGACTCAACGACGCGGGCTCCGGCACCGATTCGGTGATCACGCCGACCGAGCTGATCCATCGCGCCTCGGCATGATCCCGCCGCCCGGCGGCCGTTGAGCCTCCGTGGGCGGCGCCCCGTCGCTCAGCGGGCTCCGCGCCTCCGTTCCTCCCGGTACGCCGCCCGGGCCCGCCGGGCCCGCGGCAGGTAACGCAGCCGTTCCGGCAGCACCGGGACGACCACCCGCACCACGGCGCAGAACCGCCGCAGCCTGCGCTCCTGCGCATCCGTCCACTCCAGGCCGATCGCCTCGCGCGCCTCCGGCGGCATGAGCCCCACGGTGAGGAAGGTGCGGAATCGCGCCAGCGGCACGAGCAGCACCGGCCACAGCGCCCTCAGCGCCACCCTGAGGGCCACGGGCCCCCGGTCCGGAGGCGGCACGGCGGTGCCGGTGGCAACGAGTTCCTCGACCACGACGGTCCGCTCGATCTCGTCGGCGAGCATGCCGCGGTAGTAGGGCCAGAACTCCTCGACCGTCCGCGGCATGTCCCTGTCGTGGATCCCGAGCACCCGCCCCACCTGGAGCCACTCCCGGTACAGCGCCCGCTCCTGCTCCCGGCTGAGCGGGCGCAGGAGATACCCCGCCCCGTGCCGGTACACGGGGAAGCCGGTCGCGTGCACCCATGCGTAGTTCGCCGGTGACAGGGCGTGGTAGGGGCGGCCGCGGGTGTCGGTGCCCTGGATCGTACGGTGCAGCCGGCGGAGCCTTCGCCCCTCCTCCGCGGCCTCCTCGCCCCCGTACACCCAGAGCTGGAGCGAGCTCAGGGAGCGTTCCCCGCGGCCCCAGGGATCCGTACGGAAGACGGAGTGCTCGTCGACGCCCGCGGCGACCGCGGGGTGGGCGACCTGGAGGGTGAGGGCGGCCGGCAGCATCAGCAGGGCCCGGACGTCGCCGGACAGACTCCACAGCACACCGCCGGGCGGGGGCGGTACGGGACCGGCGGCCCCGGCTCTCTCGCTGCTCATCTGGTGCTCCCGACGGTCGACGGGCGCACGGGACGGCACCCGGCCCCCGCGTGATCCAGTATGCGAGCGCGTGGGCGGTCGTGCGCACCGACCCTCGGCAGGCACTGCCGTCGGCAGTGTTGACGGAGCTCGTGAAACAAGTCGATAGTATTTGTAACTTTGACTCCCCGACCGAATGCACCATCACATCCCTTGCGGAGCAACCCAGTTGGTCCGCACAGAAGCGACAGTCCCGCCATGGCGGTCCCGCAGGGAGTCGGTACACGGACAGGAGAGCGCACCATGGGCCGATACAGCCGACTGCACGAGATACGCCGGATGGATCCGGCGCGCGACTATGCCGAGATCCTTCGGCTGATCTCCCAGTACGAGTTCCCCTGGGACTACCGGCAGGGGGTGAGCGTCGCCTTCCTGCGGGACTACGGCGTCCCACGGATCTCCGTGCTCCTCGACCGCACCCAGGAGTTCGAACGGGCCGGGCAGAAGCGGTACGACGACACGGTGCTGATCGGGTACGAGATGGCCGCCGACGGCTTCGACTCGGAGCGCGGGCGGGCGGCCGCGCGTCATCTGAACCGGATCCACGGTAAGTACAGCATCCCGAACGAGGACTACCGCTATGTCCTCGCGACCACCGTCGTGGGGCCGAAGCGCTGGATCGACCGGTTCGGCTGGCGCCCCCTGTGCGCGCAGGAGGTCCAGGCGCTGGTGGAGACCGGCCGCAAAATGGCGGCGGTCATGGGCATCGAGGGTGCGCCCGACACGTACGAGGGTTTCGAGGCGCTCCTCGACTCGTACGAGGAGCGGATGTTCGCCTACGATCCGGCGAACCGGCGGGTGGCCAACGCCACCTTCCGCGTCATGGCAAGTTGGTATCCGCGGCCGTTACGGCCCCTGGTGGCGCGGTTCTCGCTCGCACTCCTCGACGAGCCGTTGCTGACAGCGCTGGGCTTCCGGACCCAGCCCGGCTGGGTGCGAGCCTCCGCGTCGGCGGCCCTGCGGCTGCGCGCACGGTTCGTACGCCGGCTGCCCGCCCGGCCGCGCCGGTTCCCCTCACGCCCGCAGCCCCGCTCGTACCCCTTCGGCTGGCGGCTCGACGACCTCGGCCCGCACTGGGCCCGCAGCCGCCCCCTGGAACCGCTGCCCGACGAGGCCGACGGCGCTATCCGACAGCCAGCAGCGGCACCAGATAGCGGCGGGCGAAGTCCCGCACCTGGGAGTCGTCGTCCAGCTCGAAACAGCTGACGGGGCTGAGGAGGAAGGAGACGGTGATCCGCACCATCAGTTCGGCGACCGGGGTCGGATCCACCGCCGGACGGCCCTCCGCGCGCCGGGCCTCGCTCAGACGGTCGGCCAGATAGGCGCGGATGGCCAGGAAGGCCGGCCCGCTCTCCACCGTCAGGAACGGCAGCATGGTCTCGGGCTCCAGCCTCAGCAGCCCGCCGATGAGGGGATGCTCCCGGATGTGGCGGAGCACGGCGGCGAACCCCTCGACGAGCCGGTCCTCCGTCGTCGGCAGCGCGGCCACCGCGTCGTCGACCTCCAGCAGGAAGCGGCGGTACTCGCGCAGCAGACACGCGGCGACGAGGCTGTCCTTGTTGCCGATCCGTCGGTACACGGTCACCCGGGAGACCTTGGCACGCTTGGCGACATCGTCGACCGTGGAGCGGCGCAGCCCGAAGGTCATGAACTGCTCGCGTGCGGCGTCCAGGATCTGTTCGCTCAGCGCGTCGGTAGGTGGCGGCGCGTCGAGTGCCAGGGCCAGCGCTGTCCCGTCGGTGCTCGTGGTCCGTGCCGTCATGGGCCCTCCCCGTTACGCCGTTTCCACCTCTTCCACCTCACCACAGAAGTCGATACGAAGTGACATACCCCGTATCCCTGTGACAACGCGAGCGGGGCGCCCACCGGAGTCCGCGTCAGTGGCCGAGGTCGTACACCGTCACCGAAACACCCCGGGCCACCAGCCGCTCCTCGATCAGCGGCTCGATCCGGGACCACTTCCCGCCCGCGAGCCCGCAGCCGATGCGCGGCATGTGGACCGAGGCGCCCAGCTCGGCCGCCCTGGCGGCCACCGCCGCCAGCGCCGTGTCGATCGCCTCGTACCGTACCGGGGCCCCGTTGCTGCCCGTGCGCATGCCTCGCTGCCCCACGGCGTTCGCCACCCAGATGTACGGGGTCACCTGCACGAACTGCACGGCGCCGAGACCGAAGTCGTTGCCCGCGCGCTCCCGGTGCCACGTGCGGTAGGCCGCTTCCGGTTCGGGCCAGCGGCGCGAGAGGGCGAGGACGAATCCCTTGCCCCAGCCGCCGAGGTCGTTGCAGACATGGACGATCAGCTTGACGCCCTTGCCGTGCGGAGCGGTCGCGTCGCCGTTGGTGTAAGTGATCTCGGACATGGCAGCAGGCTAAAGGCTGTCCCGCAATTCCTGGCGGGACGGCCCTCAGGCGGCCGCACTGACAACAAGCTTCTTTCACATTGCTGGTGAGACAGCAATACTGTTCCACCGGGGCGGGGGCACGCACGCCCCGCCCGCAGGCGGACACGAGGAGCAGACATGGCGACCGAGGGCGAGGAGCCGAAGCTCACCGTCGACGAACTGGCGGCGCGCGCCGGAGTCACCGTGCGCACCGTGCGGTTCTACAGCACCCGGGGCCTGTTGCCGCCCCCCGTCATCGGACCGCGCCGGGTCGGGCACTACGGGCGCGACCACCTCTCCCGGCTGGCGCTCATCGAGGAGCTCCAGCACCAGGGCATGACGCTTGCCGCCATCGAACGCTATCTGGAGCAGTTGCCGCCCGATCTGAGCGCCCACGATCTCGCGATCCACCGGGCCCTGGTGGCCTCGTGGGCGCCTGATGCGGCGGAGGACGCGACCCGCGCGGAACTGGAGCGGCGCGCAGGGCGGCCGCTGGACCCGCAGGACATCGAACGGCTGGCCGCGATGGGGGTGCTGGAGCGGGCCGATCCGGGGGACGGCGTGTTCCGGGTGGATCCGGGGCTCCTGCGGCTCGGCGTGGAGCTGCTCGACGTGCCGATCGCGCACGAGACCATCCTCGCCGCCCGTACCGTCCTGCTGGAGCACACCCGCTCGGCCGCGCACGAGCTGACCCGGCTGTTCCGGGACGAGGTGTGGGGTCCGTACCGGCAGCGGGAGTCGGATCCCGAGCACGTCAAAGCGATGAAGTCGCTGTCCGCTCACATGCAGCCCCTAGTGCTCCAGGCGCTCGTGACCGCGTTCCAGCGCTCGCTCAAGGAGGAGCTGCGGGCCGCCTTCGCGGCCGAGTAGCACCCTGACGGGCCGGACCGGGGTGCGGCCCGTCGCGGCGGCGTCAGTCGTGGAAGGTCTCGCCCTTCTCCGCCTTCTCCACGAGCAGTGC
This sequence comes from Streptomyces sp. NPDC005761, assembly GCF_040630635.1. Lineage (NCBI taxonomy): Bacteria > Bacillati > Actinomycetota > Actinomycetes > Kitasatosporales > Streptomycetaceae > Streptomyces > Streptomyces sp. NPDC005761. Next base: position 93,161 of record NZ_JBEXXX010000011.1, on the reverse strand, counting down.
GGGCGGCAGGAACCGGTTCCCGTACCGCTCGGCGAGTTCCCGGCTGCGGGCCACGAAGCCGGGCAGGCCGCCCTCGTAGCCGTTGATGTACTGGAGCACACCGCCGGTCCACGCCGGGAAGCCGATGCCCATGATGGAGCCGATGTTGGCGTCGGCGACGGTGATCAGGACGTCCTCCTCCAGGCAGCGGACACTGTCCAGGGCCTCGGAGAAGAGCATCCGCTCCTGCATGTCGGTGAACGGGACGTCCGTGCCGGGCTTCGTGAAGTGCTCGCGCAGGCCGGGCCAGAGGCGGGTGCGCCGACCGTCCTCGTCGTACTCGTAGAAGCCTGCGCCGCCGCTCCGGCCGGGGCGGCCGAACTCGTCGACCATGCGGTCGATGATCGCGTCCGAGGGGTGGCCCGCCCAGCTGCCGCCCGCTTCCTCGACGGCCTTGCGGGTCTCGTCGCGGATCTTGCGGGGCAGGGTGAGCGTCAGCTCGTCCATCAGGGAGAGCACCTTCGCCGGGTAGCCGGCCTGGGCGGCTGCCTGCTCGACGGACGCCGGTTCGACGCCCTCACCGACCATGGCGACGCCCTCGTTGATGAACTGCCCGATGACCCGCGAGGTGAAGAAGCCGCGCGAGTCGTTGACGACGATCGGGGTCTTCCTGATCCGGCGGACCAGGTCGAAGGCGCGGGCCAGGGCCTCGTCGCCGGTCTTCTCCCCCTTGATGATCTCGACGAGCGGCATCTTGTCGACGGGCGAGAAGAAGTGCAGCCCGATGAAGTCGACGGGGCGCGAGACCCCTTCGGCCAGGACCGTGATGGGCAGCGTGGAGGTGTTGGAGCAGAGCAGGGCGTCCGGTTCGATGATGTCCTGGATCTCCTGGAACACCTTGTGCTTGAGCGCGGTGTTCTCGAACACGGCCTCGATGACGGCGTCGCAGCCTGCGAGGTCGGCCGGGTCTCCGGTCGGAGTGATGCGGGCCAGCAGCTCGTCGCGCTTCGCCTCGGTCGTGCGGCCCCGGGAGAGCGCCTTTTCGAGCAGCTTCTCGCTGTACGCCTTGCCCTTGGCGGCAGCCTCCGTGGAGACGTCCTTGAGGACGACGTCGATGCCGGCCCGGGCGCAGGAGTACGCGATGCCCGCACCCATCATCCCGGCGCCGAGGACGGCGACCTTGCGGACCGGGCGCTCTTCGATGCCCTTGGGGCGGCTGGCGCCGGAGTTGACGGCCTGGAGGTCGAAGAAGAACGCCTGGATCATGTTCTTCGAGACCTGGCCGGTGACCAGCTCGGTGAAGTAGCGGGCCTCGATGGTGAGCGCGGTCTCGAAGTCGACCTGCGAGCCCTCGACTGCCGCGGCCAGGATGTTGCGCGGCGCGGGCATGGGGGCGCCGGCGAGCTGCTTCTTCAGGTTGGACGGGAAGGCCGGCAGATTGGCGGCGAACTTGGGGTTCGACGGGGTGCCGCCGGGGATCCGGTAGCCCTTGACGTCCCAGGGCTGCTGGGATTCGGGGTTCGCGTCGATGAAGGCGCGGGCCTTCTCCAGCATCTCCTCGCGGGTGGCGGCGACCTCGTGGACCAGACCGTTCTCCAAGGCGCGCTGCGGCGTGTACTGGGTGCCCTGGAGCAGCACCTTGAGCAGCGCGTCGGCGATGCCCATGAGGCGCACGGTACGGGTGACACCGCCACCGGCGGGCAGCAGGCCGAGGGTGACCTCGGGCAGGCCGATGCGGGATCCGGGCGCGTCGAGCGCGACGCGGTGGTGGGAGGCGAGGGCGATCTCGTAACCGCCGCCGAGGGCAGCGCCGTTGATGGCGGCGACGACGGGCTTGCCCAGGGTCTCGATGCGGCGCAGCGACTTCTTGATCGCGGTGCCGGCGTCGAACGCGGCCTGCGCGTTCTCGGGACCGATCTTGATCATGTCCTTGAGGTCGCCACCCGCGAAGAACGTCTTCTTGGCGGAGGCGTAGATGATGCCCCGGATGGAGTCCTTCTCGGCCTCGGCCCGGTCGGCGACGGCCTCGATCGAGTCCCGGAAGGCCTGGTTCATGGTGTTGGCGGACTGGTTGGGGTCGTCGAGTACGAGGGTGACGACGCCGGTCTCGTCCTGTTCCCAGCGAATGGTCGTGCTCTCGGTCATTTGCTTGTCTTCTCCGTAGGAAGGGGAACGGTCAGAGACGCTCGATGACGGTGGCGATGCCCATGCCGCCGCCGACGCAGAGGGTGGCGAGGCCGTAGCGCTTGTCCTGGCGCTCCAGTTCGTCGATGAGAGTGCCGAGGATCATCGCGCCGGTGGCGCCGAGCGGGTGACCGAGCGCGATGGCGCCGCCGTTGACGTTGATCTTGTCGAGGGAGAGCCCCATGTCGCGGGCGAAGCGCAGGACGACGCCGGCGAAGGCCTCGTTGATCTCCACGAGGTCGATGTCGTCGATGGTCAGCCCGGCCTTGGCGAGCGCCTTGCGGGTGGCGGGCGCGGGCCCGGTCAGCATGATGGTGGGCTCGGAGCCGGAGACGGCGGCGGAGACGATCCGGGCACGCGGGGTGAGCCCGTAGCGCTCGCCGATCTCCTTGGAGCCGATCGCGACGAGGGCGGCGCCGTCGACGATGCCCGAGGAGTTGCCCGCGTGGTGGACGTGGTCGATCTTCTCCACCCAGTGGTACTTCTGGAGCGCCACCGCGTCGAAACCGCCCATCTCGCCGATCGCCGCGAAGGACGGCTTGAGCGAGGCCAGGGAGTCTGCGGTGGTGCCGGGGCGCATGTGCTCGTCGCGGTCGAGGACGACGAGACCGTTGCGGTCCTTGACGGGCACGACGGATCGCGCGAATCGCCCGTCCTTCCACGCCTCGGCGGCCCGCTCCTGCGACAGGGCGGCGAACTCGTCGACGTCGCGCCGCGAGAAGCCTTCGATGGTCGCGATGAGGTCGGCACCGATGCCCTGCGGTGCGAACCCGGTCTCGTAGTTCGTCATCGGGTCCATCGCCCAGGCACCGCCGTCGGATCCCATCGGGACGCGTGACATCGACTCGACGCCGCCCGCGAGGATGAGGTCCTCCCAGCCCGAACGGACCTTGGCGGCGGCCAGGTTGACGGCCTCGAGGCCCGAGGCGCAGAAGCGGTTCTCCTGGACGCCGGCGACGGTGTCGGGGAGGCCGGCCGCGATCGCGGCGATGCGCGCGATGTCCGAGCCCTGGTCGCCGAGCGGGCTGACCACGCCGAGGACGATGTCGTCGACGGCCGCCGGGTCCAGGCCCGGGAAACGGTCGCGGAGCTCGTGGATCAGACCGACGACGAGGTCGATCGGCTTGGTGCCGTGGAGGGCCCCGTTGGCCTTGCCGCGGCCGCGCGGGGTGCGGATCGCGTCGTAGACGAATGCTTCGGTACTCAAGACAGCTGCCTTTCGAGGATGGTTGCGCAACAGGGTGACGGGGCCGGTTCAGGCGAGCAGCGAGCGGCCGATGATCTCCTTCATGATCTCGGTCGTTCCGCCGTAGATGGTCTGGATACGGCCGTCGGTGAACGCCCTGGCCACGGGGAATTCCGCCATGTAGCCGTATCCTCCGTGCAGTTGGAGGCACCGGTCGGCGACGCGCTTTTGCAGTTCGGTCGCCCACCACTTCGCCATGGAGGCGTGCACGGCGTCGAGCGTCCCCTCCGAGTGGTCGACGATGCACCGGTCGAGGAAGGCGCGGGTGACGGCGCACTCGGTGGCCATCTCCGCGATCTCGAAGCGGATGTGCTGAAGCTTGGAGAGGGGCCTCCCGAAGGCCTCGCGTTCCTTGACGTAGGCGGTGGTGATCTCCACGAGGTGCTCGGCGGCGGCGATCCCGGCGACCGCTATGCCCATCCGTTCCTGGGCCAGGTTGGTCATCAGGTGGATGAAGGCGCCGTCGAGCTCGCCCAGGAGGTTCTCCTTGGGGACGCGCACGTCGTTGAAGAACAGCTCCGCGGTGTCCTGGGACTTCTGGCCGATCTTGTCGAGGTTGCGTCCGCGCTCGAAACCCTCGGCGCCTCGCTCGACGACGATCAGCGAGAGGCCCTTCGCGCCGCCGTCCGGGGTGGTCTTCGCGACGACGACCACGAGGTCGGCGAGGATGCCGTTGGAGATGAACGTCTTGGAGCCGTTGAGGAGCCAGTGGTCGCCCTTGTCCTCGGCGGTGGTGCGGATGCCTTGGAGGTCGGAGCCGGCGCCCGGTTCGGTCATCGCGATGGCGGTGATGGTCTCGCCGCTGCAGAAGCCGGGCAGCCAGCGCCGCTTCTGCTCCTCGGTGGCGAGGCCGGTGAGGTAGGGGCCGATGATGTCGTTGTGCAGGCCGAGCGCGAGGCCGGGGGTCCCCGCGCGGGTGAACTCCTCGGCGAGGACGGCGCTGTAGCGGAAGTCGGTGGTGCCGCCGCCCCCGTACTCCTCGGGCACGGCGAGGCCGAGCAGCCCCTGCCGCCCGGCGGCGCGCCACGCCTCGCGCGAGACGATGCCGTCCTTCTCCCACTGTTCGTAGTGCGGGAGGACCTCCTTGGACAGGAAGGTGCGGACCGTCTCGCGGAACGCGTCGTGCTCCTCGGTGAAGATCTGGCGCTGCATCAGTCGGTCGTGTCCTTCCGGGTGGTCCGCAGGGCCGGTACGCCCCAGTCGGCGGCGACGGCCTCCGTGTCCGCGCCCGGCAGCGCCGGTCCGCTGTGCACCGAGGAGGGGGTGGCCGAGAACCGGGGCGCGGGCGCGGGCTGGGTGAGTCCGCCGTGGTCGACGAAGGTGGAGCGGGCCGCGAGGTGCGGGTGGTGCGGAGCCTCGCGGAGGGAGAGAACGGGGGCCACGCAGGCGTCCGAGCCGTCGAAGACCTCGGTCCACTCGGCGCGGGTGCGGGTGCGGAACCGGGCGGCGACGACTTCGCGCAGCTCGTCCCAGCTGGCGAGGTCGCCCCGGTCGGGGGCCGTCTCCCCGATGCCGAGAAGTTCGGTGAATTCCGCGTAGAACCGCTTCTCGAGCGGGCCTACTGCCATGTATTCGCCGTCCGCGGTCTCGTACGAGCCGTAGAAGGGGCAGCCGCCGTCCAGCAGGTTGGAGCCGCGCCGGTCCTGCCAGCCCCCGGCCTGGAGCATGCCGTGGATCATCATGGTGAGGTGCGCGGTGCCGTCGACGATCGCCGCGTCGACGACCTGTCCACTGCCGCCGGAGGTCCGGGCGTGCTGGAGGGCGGCGAGGACGCCGACCACGAGGTAGAGCGAGCCTCCGGCGTAGTCGCCGAGCAGGTTGGCGGGGACGGTGGGCGGCTCCCCCGGCTTGCCGATCATGGAGAGCGCGCCGGTGACGGCGATGTAGGCGACGTCGTGCCCGGCCCGCTCGGCGAGCGGGCCTTCCTGGCCCCAGCCGGTCATCCGTCCGTAGACGAGCCGCGGATTACGGGCCAGGCAGACGTCCGGGCCCACACCCAGGCGTTCGGCGACTCCGGGCCGGTACCCCTCGATCAGGACGTCGGCGCGCTCGACCAGGTCCAGGACGGTGTCCGGGCCGGCTGCGTCCTTGAGGTCGACGAGGACGGAGCGCTTGTTGCGGTTGGTGAGGTCGCGGGCCGGATCGATGCCGAGTCCGGCCCCGCCGGGCCGGTCGACCCGCACCACGTCGGCGCCCAGATCGGCCAGGAGCATCGCGGCGAACGGGCCGGGCCCGATGCCCGCCAGCTCGACCACGCGTACCCCGGCAAGCGGGCCGCGCGGGCCGTTCCCTGTCGTTGCCATCGAGCCCCCAGCGGTGTGACACAACTGATGTAACATCGATGATGCTAAGAACGCACCGCGCTCCGCACAACCCCTTGGGGCGAGCAAGCGCTTAGTTCTTTCCCCTGGATCCTCCCTCACGAAGCCTCCCCGGGCGTACAGCGCCACGTCCGGCTCCGCTACCCTCTGCCTGCTACATCGGCGCCGGCCCCTGCGGAGGCACTCGTGAACAGGCAGAACGGGGCACCACGCCCCTATGACGTAGTCCTCTTCGGCGCCACCGGTTTCGTGGGTGCGCTCACCGCCGGATACCTGGCAGCCCACGCCCCGGACGGCTGCCGCTGGGCCCTGGCCGGCCGCAACCGCGCCAAGCTGGAACAGTTGCGCGACCGCCTCACCGCGCTGCATCCGCACTGCGCGGACCTCCCGCTGCTGGACGCCGACGCCGACGACGCGGACGCGCTGCGCGAACTGGCCGAGTCCACCCATGTGGTGGCCACGACCGTCGGCCCGTACGTCTGGTACGGGGAGAAGCTGGTCGCCGCCTGTGCCGAGGCGGGCACGGACTACACCGATCTCTCCGGTGAGCCCGAGTTCGCCGACCGGATGTACCTGGACCACGACGCCCGGGCGCGTGAGACCGGGGCACGGATCGTGCACGCCTGCGGTTTCGACTCCGTACCGCACGATCTGGGGGTCTACTTCACGGTCCGGCAGCTGCCCGAGGACGTCCCGCTCCGCATCGATGGATTCGTCCGCTCCAACGCCGTGTTCTCGGGCGGTACGTTCGCCTCCGCGCTCACCGCCATGGGCCGCGGTCCGCAGACGCTGAGGGCCGCCAGGGAGCGCCGGCTGCACGAGCCCCGGCTGGTCGCCCGCCGCGCGGGCGCCCCGCTCGGCGCGCCGCGCTTCAGCACCGAGACCGGCACATGGGCGCTTCCGCTGCCGACCCTCGACGCCCAGGTCGTGAGGCGCTCGGCCCGCGCGCTCCCCCGCTACGGCCCCGACTTCCGCTACCGGCACTACGCCTCGGTCAAGCATCTGCCGGTGGCCCTGGGCGGCACGGCCGCACTGGGCGCCCTGCTCGGGGCGGCGCAGCTGCCGGCCGTGCGGAACTGGCTGATGGATCGCTACGAGCCCGGGTCCGGCCCGGACGCGGAGCGCCGCCGCCGGAGCTGGTTCGCGGTCCGGTTCGTCGGCGAGGGCGGTGGCCGCCGGGTGTTCACCGAGGTGTCGGGCGGCGATCCGGGCTACGACGAGACGGCGAAGATGCTGGCGGAGTCGGCGCTCTGCCTGGCACTGGACGAGCTCCCGCCGACATCGGGGCAGGTCACGACGGCCGTCGCGATGGGTGACGCGCTGCTGGAGCGCCTGCGCGGCGCCGGCCTGCGCTTCCGGGTGGCGGCCGTGCGCTGACGCGCGGCCGGGCGGACCGGCGTCAGAAGATCCAGGAGGCCAGGGTGTAGAGCATCGCCCCTGCCCAGACGAAGCCGACCGCACCCCCGATCAGCATGCCCATCGCCACACGGCGCTGAGCGGGGTGAAGGGGGGCGGTTCGGACGGTCGAGCGGGATGCGTTCATGTGTCCAGACTGCCGACCATGATCGGCGGGCGCTATCCGTACGGATACTCAGACGTCCGCACTCCCGCCCGCGTACTCAGCCGGTGGCCTCCCGAAGCGCCTGCCTGCACAGCGCGTCGGCCCGGCGGGTGGTCTCGGGCTGACGGAAGTCCCGGGCCAGCAGCAGGGTGTGCGCGCAGGCGTTGTCCAGGCCGGTGCGGTGCCCGACCGAGACGTACACCGGTTTCGTGCCGTCCTGGGTGCGCAACGCCTGCCCCACCGTCTCGTCCCCGTCCAGCAGCGGTGACCGGTCGCCGCGGTGGGGGCCCGGCTGTTCGTACGAGAAGGTGAACGGGTTCTTGGCCACGCCGATGACGGGAAGTCCGGTGAGCACGCCCAGATGGCTGGCGAGGCCGAAGCGGCGCGGGTGCGCCCGGCCGTAGCCGTCGCAGACGACGAGACCCGGGTCGACGGGCAGGGACTCCAGCGCGGCCAGCACGGTGGGTATCTCACGGAAGGCGAGGAGTCCCGGGACGTACGGGAAGGTGACCTGCCCGACGGCGGTGGCCTCGGCCACCACCTCCAGCGTGGCCGCGTCCAGCACGACGGCCGCCGCCACGACGACATCGCGCTCGTCGTCGTAGGCGACGTCGACGCCCGTCACCCTGCCGGTGCCCGGCGGCGGTCCTGCCTCGTCGAGCACCACCCGGGTGCGCAGGGTGTCCTGAAGGGCGCGGGCCTCGGCCTCGTCAACGGGCATCCGAAGTGTCGTCATGGTGCCGGCCAGTTTAGGCAGGCCGCTCCCGTAGCCTTCGGATCATGTTCGTTCTCGATCTGTCGTACACCGCCCCGATGCACCGCGTAGACGCACTGCTGGAGGATCACGTCGCCTGGCTCGACGTCCAGTACGCGGCCGGTGTGTTCATCGCCTCCGGCCGCAAGAACCCCCGCGAGGGCGGGGTGATCCTGGCGGTCGGGGACGACCGGGCCGCGGTCGAACGGCTCGTGGCGTCCGACCCCTTCGTCGTGCACGGCGTCTGCGCCTACCGGATCACCGAGTTCCTCGCCACGAAGACGTCGGACGCACTCGCTCCGTACCGCCAGCAGGTGTAGGCGGCCCTCAGCGCAGGACGGCGCGTGCGGCCCGCCCCTTTTCGCCGGCCGCCCAGCAGCTCCCGTCCGCGGTGCAGTCGACCATGTCGTACGACCCGGTGTCGAGCGTGCGCCAGGTGCGGCCGCCGTCCGTGGTGAGGTCGGTGCCGGTCGGGCCGACCGCCAGTGCGGCCGACCGGCTGTGCGGCAGCCAGGCGACGCCGGAGCGGTACGCGGCGGGGGGTGTCCGGGACGGCTGCCAGCTGCGGCCCCCGTCGGAGGTGACGGCCGAGGCACGCGGCGACGGCTGGTCCGCGCGGTAGTCGCCGCCGACCGCGATGCCATGGGTGCGGTCCCGGAACGCGAGACCGAAGACGCCACGGGCCGGGTCCCCGGCCGGGATCGGCGACGCGGTCGCGGTCCAGGTCAGGCCGCGGTCCCCCGAGTGCAGGACCCGGGCGGTGGCGGCCCCGCCGGTCGCCAGCCAGACGTCCTTGGAGCCGGCGCTGACCAGGCACTGCCCACTGGCCGCGAACCCCGCTTCTCCCGCCTGTGCCTGTGGCATCCCGGCGCTGGGCAGGACGTTCCAGCTGCGGCCCCCGTCGGCGGTGGACAGGATGCGGAACCGCCCGTCCACGGGGTCGCTCATGGCGAGGCCGTGACGGCTGTCGAAGAACGTGAGGCAGTCGTAGAAGGCGCGCGCGTCGGTGTTGCGGAACGACTCGGCCCACGTGACTCCGCCGTCCTCCGTACGCAACACCCTGGAGGCCTCGCCCTCACCGATGGCCAGGGCCACCGCACGCCGGGCGTCGAAGGCCTCGATGTCACGGAACTCCAGTCCCTCGTCGGCAGCCCCGGGCGGCGAGACGTCGCGCCAGTGCCGGCCGCCGTCGGTGGTGCGCAGCACGGTGCCCTTGGAGCCCGCGAGCCATGCCGTACGGCTGCTGACGGCCGCGAGGCCCCGGAAGCGGGCGTCGGTGCCCGTGTCGCCTGGAGTCCAGACCGGTCCGTGCCGCTCGCCGGGCGCCGCCTCGGCCGCGGGTGCGGCCAACGCGGCGGCCAGGGCCGCCCCGCACAGTCCCAGTGACATCAGTCGTCGCGTCTTCCCCATGGGCTTCATGGCGCTGGAAGCTAATCGACGGGCCGGGCCCCGTCCAGGGTGCATCGCCGGGAACGGGGCAGGTGTGGAAGGGCAGCAGTAGCGCGGTGACGCAGCTCACGCCGTGCTCCGGTGCACGGATCGGTGGGTTCCGTCGTCTGTATGACTGCCGGAAACCGTTCATCCGGTCGCGAGAGGGAGCAGGCCTTGTCCATCGTCATCGAACAGTCCGTGCAGGCCCGCATGGTGGCGTCCGCGCCGCAGATGGAAACGCTTCCCGCGGTGCTGAGCTACGACCGCACGGACCCCTTCGCCGTACGCATGGCGTTCCCCGCGCCGGCAACGCTGGAGGGCACCGAGGTGTCCTGGGAGTTCTCCCGGGAGCTGCTCGCCGCGGGGATGGACTCACCGGCGGGAGTCGGCGACGTACGCGTCAGGCCCTTCGGGTACGACCGCACGGTGCTGGAGTTCCATGCCGCCGAGGGCATCGCCATGGTGCACGTGCGCACGGCGGAGCTGCGCCGCTTCCTGCGGCGCGCCCAGGTGCTCGTGCCCGCCGGGGACGAGCACCGCTTCCTGGACCTGGACCGGAGTTTGACGCAGCTGCTGGGCGGTTCCTGCTGACCCCGTCGTCTCGGGACGGGCCTGTTAATTCGCTTGCCCCGCCCCGGGGGCCGCCGTACCTTCGTTGTTGTCCTTGTCGTCGCCGATCGGAGCAGGACGTTGCTCGTCTGAGGTCTTGAGACACCGTGTTGCGCGCCGTGTCATGTCCGCACATGACCGCGTGCCCGAGTGTGACCTCAGCTCTTCGAGCCGTCCTCCGCGACCAGGGCCTTCCCTCCTCCACTTCCGGACTCGTTCCGTGGAAAGCCAGTGACCGGTGTCTCGCCCCGTTGCCCCTGTCCTTCCTCGCAACCGGGAGTTTCCTCATGTCCGCACCCCTCAGCCACATCACCTGCTCGTCGCTCTCCTTCGTCTGGCCCGACGGCAGCCCGGTCCTCGACGGCTTCGATCTCACCGTGGGGCCCGGCCGTACCGGGTTGATCGGGCTCAACGGCTCGGGCAAGTCGACCCTGTTGCGACTGATCGCCGGCGAACTCACCCCCGCCGAAGGCCACATCAGGACAACGGGCGAGGTCGGCCATCTGTCGCAGAATCTGGTTCTGGACACCGCGCTGCGCGTCGACGCCGCCCTGGGCATCGCCGGAACCCGTGCGGCGCTGCACGCCATCGAGGCGGGCGACGTCGGCGAGGAGCGTTTCGCGGCCGTCGGTGACGACTGGGACGTGGAGGAGCGGGCTCTCGCCACGCTCGACCAGCTCGGCCTCGGCCACATCGGGCTCGACCGCACGATCGGGGAGATGTCGGGCGGCGAGTGCGTGCTGCTGCGTCTGGCGGCGCTGCTGCTGGCCCGGCCGGACATCCTGCTGCTGGACGAGCCGACGAACAACCTGGATCTGTACGCACGCGGCCGCCTCTACGCGGCGGTCGACGCGTGGACCGGCGTCCTCGTCGTCGTCAGTCACGACAGGGAGCTCCTGGAACGCGTCGACCGGATCGCCGATCTCCGGGAGGGTTCGGTCACCTGGTACGGCGGGAACCTCTCGGCGTACGAGGAGGCCCTCGCCGTGGAGCAGGAGGCCGCCGAGCGCATGGTGCGGGTCGCCGAGGCCGATGTGCACCGCCAGAAGCGCGAACTCACCGAGGCCCAGGTCAAGCTGGCGCGGCGCAAGCGCTACGGACAGAAGATGCAGGAGAACAAACGCGTACCGAAGGCCGTCATGGGCGCCCGCAAGCGCTCCGCCCAGGAGTCGGCGGGCAAGCACCGCATCATGCACGCGGAGAAGCTGGCCGAGGCGAAGGAGCGCCTCGGTGACGCCGTGGAGGCGGTGCGGGACGATGCCGAGATCAGGGTCGAGCTGCCGCACACCAAGGTCCATCCGGGCCAGGGCGTGCTGATGACGAACCATCTGGAACTGCCCTACGGAGCCCGGGTGCGGGGTTGGTTCGAGGTACGCGGTCCGGAGCGCATCGCGCTGGTGGGACGTAACGGAGCGGGCAAGACCACGCTGCTGCGGACCCTGGCCGGTGAGCTCGCACCCCGGTCCGGTGAGACGTCGGTGCAGCTGCCGATGCGCTTTCTGCCCCAGCGGCTGGATATGCTGGACGACGAGTTGAGCGTGGTGGAGAACGTGGCGCGGTTCGCACCGGATGCCACGGACAACCGGATCAGGGCGCGCCTGGCACATTTTCTGTTCAGGGGCACACGGGCGGACCAGCCGGCCGGGACCCTGTCGGGCGGGGAGCGGTTCCGTGCAGCTCTGGCCTCGCTGCTGCTGGCCGAGCCTGCGCCGAAGTTGCTGATGCTGGACGAGCCGACGAACAACCTGGACATGGCGAGTGTGCGCCGGCTGACGGCGGCACTCGACGCGTTCGAAGGGGCGCTGATCGTGGCGAGCCACGACGTGCCGTTCCTCGAATCGCTCGGCATCACCCGCTGGCTGCTGCTGGACGGCGGGCTCCGGGACACCACCGCCGAGGAGGTGCGCGCCGGCCTGTGACGTGCGGGGACACAGGGGCGACGGCCTGGGGCTAGCGGTGGAGTAAGGCCCAGGTCTTGGAGCCGCCGGAGGCCGTCAGCGCGGGGGCCAGCCCCCAGTCCCCGCCGTGTTCGTCCACCGCGGCCGCCAGCAGCCACATGCTGGCGCTGCGGTGCTCCCGGCACTCCTCGGACTTCTCGGGCGATTCATGAGCAGGGTGCTGGTCGTAGAGGGTGATCCGCAGCGCGTCGAACTGCCAGTGGACCCGCAGGAGCATCTCCCGGTCCGGAGTGAACCGGTAGGCGGCCGCGACGAGTTCCGAAGTGGCGAGGACCGCTGTCTCACCCAGTTCGGCGAGACCGTGCCGGGTGAGCAGCTCATCCACCGCGCGGCGGGCGAGCCCCGCGCAGAAGGCGCCGCCCGGCAGGGCGAACGAGTAGCTGAGGTTGTCCGCCGCCGGTGGTTGCGGTCCGGCCGGCGCGAGGGCCGGGAGACAACGCAATGCGCCTTTCATCAAGTGATGCTCACATTTCTCGTGCGTGTGGTGACGATCACACACAAAGGCGTGGTCGCCCCGTGTGAGACTTGCGCTACCGACCGTAGCGCACGCCCGGAGCACAGTGCTACTACTTGTGTGGTTCCGGTCATTTCGCCGCCCCCGCCCCGGAAGGACCCGCACCGTGCCCCCCAGGACCACCCCGACCGCACGACAACAACGCCTCGGGTACGAGCTGCGCAAGCTGCGCGAACAGTCCGGGATGACGGCGCAGCAGGCCGCGGCTCTCCTCGGCGTCGACCGCACCCGCATCCCGAACATCGAGTCCGGCCGGTTCGGCATCAGCGCCGAGCGGGTCCGCACCCTGGCCTTCAACTACGGCTGCCCGGACACCGGACTCGTGGACCTGCTGGCCGAGATGGCGACGGAGCGGGCCAGAGGATGGTGGGAGGAGCATCGCGGCCTGCTGCTGCCGAGCTTGCTGGACATCGCCGAACTCGAGTTCCACGCAGTGGAGTTGAACACCGCCACCACCACACACATCCCCGGACTGCTGCAGACCGAGGAGCACGCGCGCGCGGTCTTCGACACGGCCGACCCCCGGTTGCCCGGCCCTGATCTGATGGCCCGGCTCTCGCTGCGCCTGCGCCGGCAGGAGGTGCTCGAACGGGACCGGCCACCGCTGTACGCGGCAGTGGTCCACGAAGCCGCGCTGCGGATGCAGTTCGGCGGCCCCAAGATCACCCGGGCGCAGCTGGAGCACATTCTCGGCATGTCCGAACGCAGCCGGATCACGGTCCGGGTCATCCCGTTCGCCGCAGGCGGTTTCCCCGGAGCCGGGCAGTCGTTCACCTACGTCGGCGCGGCGGTCCCGCAGCTCGATACCGTGCAGCTCGATTCCTCGCACGGCTCCATGCTGCTGGACGCGGACATGCAACTGCGTCGGTACCGGGGACTGTTGGAGCGCCTGCGCACGCTCGCGCTGCCCGTCGAGGAATCACGCGACTTCATCCGGTGCATAGCCAAGGACCTATGAGGAGAGAGATCATGAACGACATCTGCTGGGACGACGCCTTCTGCAGCGAGGGCGCCAACTGCTTCCGCTTCGGCCTCGACGACCAGGGCCGCGCCTACATCGGCTCCACGACCGACACCGCCACCTACGTGAGCGACTCCGTGGAAGCGCTGCAGGCGCTGATTTTCGCGGTGAAGGCGGGGGCGGCAGACCACCTCCTCTGATCCGGCCCTTTCCGACCGTGCCCCTCACGCGCTGCGCTCCGAGTACGCCGACTGTTCAGAGCTCATCGCACGGGGGGCCGGCCCGGCCGATCATTCGACTTTCGCACCCCCTCATCCCGCCTCCCTGACCCTCTGTATACACGCTTGACCTGCACCTATGACCCTACGTGAGCAATTGTTGCCCGGACGGGCTTGGCGGAGGCCTTACTGCCGCTTTAACCTACGGTCTCGTAACCTACGAAGCCGTAGGTAATTCTCCCGTCCCCAGGAGCACCCGTGACGATCACCTCTCCCCACCTCGGCAGTTCACAGGCGTGGACCGACGCCCAACTGCTGTACGCGCTGGAAGAGGTGGTGGAGAAGGAACTGAACCGCCATCTCAAGGTCGCCAAGGACTGGATGCCGCACGAGTACGTGCCGTTCTCCGACGGCCGGAACTTCCCCGGAATCTTCGAGGACGGCCAGGCCTGGGAGGCCGAGCAGTCCAAGGTCACGGACATCGGCAAGATCGCCCTGGTCGTGAACCTGCTGACCGAGGACAACCTCCCCAGCTACCACCACGAGATCGCCTCGCTCTTCGGCCGCGACGGCGCCTGGGGCACCTGGGTGCACCGCTGGACGGCCGAGGAAGGCCGCCACGGCATCGTGATGCGTGACTACCTGCTCACCTCGCGCGCCGTGGACCCGGACAAGCTGGAACAGTTCCGGATGGCGCACATGGCAGAGGGCTTCGAGTCCGACAACCGCCACTCGATGCTGCACTCCGTGGCGTACGTCGCGTTCCAGGAGCTGGCGACCCGCGTCTCGCACCGCAACACCGGGCACCAGTCGGGCGACCCCGTCTGCGACCGCATGCTGGCGCGGATCGCCACCGACGAGAACCTGCACATGGTGTTCTACCGCAACCTCCTCGGCGCGGCCTTCGAGCTCGCGCCCGACCTGACGATGCAGTCGGTGCGCGACGTCGTCGTGAACTTCCGGATGCCCGGCCACGGCATGCCCGGGTTCGAGAGGGCAGCCGCGCAGATGGCGATCGGCGAGATCTACAACATGCGCATCCACCACGACGACGTCATCCAGCCGGTGCTGCGCTTCCTGAAGGTGCTGGAGATCGACGGCCTCGGCCCGGAGGGCCTCAAGGCCCAGGAGGAGCTCGGCCTGTACATGAACGGGCTGGACAGCGAGGCGTCGAAGTTCGACGAGAAGCTCGCCGCGCGCAAGGCGCGCGTGGCGGCCCGCGCCGCCCAGGCCTGACGGCCGGCACACACGACCCCGGCGGGGGCGGGCCCATCCGGCCCGCCCCCGTTCGTCATCCCCGTCCACGGGGCCGGGCCCTCCCCGGGGCTGCGCGGACCGTACTCTGTGCCCGTGAAACCTGTGACCCGCGTCGTTCTGTTCGGTGCGCCGATAGCCGTCGTCGCTTCCCTGCTCTTCAACAGCGGTGGCGACGGGGAGCTGCCCACCAGTTCTCCCGCCACGAAGGCGTCGGTCACCGCATCAGCACAGGCCGACCCGTTCGCCGCGGCGGACGAGGAGGATCGGCGCGCGCTGAACGCGCGCGTCGCCGAGATGCCCCCAGGACTGGCCGAGCCGAAGATGCGCGAGGTCGCCTGGAAGCTGCTGGCCAGCGCGGAGGGGTCGACCCTGGACTGGCGCAGCCAGTACGGCACGATCGAGGACACCGGCGACGGCACCGGCTACAACGCCGGGCTCGTCGGCTTCTGCTCCAGTACGCACGACATGCTCGCGTTCGTCGAGTCGTTCACCGATGATCACCCGGACAGTCCACTGGCTCCGTTCGTCCCGGCGCTGCGCAAGGTCGACGGATCCCCGTCGCACGAGGGGCTGGACCCCGGCTTCACGGCCGCATGGAAGCAGTCGGCCGAGGACCCCGCCTTCCGCACCGCCCAGGACCAGGTCCGGCTGAAGCAGTACTTCGAACCGGCCGTCCATCTGGCGAAACTGGACGGCCTCGGCACCCTCGGCCAGTACATGTACTTCGACGCCATGGTGCTCCAGGGGCCCGGGTCCGAGGAGGACTCGTTCTACGGCATCCGGCGGGCCGCCCTGGCCGAGGCGGACACGGTCGCCGAGGGCGGCGACGAGACGGCCTATCTGGACGCCTTCCTCGATGCGGCGCGGACCGTGATGAAGGCCAAGAAGAACCAGCAGGACACCTCGCGCCTCGACACTGCCCAGCGCGTGTTCCTGGAGGACGGGAACCTGGCCCTGGAACTGCCGCTGACCTGGCAGATGTACGGCGAGACGTTCCGCATCCCGGCCTGACGGACACCCGGCGGCGTCCCGGCGCCCTGCCGCGCCCGCGCGTCTCCCTGATCAGCTCCACCGCCTTTTCGGCGATGGCGCCCGTCGGGGCGGGGGGTTTCCCCCCGGGCGATGCGCGTACCTCAGCGACGGGCCCGCCGTCCGCAGGCCGTGCACACCGCGCGCCCGCAACCCCCGCGACATCCAGCCCCGCGGGCCGATGCACGGAGAGCCGAGGTGTCCTGCGGGGGCAGACGTTCACGCCCGGTCGCGGTCGACTCTGCGGAGCCGGTCGCGCTCCTTCTCGGAGAGACCGCCCCACACGCCGAAGCGTTCGTCGTTGTCCAGTGCGTACTCCAGGCAGGCCAGGCGTCCCTCGCAGGCGTTGCAGAGCTGCTTGGCCTCACGGGTGGAACTGCCGGGGGCGGGGAAGAAGAACTCCGGCCCGGTCTGTGCGCACAGCGCTGTCTCCTGCCAGGCGAGAGCGGGGTCGGCCGCGGTGTTGATGAGCATGGCCACATCGTTCCCTGCCGCGATAAACGACTGATCAACGATCCATCAATCCACCGCGGCAAGCACGCACGGCGAGACCCGGCAGCCGTCAGGCGGCGGGCGTCTCCGCGCTCCTGATCACGGCGAACGCGGCGCCGTAGGGATCGGTGACGTTGGCGAAGGTGCCCACGCCCTCCATCTCCAGAGGTTCCAGCGTCAGCTTGCCGCCCAGCCGCTCGACCTCCGCCACCGCGGCATCGCAGTCGTCGACCTCGATGTACGGCAGCCAGTGAGGTCCGGCGGCGGCCCGGACGGGCACGGCTTCCAGCGGCACCAGCCCGCCGAAGGAGGTCTCCTCACCGCCGCCACGAGTCCTGAGGACGGTGTACGCGCCGTCGCCGCCCGGGTAGGGCATCCGGACGGTCTCCCAGCCGAAGACGGCGTCGTAGAACGCCGCGGCAGCCGGTACGTCCGGGGTGTACAGCTCCGCCCAGCAGAGGCTGCCCCGCTCGTTCACGACGCCGAGCCCCGGATTCAGCTTCGGCTGCCAGACGCCGAAGTACGCACCTGCGCGGTCGGTGAACCCGCCCATCCGGCCGTACTCCCTCACATCCATGGGCGAGAACGGCGCCGTGCCGCCGGCCTGCTCCACTGCCCGTGCGGTGGCATCGACGTCCGACGACTGGAAATACACCGACCAGGACGGCTTCGCCTGCTCCTCGGTGACGGTCATCGCGCCACCGACCGTCTTCCCGTCCAGCAGGAACATCCCGTATCCACCGGTCTCAGGGCCTCCGGCCGCGTAGTCCCAGCCGAGCAGGGCGGTGTAGAAGGCCGTGGCCCCTTCGAGATCCGGGGTGCCGAGATCCATCCAGTTGGGGGCTCCGTCGACAAAACGGGTGGTGAGCATCGTGCGCTCCTTCGGTGGTCCCGTTCACGGACAGCAGGGTTTGCCCGACTCTCCGAGTCTCGCACCGGGTACTGACATGCGCAGTCCCTGTGTGCTCCGGCCGCGGCCGGAGCACGCTCCCCCGCCCCTCAGCGCCCGACGCCCAGCGCCGGTAGCACCGTCTCCGCGATCCGGTACGCCTCCTCCAGGAGCGGGTTGCCGGAGAGGATGAAGGTGTCGACACCCAGGTCCTCGAACTCCTGGAGGCGCTCGACGACCTGGGCGGTCGATCCCACCACGGCCGTCCCCGGGCCCGGCCGGAACAGGCTCATTCCGGGCCACATGTTGGGGTGGACCTCCAGCTCACGGGCGTGCGCGGGGACCTTTCCGCCGTGCTGGCGGAACTGCCGCTGCCAGCCCACGCCGTCCTCGCCCGCCCGGTCGCCGAGCTGGCGGGCGTACGTCGCGTCGCTGGTGACGTCGAGGAGCCGGTCGGCCGCGGCCCAGGCCTCCTCCTCCGTGTCCCGGACGATCAGGTGCAGCCGCAGCCCGATCCTGAGCGTGCGGCCGTACGCGGCGGCTCGCGCCCGGACCTTGTCCAGTTTCTCCTTCAACAGATGCGGCGGCTCTCCCCAGGTCAGGAAGACGTCCACGTGCTCGGCAGCCATCTCGATGCCGGGGTCGGACGAGCCACCGAACCAGAGCGGGATGGGTCCGTCCTGGACCGGCTTGAGCTCCCGGAAGGAGGCGCCGGCATTCTTCAGGTCGTAGAAGCGGCCCTTGTGGTCGAAGACCTCTCCGGCCGTCAGCCGCTTCACGATGGACCAGTACTCCGCGCTCAGCTCGTACCGTTCGTCGTGCTCCACGTGGAGTCCGTACTCCTGGAGGGACTTGGTCGAACCGTTGACCACGTTGAAGCGCAGCCGGCCCCCGAAGAGCGTGTCGAAACTGAGGGCCATCTTGGCCAGCAGCGTCGGCGCGACGAGTCCGGGGTGCACGGCGAGCAGGGGCTTGAAGCGGGTGCTGGTCGAGGCGGCCAGCGCGCTGCCGAGCGGCCAGACGTCGTAGAGATCGGTGGCGAGCAGCGCACCGCTGTAGCCGAGCCGCTCGACCGTCCCGGCCAGCTGTGTCAGGTAGCCGAGATCGACCGGGCGTCTGCCTGCCGGCTCCCAGGGATAGGCGCCTTCGCGCGGAATGATGTACCAGAGGACTTCGGTCGCCATGTCGTCATACCGCCTTGTCGGCTGCGACACGGGCGCGCGCGTGGGCGACGGTGACCGGCCGGTCGATGAATCCGGTCCGGTGGAAGATGTCGGCGGCCTCCTGCTGCTCGGCGATGAACGCGTCGGACACGGGCTCGATCGTCCAGGGCAGCGAGGCCAGCGCGGTCTCCCAGTCGTCGGCAGACCCTCCGAGGTCCGCCGCGGCGATCTCGGCCGCCTGCCGGGGGTGGGCCGCGGCCCACTCGTCGGCGCGCCGCAGCGCCCGGGTCAGTGCCTCGACGACGTCGGGCCGGGATTCGGCGAGGTCGCGGCGGGTGAAGAAGACGGAACGGTCGCTGATGACGTCGCCGGTACGGACCAGCGTCCGCAGTCCGCCGGTGCGCCGGGCGGCCGCCAGTTCGGCACCCTGGGCGATCCATGCGGCGATCTCTCCGGTGCGCAGCAGCTCTTCGCTGTCGGCACTGCTGCGGACGGCCGTGATGTCGTCCGCGTACGACAGACCGGCGTCGTCCAGTGCCTTGGCGATGAGATGGGTCTGCCAGGATCCGATCGCCAGGTGCACGGTCGCGCCCTTGAGGTCGGCGACGGTGCGCACGGGGCTGTCCTCGGGGACGAGGAGCGCGCCGTGTTCGGGGCGCGGGGCGGAGACCGCGGTGTAGACGATGTCGTGCCCGGCGGCCTGGGCGGTGACGGGCGGGGTGGAGCCGGTGCCGCCGAAGTCGATGACGCCCCGGGTCAGGAGTTCACCGGTGCGTACGCCGTTGGTGTACGGGTGGAACACGACGGTCTCGCCCAGCGGGGCCAGCTCCTGCTGGGCGAGGCCCAGCCGGGAGAGGTGGTACAGGTGGTAGAGGGAAGGGTTGCTGCTGTGGACACCGATGGTGAGGGTCATTCAGATCACTCCGGCTTCGGTACGGGCGGGGGACGGGAGGGAAGGGGCAGGGGCGTCGACGCCGAGGTCGGCCAGGAGCCGTCGGCGCAGAGCCGCGAATGCGGGATCGCCCGGGTCGCGCGGCCGGTCGACGTCCACGGTCTCGTCGGTGACGAGGCGGCCGTCGCGCAGGACTGCCACCCGGTCGGCCAGCCGGACCGCCTCGTCGACGTCATGGGTGACGAGCAGGACGGCGGGGCGGTGACGGCGGCACAACTCGCCGACCAGTTCCTGCATCCTGAGCCGGGTCAGCGCGTCGAGCGCGGCGAACGGCTCGTCCAGGAGCAGGAGTTCGGGCTCCCTGACCAGGGCGCGGGCGAGTGCGACGCGCTGGGCCTCCCCGCCTGAGAGGGTCACCGGCCAGGCCTCGGCGTGGCGCTCCAGGCCGACTTCGGCCAGCGCCCGGAGCCCGTGTGCGGAGCGGCTGCGCGGCAGGGCGACCGTCACATTGGCCAAGACCTTCTTCGACGGGACGAGCCGGGGCTCCTGGAAGACGATGGTGCGGGCCTCGGGGACGAGCACCTCTCCCCCGTCGGCGCCGTCGAGGGCGCCGAGGATGCGCAGCAGCGTGGTCTTCCCGCTGCCGCTGGCACCGAGCAGGGCGACGAACTCGCCCCGGGCGATGTCGAGTCGCAGGTCGTCGAGTACGGCACGGTCGCCGAACGCCCGGCGCAGCCCCCGTACCCGGACTGCGGGCCCGGATGTCGGATCGGTGGTCATCGGGAGGCTCCCTGGGGGATGCGCCACGGCATCAGCACGCGTTCCAGCAGCCGCACGAGGATGTCGGCGGTGAGCCCGAGGAGCCCGTAGACGAGGATGCAGACGGCGAGGATGTCGGTGCGGGCGTAGCTCTGAGCCTGGGACATCAGGTAGCCGATGCCGGCGGTGGCGTTGATCTCCTCGGCGGCGATCAGCGCGATGACGCTGAGCGTCATCGACAGGCGCAGTCCGGCGAGCAGGGACGGCAGGGCCCCGGGCAGGACGACTTCGCGTACGAGGGCGAGGCGCCCCATGCCGAAGCTCCGCATGGCCTCGATGAGTTTCGGGTCGGTGTTGCGCACCCCGCTCGAGGTGGACACGTACATCGGGAAGGTGGTGGCGACGGCGATGAGGAGGATCTTCGCCGTCTCGTTGATCCCGAACCAGACCATGAACAGCGGGACCAGGGAGAGGAAGGGAATGGTGCGCAGGGTCTGGAGCGAGGAGTCGAGGAGCTCGTCGCCGAGGCGCGTGAAGCCGGTGGTGATACCGAGGGTCAGGCCGGCGGCGAGCCCGATGAGAAGGCCGAGTCCGGAGCGGGTGAGGGAGGTGGTGAGGGCATCGGGCAGCTGGCCGTTGCCCCACAACTCGCGTGCGGCCCGCAGCACTTCACCGGGAGAGGCCAGGACGTCGGGGGTGAGGGCCCCGGTGGCCGAGGCCGCCCACCAGAGGAGCAGCAGCGCGAGCGGTCCGATGGTGCGGACGGTCAGCGCGTAGCCCCGGCTGCGGGCCCTGCTGACCCGGGGGCGCGGCCGGACGAGGCCGGGGGGCGCCGCGGCCGTGCCGCTCATGTCAGCTTCCCGACGTCGAGCAGGTGCGCGGCGACATCGACCCGGCCCTGGGTGACCTTCTGCTCCGCGTAGAACGCGGCGACGTCCTCGAACCGTTCGATGTCCTCGGGACCGATGGGGTCGACGGTGCCGCCCTTCGCGATGAATTCGCTCTGGACCTCCTTGGCCTTACCTGTCACGGCGGTCGGGCCGGCGTCCGTGAAGACGTTGAGGTAGGCCGCCGGGTTCTGCTTCTCCTTGACGCTGGCCTCGTGGAGGTACTGGTAGAGGGCCTTGACGACCTTCGGGTGCCGCTCGGCGAACTGGGTGCGTACGGCGTTGAGGCTGTAGTTGTCGGATCCGATCGCAGCGCCGTCGGCGAGGAAGTGCGCCTTGCCGCTGCCGATCTCGGCAACCGCGTACGTGGCCCAGACGGCCCAGGCGTCGACCTTGCCGGCGTTGAACACCGCTGCGGTCTGGTCGGGCCGGAGGTAGACACGGGTGACCTTGCCGGCCGGGACACCGGCCTTGGCCAGGGCCTTGAGCAGGAGGTACTCGCCGGTGCCGCCCTGGTTGACGGCGACCTTCTTCCCCACGAGGTCGGCCACCGATCCGATGTCCGACCCGTTCCTGACGAGGATCCCCTCGCCCGCCGCGTCCGGGTCGACGGCCGTGAAGAACTTGAAGCCGGGGCGTTGGGCGAGCGAGGTGATGCCGGAGGTGATGGAGCCTGTGGCGATGTCCAGCTGATCCGCGTTCATCGCCTGGGCGGCCGGGGCGAACGGGCCGGCGCTGCCGGTCCACCGCACCTTGGCGCCAGCCTCGGACAGCGCCTTGTCGAGACTGCCGTCCTTCTTGCCGACGGCGAGCACCCCGGAGTTTCCGGGGTCGGGGATGCGGACGGTCACCGTGGCCTTCGAGCCCTGTGCGGCGCTGTCCGCCTCGGACGTGCCGCAAGCGGCGAGGGCGACGAGCGCGAAGACCGTGAGGAGCGCCGGAACGGCTGTCGTACGCAGTGATCGGGCAGGGTTCATGAGGCGGGTTCCTCCGGGCTCAGGGGGGCGGGGGTGCGGTGCACCAGGGCTGCGGCGCGGCGTAGCGGCTCGGGGTCGGCCCACGCCGCGACGTCGACGGGCTCGGGCAGGAAGCCGTGGGCGCGCAGCCCGGCCTCCTGCGCGGCGAGCAGGGCCAGGCGTTCGGCGGAGAGGTCGGGGTGGAGGGTCAGGTGGGTGCCGGGCCGGTAGGCGCCGGCGACACCGTCGGCACCCGCCCCGGTCTCGGCGCCGAGGATGCGGGCGACCTCGTCGGGCTGTCCCGCGGCCCAGTCGGCCGCCCTCAGCAGGACGGCGAGGAAGCGGTCGACGAGGTCGGGGTGGTCGTCCAGGAGCTGCTGGTGGACGGTGATGGGGCGCGGTGTGCCGTTGTTGACGCGGAACCGGCGGTCGGGCAGTTCGTCGAGCTCGACGGCCACTTCGGCGCCGGCCCGGCGGGCCGCCTCGACGGCCAGCGCGCCCTTCACGTACACGGCGTCGACGTCTCCGCGTCGCAGTGCGGCGAGTTCGGCCGCCCACTGGCCGTCGTACCCGTCGGTGGGTACGTCGACCGGTGAGGCGTCCTGCGGCGTGAGCCCGGCGGAGGCGAGAGCCCCTTCGAAGCCGCGCAGGGCCATGGCGCGCCAGAAGTCGATGGCGATGTCGTGCTTCGGCACGGCGAGCCGCAGCCCGCGCAGAGCGGCGGCGCCCCGGATTCCGGAGCCGGGTGCGACCAGGACGGTCTGCCGTTCCTCGATCCAGGTGAGTCCGATGAGCCGGGTGCGCTCGCCCCGCGAACGGGCCCACAGGGCGGGGACGTTGCCGCCCTCCCGGAAGAGGCCGGGCAGGGCGTGGGTGTAGTGCGCGGCGCGGTCGGCGCCCGGGGCGGCGTCCTGGAGGGAGCGCACGGAGATGCCGTCGGCGGCGAACTCGTCGGTGAGCCACTGCCGGTCGGCGGCGATGCCGGTGGCCGTGGGGACGGGACAGCGGGTGAACCAGAGGGTCCGGGGCAGGACGGCATGCGTCATGGAGTCTTCCCGAGATAGGTGAAGCGGGGGTACGGGCGGGCACGTCATGTGCGCCCCGGACAGGGGAGGCACGTGCGGCAGGGCCCGTGAAGCGTCGGGGCGACGCGTTCGGCGAGAACGAGGGGCGTGCGAGGCCGGTCAGCGACAGGCGGCGCTGGACACGCGGGCCAGGTCGATATGACGGCGCAGCGTGAGGGCGAGCAGGACCGGAGCGGCGTGGGCGGGGGACGCGGATCGGCGGCCGGCCATGGCACTGCTCCCTTCAGCTCGTCGGTGGTGACGGCTGCAGCCTGCCACGGGGCGACGCCCGCCCACAACTCGCTTCCCATGATGTGGGATTGAGCATGAACGGCGTGTTTCACCAGGCGATTCGGGCCCGGCCGGACTCCCGTAATGTGGCAACGTCAAGCCCCGCATCCCCACGAGCGGAGAGTGAACCCCCATGACCGAGACCGCCGCAGTACGCGCTCCCGGTGGGGCGCAGGCGGTACAGCGCGCCCTGGACGTCCTGCACTGTTTCCATGACAACGGTCCCGACCTGAGCGCCTCCGATCTGGCCCGCCGCCTCACGCTCTCGGTCTCCACCGCCCATCGGCTGGCGCGCACCCTGCTCGGTGCCGGATTCCTCGAACAGGACGCCCGGACCTCCCGTTACCGGCTGGGGCCCGCCGTGACCGAACTGGGCCGGCTCTCCTACCATCAGCGTGGTCTGCATCTGGCCGCCCCCGAGCTGGCCGACCTCGCCGAACGCACGGGTGCCACCGCCGACCTGGCGCTGCGCAGCGGACCGCACGCGGTGATCGTCGCCGGGGGTTCGGTGACCCCCAAGGTGGGGCTGCGTCGGCCGCTGCACTCCACCGCACTGGGCAAGGTCCTGCTGGCCTGGGCGCGGCCGGGTGACGGTGGCCCTTCCTCCCTGCCGCCGCTGCCGGCCTTCACCGACCGGACGATCGTCGATCCGGCGGCTCTGGAGGCCGAGCTGGCCCGGGTCCGCTCCGACACCCACGCAGTCAACGACGGCGAGTCGGCCCATGGGGTGCGGACCCTGGCGGTGCCCGTGCTGGACGGCGCCGGGTACGCCCGTTTCGCCCTGGCGGTACGGGCGACCCCGTCCGTGATCACCGATGAACGCATCGACTGGTTCCTGGAGCAGGCGCGTTCCTGCGCACGCGCCCTGGAGGTGCTGCTGCTGTCTCCGTCGGAGCGGCGGCCTCCCGCGCCGTGAAGTGTCCGCCGGACCCGGGCTGTCGGTCGCGCATGGGACGATATGAGTCGCTCCGGGCGGAAGGCCGGTGGGTGCAGCGGCAAGGCGGCGGGGACAGAAGGTACGACATGACTGAGGCCGGGTCCACGGAGGGCGGGGTGCCGACCGGGCGGGCCGCCCGGGAACTGCTGGCGCGGGCCGACGTGCTGGTGGACGCCGCGCGCGGTGTCCTGTCGGATCACACCCGTGCGGTCGGCGCCGTGCGCACGGCTCTGGACCCGCTCCTCGACGCCCTCGTCGGCAAGGAGCTGTCGGCCATCCCGGTGTCGCGGCTCAAGGACGTCACCGAGGGCCGGCTGCGCCTCGGCGCGGTCGAGCAGGCCGGATTCACGACGGTGGCACAGGTGTACGGGGCCGGCCGCTACGAGCTCCGCCAGATTCCCGGCGTCGGCGCGCAGACCGCCGACCAGGCCCTGGCCGCCGCGGGCCAGATCGCGCACGCGGTGCGGGACACCGTCGCCGTGCGGATAGACGTGGACACCCCCGACGATGCCACGACCGCCCTGGTCACCGCGTTGTACCGGCTGGTCGAGGCGGGGCCGCACGTGCGGCGGGCCGTGGACGGGGCCCGGCGGCTGGCCGGCTGCCTGGAGCCGCTCCTGGCCGCCGCCGGGCCGGCCCGGGGGCGGCTGCGCATGGTCTTCACCCGGCGGGAGGCCCGGGCGAGGACGCTCGAGGCCGTCGCCTCCGTGCGGGCGGCAGTCGCCGACGCGGTGGAGCGCGAACTTCCCCTGCTCTTCGGCCAGGTGTCCGTCGACCTGCTGCGGGACCCGGCCTCCGACGTCGCCGCCTGGGTCGACTTCGAACTGCGGTCCGCGGAGTACTACAGCCTGCTGGCCGAGATGTCCGGCTCCGGTCCCGACCGTGACGCGGCCGAGGGGTTCCTGCCGTCCGGGATCGCGGACCGGGTCCGCGGGCTGCGGCTGGACGACGCCCGGCTGCGGGTCTCGCTGCGCGGTTACCAGTCCTTCGGCGCGCGCTTCGCGCTCGCGCAGAAGCGGGTGATCCTCGGGGACGAGATGGGGCTCGGCAAGACCGTGCAGGCCATCGCCGCGCTGGCACATCTCGCGGCGCGCGGCGAGACGCACTTCCTGGTCGTCTGCCCCGCGAGCGTGCTGATCAACTGGACGCGGGAGATCCGTGCCCGGTCCACGCTGCGCCCCTTGCCGGTGCACGGTCCGGAGCGGCAGGCGGCGTTCGCCGAGTGGCGCGAGAGCGGCGGGGTCGCGCTGACCACCTTCGACGCCCTGCACACCCTCCCCCTCGCGCACGACAGCGGCGTGCGGCCCGGCATGCTCGTCGTCGACGAGGCGCACTACGTCAAGAATCCGGCCACGCGTCGTGCCCGTGCGGTGTCAGGCTGGTCGGAAGGGACCGAGCACGTGCTCTTCCTGACCGGCACACCCATGGAGAACCGCGTGGAGGAGTTCCGCAGCCTCGTGCGCCATCTCCGGCCCGAACTGGCCCCCTCGGTCAGCACCACGCACGGTGTCGCCGGTTCGCACGCCTTCCGCCGGGCCGTCGCCCCCGCCTACCTGCGCCGCAACCAGCAGGACGTGCTCACCGAGCTCCCCTCCCTCATACAGGTCGACGAGTGGGAGGAGTTCAGCGACGCCGACCAGCGGGCCTACCACGAGGCGGTGGCCGCCGGGCACTTCATGCGGATGCGCCGGGCGGCGTACGCCCACCCGGCCACGTCCGCCAAGCTGAACCGGTTGCGCGAGCTCGTGGCGGAGGCCGAGGACAACGGGCTGAAGGTCGTCGTGTTCTCGTACTTCCGCGAGGTCCTGGAGACGGTCCGGCAGTCCCTGGGGGAAGGTGTCTTCGGCCCGCTGTCCGGAAGCGTGCCGGCCGCGCGGCGCCAGGGGCTGATCGACGACTTCGCCGCGGCGGACGGACACGCGGTGCTGCTCAGCCAGATCCAGGCGGGCGGGATCGGGCTGAACATGCAGGCCGCGTCGGTCGTCATCCTCTGCGAGCCGCAGATCAAGCCGACCATGGAGCACCAGGCCGTGGCCCGTGCCCACCGGATGGGCCAGATACGCACGGTCCAGGTGCACCGGCTCCTCGCGGCGGACAGCGTCGACCAGCGGCTGCTCGACATCCTGGCCCGCAAGGAGCGGCTGTTCGACGCGTACGCACGGCGCAGCGACGTCGCCGAGACGACGCCGGACGCCGTGGACGTGTCGGACGGCTCACTGGCCCGTCGCATCGTCGAGGAGGAACAGCAGCGCCTCGCCGCGGTGGCGGACGCGGGCGGCTGACGACCTCGTGCACGGTGAGTGGTGGGACGTCGACGGGGTCGACGGGACCTCGTTGCTCATGTCCGAGCCGGGATCCGGTCTGCGGTCCGTTGCCGTGGCAGCAGGCCGGTGACGGCTGGGACGGTGTCGTCCGCGTACTCGCGGCGGCAGAGCTCGACGCCCGACCACCAACCGTGCACGAGCTCGCTAGTGCCCGGCCGTGTCGTCAGGCCAGATGCCTATGTGATCGGGCTCCAGCTCCAGCATCACCCGGTCACGCATGCCCAGGGCATCGGTGTAGTCCGCGGGCAGCTGAAGGCGGCCCGCGCGGTCCAGCATGGCGTACTCCCTGGCCACCACGGACTGCTGGCCCGTCGTCGCGTCGACCTCCGTGCGCCGCAGGGTTTCCGTGGAGGTGCGGCCGTCGCGGATGGCCACCGTGCGGCGGACCTCGGCGGCCACCGACTGGTCGTGCGTGACGACGAGGATCGTCGTGCCGAGCTCCTTGTTCGCCATACGCAGCGCGGCGAAGACCTCCTCGGCGGTCTGGGAGTCCAGCTCGCCCGTCGGCTCGTCGGCGAGCAGCACCGCCGGTTCGTTCGCCAGTGCCACCGCGATGGAGACGCGTTGCTGCTGGCCGCCGGACATCTGGTGCGGGCGGCGGTCGCGGCAGTCGGCGACCTCCAGCAGGGAGAGCAGCGATTCGGCGCGCGCGGCCCGTTCGGCCTTCTTCCGGCTGCCGGCCAGCTGCATCGGCAGCGTCACGTTCTGCACGGCGCTCAGATACGGCAGGAGATTGCGTGCCGTCTGCTGCCAGACGAAGCCCACCACCTCGCGCCGGTAGCGCAGCCGGTCCTTCGCGCTCATGGTCAGCAGATCGCATCCGGCCACCTTCGCGGCGCCCGCCGTCGGCTCGTCCAGACCCGCCAGGACGTTCATCAGCGTCGACTTGCCGCTGCCGGACGCCCCGACCAGGGCCATCAGCTCCCCCTCGCGGACCAGCAGGTCGAGCCCTTGCAGTGCCTGCACCTCGACTCCGTCCGTGGAGAAGATGCGGACCAGACGGTCACAGGTGATCAGCGCGTCATGGCCGTATTCGGGCCGGTCGCGCCGGGCCGCCGCCCGGCGCTCCAGCTCGCCGAGCGTGATGCCTGTGGCGGACTCGGTCATCGCGTGTCTCCTACCCTGAGTTCGGTCGTTGTCGTACGCCGGGTGATCATCCAGGCCTGTGCGGCAGCCACCGCCGACGCGATCGCCACCACTCCGAGCGCGGGCAGCAGCAGGCTCACCGGGTCGGTGCGCAGCTGTACTCGGCCGAGCGAAGCCGCCTGATCGGCCAGGGCGAGCCGGCCGAGATCGATTCCGGGAGCCAGCAGCAGGATCGTCACCCAGCCGACCAGCGCACCACCCACGGCGGCCAGCAGAGCCTGCGGGAGGTTCTCCAGAATCAGCAGACGGCGCCCCTGGCGGCGGGTCAGGCCCATGGTGCGCAGCCGAGCCAGCATCGCGGTCCGCTCGGCGGAGGTCTGGAGCACCGAGAGCACCAGCGCGAGTACCGCGTACCCGGCTCCCGCCGCCGCGGCCAGCACGTAGATCCGTTCGGCACCGCTCTGCACGGGTGACATCGTGAAGTTGTCCTCTTCGGCGGAGCGCAGCTTCACGGTGGCGGAGCCCGCCGCGCGGGCCGCTTCCTCGAGGTCGCCGCGGGCCACGGAGGGCCCGGATATCAGCAGCGTGGAGGCGGGGTGCCGGCCCGGCAGACCCGCCGCGTCGACCACCAGGAAGTCACCCGCGGCGACGGCGGGAGTGCTGCTGCGCACCATGTCCACGCGGACCGGGATCGGGCCGCTTGCCGGGCCGATCGTCGCCGTCCGCCCGCGCAGCCGCTCGGCGACGGCGGGGGAGGCCAGCGCGGGCAGCGCTCCGGAGGACTTCCGCAGTTCAGCGGCCCGGAAGGCACCGAGCCCGGTACGGCCGGCCAGACGCGCGTACGAATCGGGGTCGACGGCGAGCAGCGTGACGGCCTCGGCCCGGGCATCCCGCAGGTCCAGACCGAACTCCCGGTAGACGGGCGCGACGTCGGTCACCCCGGCCACCTTCCGTACCGCCCCGGCCAGCGTGTCCGGCAGCGCCCGGTCGGCGTCGATCCGGGCATCGGCGCCGACCGCGACCAAGGACGCGCGCGCCCGGGCGTCGTCGACACCGGAGATCACCGAGCCACCGAACGCCGCTGTCGTCAGGGCCACGAGCAGCGCCAGCAGCGGAAGGACGGCGGTGGCGGAGGAGCGGCCCGCACGGGCGAGTGACAGGAAGCCGACGGCACCGCGCCGTCGCGCCACCGGCAGCGCCGCGAGCCGCAGGGGCAGCGGATACAGCCGTACGAACAGCAGTGCGGCGATGAAACCCACCAGTACCGGGGCGGCGCTGATCAGTGCGTCCACATCGCCGTCCGAGGTGCCCCGGCGCCGCAGTGCGGTGACCGCTGCCACGGTCAGCACCAGCAGCGTCAGTTCCGCCACGGTCCGGCGGCGCGACGGTCTGGCCCGTACGAGATCGTCCCGGTCCCCGTGCAGGGCCGGCCGCCGGTGCAGGAACGCCGCCATCAGCGGCAGCGTGGCGCAGGCGAACAGCGCGACCGCGGCCGAGGCGAGCAGCGCCGGCAGCGTACGGCCCTCGGGGACGACGACGAGTGCGAGCGCGCAGCCGAGTGCCGCACCGGGCAGCACGGGAACGGCGACCTCGGCGAGCAGCCGCCCCGCGATACCGCGGACCGATGCGCCCCGCGAGCGGAGCAGCGACAGCTCGGCGCGCCTGCGCGAGGCGGTCAGGCCGCCGGTCATCAGCAGGACGACTCCCGCGACGCTGCCCACGCCGAAGGCCGCGACGGCGACCACGGGGTTGATGGCGGCACGGATGCCGTCGAACTCGATGAGGACGTCGTCCAGGCCGGAGCTGATCTCCAGCTGCGGCGAGACCTCGGTGCGCAGCGCGGTCTGCAGCGGGCCGTGTTCGAGGGAGGCGATCGTCTGCGTGATGCGGGGCAGGTCGGCGATGTCCATCCCGGCCGGGTCGGGAGCGACACGCCAGTAGGCCTCGGTGTCCACCGCAACGGACAGCAGGACGGGTGCCGCTCCGGGGGCCAGCAGCAGTGCGCCGTGCCAGTACGGCTGAGGGTCGGGTTCCAGCGTCTGGAGGTACGTCGGTGTGCGCAGCACGGGTTCGACGGACCAATAGCTCTGCTGCGGCCGACGGGGCTCGACGATGCCGGTGACGCGCACGGCGAGGGGTGCGCCCTCGGCCCGCGGCACATGGACGATCGAGCCGGCCTTGATGCGGAGGGACCTGGCAGTGGCGGAGGTGACCGCTGCCTCCACGGTGGGGGTGGCCGGGGTGACGGATCCCGCGGTCGTCCTGGGCAGCCGCCCCGAGGTCAGGGTGGAGTGCTCGGCGACTTCGGCCTGGGTGGACAGGGTGAATACCGGGCGGCCGCCGTTCAGCTCGGGCAGCCACTCGTCGGTGGCCTCCACCGGGTCGAGGGTGCGTGCTCCGTAGGCGGACTGGCCCGTGTCGGCGCGCAGGGAGTCCGGCAGGGCGGCCAGGATTCGCCGGTGATTCCCGGTCAGCCGGGGGGGCCGTAGCGCATCGGCCCTCCTGTCCGGTTCACCGTCCATCTCCTGCCGCGCATCGCTGGTCAGCTGGATGACGCTTCGCCACGGTACGGCCGCGCTCACCTCGTGGCGCAGGCCCCGGCCTTCGTACGCGTCCACCGCGCGCGGGAAGGCCGCGGCGAGGAAGGAGGTGGCCAGGACGAGGAGCAGCAGGGCGACGGCGGGTCCCGGCGCCGTACGCAGCCGGGTGCGGACCCAGGGGGCAGCGGCCTTCATGTCACTCGCCTCCCTGGACACGCAGCGCCGTGGCGGGATCGACTCGACGTATCGCCAGCGCCGCGACGACGAGCACGGGTGCGGCGGCGACTCCCGCCACCAGCAGCGCCACGCGCCCGAGCGGCAGTTCCACCAGCACACTCGGAGCAGGCTGTGTGGCCTGCCCGGTCAGCACGATCAGCGGTACGACGGCACGGGTGAGCACCGCGCCGAGGGCCAGCCCGATCAGCAGCCCGAGCCCGATCAGCAGTGACTGCTCGACGGTGAGCAGCCGGGCCAGCTGGCGCCGCGGCGCGCCGAGTGCCCGGAGCACCGCGAACTCCGCCGAGCGTTCCCGCAGCGTTCCCACCGCGCTCACCGCGAAGCCGACCGCGGCCAGCGCCGCGGCGACGAGAGCCACCGCGAGCAGGGCCGACTGCGGGCCCGCGCCGAGCGGATCGTCGTGCAGGTCCTCGGCGATCTCGTCGCGCACCTGAATCTGGGTCGGGTCGATCTCGGCCCTGTCACGCAGGGCCGCCGCGACCTCGTCCGTGGCGCCGCGCTCGGTGAACAGCCACCATTCGGTGGGCGGGAACGCCGAGTCGGGACGTGTGGCCAGCACCCGGTTGACGGCTCGCAGATCGATCAGCAGCGCGCCGCCGTCGGTCGCGGGCGTGGCGGCCGGGTCGAGGGCGCCCGCACCTGGCCCAGTGGTCGGAACACCGCGGAGAACTCCCACGATCTTCGCCTTGACGGGGCCTCCGGGCATAGGGATGTGGATCACGGATCCGGTCTTCGCACCGCTGGACTCGAGGAAGCGGTCGGTGGCGAGAGCGGCGGGCAGAGCCGTTTCCCCACGCTCGGCGACGACCCGGACGGTGACGAGGCGCGTCGGGCCCCATCGGCCCTCGGACACCGCTCTGCCCGTGTGGTACGAGACGTCGAGGGGCGTCCGCGACGACGAGCCCACGGCGGTGATCGCCGGGCCGCGCTCGTTACTGGACGAGTCGGGCTCGACGCTCACCGTGGCCTTCGCCCCCCACGCCAGCCCCTTCGGCACAGTGACCTTCCGGGTGGCGCCGTCCGCGGTCACCGAGCGCATCCCGCCGATCGTGAGCCGCTTGGCGGCGATCCGGTCCGGATAGCCCGCCTCGTCGAATTCCACCCCGGTCAGCGCCAGCGGACCCGCCGCCCTTCCCGCCGGGGCGTCTGCCGCCTTGGCGAGGTCGACGGTCAACGCGTGCTGCTTGCCGTCCGCCGCGAGCGTGTCCGTCTGCAGCCGGTAGGGCACTCCGAAGCGGTCCTCAAGGGTGAGAGTGATGGCTGTGCCCTCTCGCTCGTCCGGGCCGTCATCGGCGGCGCTCAGGGTGACATCGAGAACGAGGCGCGCCGTGTCATCGGGCAGCAGCACACCGATGCGTGCGGCCTTCCCCGGGCGCAGGGCCTTCAGCGACTCGTCCGGGTCGGTGTCGGCCAGGTCGTCCCGCAGCCGTAGTTCCGTCCCTGCGAGCCCGGTGTCGAGCGCGAGTACGGTGGCCTGGCGTCCGCCCGAAAGGAAGAGACCGGTACGGGCGGCCGGCACCGCGGCCCGTACGCCCGGCATCCCGTCGTACACACCGCCCTGGCCGAACAGGGAGGTGCCGCTGCCCAGTACGCGCACCGGGGCGCCGGACCGGAAGTCCGCCTGGTCGTCCTGCGAGCGGTCCCAGGACGCGCCCTGGCCGATCGCCAGCATGCCCATCGCGACAGCGAGCACCAGCAGCAGCACCGGTCCCGCGCCGCGCAGCGGTCTGCGGCTGATCTGCCAGCCCGCCAGTGAGACGGTCAGGCCCCGTCCCGCGGTGGCCCGCCGCTCGGCGAGTTTCGCGGTCGGCGGCAGCAGCCGCAAGGTGAGGACGGTCCCGGCCAGCAGCGCGAGCGCCGGCGCGACGACGAGCAACGGGTCGATGCCCAGGGTGCCCTCGTGGTCACCGCTGAGGGCGCCGCCCGACGCACGCCGGTCCAGCTGCCAGAACGCGACCGCGGCGACGACCACGAGCGCGATGTCCGCTCCCGTCCTCAGCGGTGCGGGCAGCGTGCCGCCGCGGCCGCGTGCCGCCACTGCCGCGGTGAGCGCCGGGGCCACCACGGCCGCGGCACAGGCCAGTGCCGCGACCGCGCCGACCAGCCAGACCTCCGCGGTCGGGCCGGTGTCGACGTGCAGCCCGATTCTGGCCAGCAGCCCCTGGCCGGCGAGCAACCGGGTGAGCGGACCTGCGAGCAGCGGCGCGCACACGGCGGCCGGCAGCGCGAGCAGCAGCGCCTCCAGGGCGGCGAGCGCGGCGAGACGGCCACGCGACGCGCCGCGGGCCAGCAGCACCTGGGTTTCGCTCGCGCGTTCTGTGCTCAGCAGCCGGGCCACCAGCAGCAGCGTGTACCCGGCGAGCAGCACCAGTTGCAACGAGATGATCAGCAGAGTCGCCCTGGACACGAGCAGCGCCCGCTCCAACGTGCCGAGGACGCCCGGCAGCGAGGTGCGCGTGGTGACGCCGCGCTCCAGCCCCGGCTGGGCGGCGACGAAGTCCTGGCTGTTCTTCGCGGCCGTGCGCAGGGAGTCGATCCGGTCGGCGCCGAATGTGGCGAAGTCGGCCGTGGCCAGCCAGGACAGACCGCCCTGCGTGATCCGGCCGGACCCGAAGGCCGCGGTGTCGGTCAGCAGGGGCCCGTACGTCATGAACGAGTCCTTGTGCACACCGCGCCCGCCCAGCTCGTCCAGCTGCCAGTACGGATCGTTCCGGTCGACGGGACGATAGACACCGGTGACGCGGATCCGCACCGCGGGACCCCCGAGCCGGTCGGCAAGGGTCAGCACCCGCGGCCCCGGCGACAGTTCCAGCTGCGCCGCGGCGGCCTCGGGCACGGCGACCCCGACCACGTCGCCCTGTCCCGCCGACGGCCAGGCGCCCTTCGACAGGTGGACCCGCGAGCGGTCCACCAGGGCGAACGTGGTGAGGTCGGGTTCACCCAGGCGGGCGGCCGGCGGCTGCAGACCGCGCGGCAGCGCGTACGGCCCCGAGCGGTCGAACTGCCTCAGGGTCACCGGCAGACCGTCGAAGGACTGCCGGGCTCCGCGCCGGACCGCCTGTACGGCCGCCGCACGGTCCGCGCCGGGACTCTCCGCCTTGATGACCAGCGAGGCGGCGGCCGCGTCCCTGGTCTGCAGGGCGTGACGTAGACCGGCGTCGCCGACGGAACCCGCGAAGGCGGCGAGGGTGGCCAGTACGGCGGTGGTCAACAGGACGGCGAGCAGCGCCGCCGTGACGAGCAGCCGGTGTCCGCGGACGCGCAGAAACACAAATCCCGTCACCGGTCTCCCCCGAAGTGCCTTGTACGCATCCCCCGAAAACTCTTTCGAAGGGGATGTTTACAGAGACCGCGCTCGGAGAACACCGTCCCCCCACACGACTTGATCGAATTGTGACCGGATTTCGGTGCGTGAACACCGGAATGCGGTGCTTCAGCCGTGTATCAGACGTGCTCGACGATCTGGCCGTCGTTGAGCTCGAGCACCCGGTCGGCCAGGCCCAGCAGCTGGGCGTCGTGCGTGGCGACCAGCGCCGTGACGCCCTCGGCCCGCACCACGGCACGCAGCAGCTCCATCACCGCCAGCCCCGTCTCCGCGTCCAGCTGGCCCGTCGGTTCGTCGGCGATCAGCAGGGCGGGCCGGTTGGCGAGTGCGCGGGCGATGGCGACACGTTGCTGCTGGCCACCGGAGAGCTCACCGGGCCGCTGCTCCGCGTGTGCGGCGAGTCCGACCAGCCCGAGAAGCAGCTCGACCCTTTCGTCGCGCTCCTTCGGATCGGTTCTGCGCAGGCGCATCGGCACACCGACGTTCTCGGCGGCCGTCAGGATCGGGATCAGGCCGAAGGACTGGAAGATGAAGCCGATCCGGTCGCGGCGCAGCTCCAGCAGGCCGTCCTCCCCGAGGTCCGCCAGATCGGTGCCGCCCACGGTGACGCGGCCCTCGCCGGGGGCGTCGAACCCGCCGACCAGGTTGAGCAGTGTCGTCTTGCCGGAGCCCGATCTGCCCTTGAGGGCGACCAGCTCACCGTGTGCCACGTCGAAGGAGACGCCGCGCAGGGCGTGGACGGCGGCGGCCCCGGAGCCGTAGGAACGATGCACGTTCTCCACCCGCACCATGGGTCCGCCGTCGCTGCCCGCCGCGAAGGCGGTGCCGGCGTGCGCGCTGATGCTCTCTGTCATGAAGAACCCCCCGTACGGAATCGGTCGGGCCCAGTATGTTCAGAGGCGTGCGTCCGGGCAACGGCGGGTGGCCGCCGGAGCCCTGCGACTGCCGTGGACCCCCCGTCCGGTATCCGATGACGCGGGCTGTGCGCCGCTCCTCGGCGGCATCCTGGCCCATGGGCCCCGGCTCGGGCCGATCGCCAGGCCCAGGTCAGGTGCCGTCGCCCTGGTGATGCCCGTCTCCGGCACCGCGTGCGCGACAGGAGGGTCCGAGCGGACACGTTCGGCCGGCCGCCTCCTTCCGGAAACGGCCGGTCGGGCATCTCGGCGGGACATGAAGGACTCCGGTGTGGTGCAGCCCCGGACGACCGCACCACACCGGGCGCCCGCACCACGATCGAGCCCGGCGGGTGTCGGCAACGCTCGCGATCAATGCACCTGGTGACCCTCGGGCGCCTTCGCCTTCCCGGAGGGACCCGCCTCCGGCGACGACCCCATGGTGTGTCCCTCGTGTCCCGGCACGGTCCCGTCCGCCTTGGCCACCAGCAGCATTCCGGCCATGCCCATGTCGGAGTGGCTCTGCACATGGCAGTGGTACATCCAGGCGCCGGCGCCCACGTGTTCGCCCG
This sequence comes from Streptomyces sp. NPDC005761, assembly GCF_040630635.1. Lineage (NCBI taxonomy): Bacteria > Bacillati > Actinomycetota > Actinomycetes > Kitasatosporales > Streptomycetaceae > Streptomyces > Streptomyces sp. NPDC005761. The sequence goes on along the minus strand of NZ_JBEXXX010000011.1, from coordinate 57,832 downwards.
CGACGACCTGGAAGCCGAAGGAGTCCGCGGGCCCGACGATCTTCGTGTCGATGACCCGGCTCGGGTCGTCGGGGCCGGTGAGCAGACCCGTGCGGTTGTCCGCCCACCGGTGACCGTGGATGTGGAACGTGTGGTAGTACTCGCCGTGCGTGATCATGACAACTTCGAGCCGGTCCCCCACCGTGGCTTCGAAGTCGGGGCTCTTGTCAGCGGGCTTGTTGTTGATCGTCATGTCGTTGAAGACGATCGTGATGGTCTTGTCGGGCAGGATGTCGCCCTTGCGCCGGACGATCAGCGGCCCGTACAGCCCCTTGCGGATGCCACCCGTCCCGTGGTCCGTACCGACGACGTGGTCGTGGTAGTGCCAGTAGCCCGCACTGCCCGGCTGCCAGGTGCCGTCCTTGCGCCGGCCCGGGGCGTGGGTGCGCCAGGTGTACGTGCGGGTCTCGCCCGGTTCGACGATGCTCCGGTTCATCCGGGTGCCGTCGCTCGCGATGTCGTAGTCGACGCCGTGCGCGTGCAGGCTGGCCGCCACGTCCATGGTGTTCTCGAACTCGATGTGCAGGGTGTCGCCCTCGTTGACCTCGATCAGCGGTCCGGGGACCGAGGCCTTGCCCTTCTCGAACCCGTAGCCCATCGAGCCGTCCGCCAACTTCTCCGCGTACAGCTTGAGATGGCGGACCACCCCTCCCGCGGGGGCCGTCCGGGGCGGGTTCTCCGCCGAGGTGGCCTCGATCGCGCCGAGGGACAACGATGTCACGCCGGTCGCCGCCGCCACCCCGCCACCCATCAGAACCCGCCGGTTGAAGCTCCTTCGGTCCATGTCGAACTCCCCACTGCTGGAAGGGTTTTACGGAGAAAGCCGAGGCAGCCACGGAAAGAAGCAGGAAGTGCGCAGGCCTCGTGGGCCGGTGGGCCGCGTGCACGGCCCACCGCCGGAACGGGCCATACCGTAGCCCGGGGAGCTTCGTTTATCCACACTAAGGACAAAGTTCGTGTCATTGCTGCCATAGCTATTGGCGAGTCGCGAAAAGAGGTCTAGCTTCATGCGCTGTTGCAGTGCCAAAGCTGTTGCAGTGACCAAAGAGGGGTGGGTGACCACATGCAGCGCACACCACATCACAGGTCCAGATCACGACGCGGGCTCGCGGCGGCCGTTGCGGCCGGCGCACTGACCGCATCCCTGCTCGGTGGCAATGCCGCCAGCGCCAGAACGGATCCCCGGGCTCCGGAATCCCTGGCGACAACGTTGTCCCTGCCGTCGCCACCGGGCGGCGCCAACGTCAAGGTGCTCGTATTCCACGCCTCCGCCACCGACGAGTCACCGACGGTCGACGCCGGGATCGCGGCGGTCGAACGGATCGGGCTCACCGGCCCGGAGGCGGGCCGGTTCAAGACCGTCGCCACCGATGACGCCTCCGTCTTCACCAACGGCAAGCAGCTCGGCAAGTACAACGCCGTCGTCTTCCTGACGGGTGGCGGTGACGTCCTAGACCCCGAGCAGGAGGCCGGTCTGGAGGCGTACATGGAGGCCGGCGGCGGCTTCCTCGGCATCCATGACGCGGCACGCACCGAGCCGTACTCGGACTGGTTCACCGGCCTCGTCGGTGCACGTCCGGCAGCCGGCAGCCCCACCGCCGTGCAGCGTGCGACGGTCGAGATCGGCGACCGGCAGCACCCGGCGACGAAGAACCTGCCGCTGGAGTGGAAGCGCCCGGACAAGTGGCTGAACTGGAAGGACAATCCGTCCGGCGACGTGCACACCGTGGCGCGGGTCCGGGAGATCACCTACAAGCCGGGCACGAGCGCCAACGGCTGGGACCACCCGGTCTCCTGGTGCCGTGACTACGACGGCGGCCGGTCCTTCTACACCGCGATGGGCGGGACCGTCGACAGCTTCGCCGAGGCGGACTTCCGCGACCATCTGCGCGGCGCACTGGACTGGACGACCCGGATCTCGCAGGCGGACTGCAAGGCGACGATCACCTCCAACTACACGGCGGAGCGGGTCACTCAGCCCAATCAGCCCGGCAGGAACGACCAGATCGGCGAACCCCACGGGCTGGTGACGGCTCCCGACGGACGGGTGCTGTACATCGGCCGCGGCGGCGCCGACAGCAGCGTGCCGGTCGTCACCGACTGGAACGACCCGAACGTCGGCAAGGGCCTGGGCCAGATCCATGTCTACGACCCGGCGACCAAGAAGGTCACCCTCGCCGGCGAGCTCACGGTCTTCGGCAACAAGGGCGGCGGCGACGAGCTGATCAAGGTCGAGGAGGGCCTGCTCGGCATCGAGCTCGACCCGGACTTCGAGAAGAACGGCTGGGTGTACCTGCACTACACACCCCACGACAAGATCGACCGCGACAAACAGATGGCGGTCCGTCAGGTCTCCCGCTTCACCCTCGACCTGGCGACGAACAAGCTGGACCTGTCGTCCGAGAAGGTGCTGCTGCACTGGCCGGTGCAGATCCACAGCTGCTGCCACGCCGGCGGCGGCATGGCGTGGGACTCCAAGGGCAACCTGTACATCGCGACCGGTGACAACAACTCCTCCGGCTTCAGCGACGGTTACTCGGGCAACAACCCGCAGCCGAACTACAAGGGCGTCTCGTTCTCCGACGCCCGGCGCACCGCGGGCAACACGAACAACCTCAACGGGAAGATCCTGCGGATCCACCCCGAGGACGACGGCACGTACACGCTGCCCGCGGGGAATCTCTTCACCGGCAAGGAGCCGGACGAGGGCGGTGGAAAGACCCGCGGCGAGATCTACGTGATGGGTGTGCGCAACCCGGCCCGGATCTCCGTCGACAAGTCGACCGACACGCTGTACGCGGGCTGGGTCGGCCCCGACGCGGGCGCCCCGAGCACCACCTGGGGCCCGGCCAAGTACGACACCTTCGCCGCGATCACCCAGGCGGGCAACCACGGCTGGCCGTACTGCATGGGCAACAAGCAGCCCTACCGGGACCGCAATCTGCCCGATCCGAGCAAGCCGCTCGGCTGGTACGACTGCGACCACCCCAAGAACGAGTCGCCGAACAACGACGGTCTCGTGAAGCTGCCGCCGATCACGTCCAACACCATCTGGTACTCGCCCCAGGGGGGCGGCGTGGACTACCCGCGCGACGCGAACGGCATCCCGAGCTACAAGGTGGAGGACCAGAAGGAGCTCCTGCCCTGGCTCAAGGGCGGCGGCCAGGCCACGATGAACGGCCCGGTCTACCGGTACGACGCGGCGAGCACCAGCGCAGGCAAGTGGCCGGCGTACTGGGACGGCAAGTGGTTCGTCGGTGACTTCTACGACGACACCCAGCCGCGGCACGCCGTACTCACCGATCCGAGGACGGTCGGCAAGGGCGGACTGCCCACGCACGCCGAGTCGCTCAAGGAGATCATCCCGGTGGGCGCGAACGGCATCCGCAACCTGATGGACTGGAAGTTCGCCCCGGACGGTTCCTTGTACGTCCTGGACTACGGGCGCGGCTTTTTCACCTCCGACTCCAAGTCCGCGCTGTGGCGCGTGACGTACAAGGGCGGCGCAGCGACCCCGGCCGCCAAGGATCTGGCCAGGAAGGCGGCAGTGCAGTGAGACACCGTTCGATCTTCTTCCGAAGGCGGTTCCGGCCCGCGCGGCTGTGGCTCGCGCTGCTGGGGTCGTTCCTGATGGTGCTGGGGCTGACCTCGACGGCTGCGTACGGCCGTACGGCGGCGCCGGCGGACGCGGCCGCCGACCAGGTGCTGACCTGGACGGCGGGCGACCCCATCGACCACTACCTCTCCGCGCCGAAGACAGCGGTGGCCGGCAAGGCGACCATCGTCTTCGAGAACAGTGAGGCGACCGGGAACACCACGGGCATGCCGCACACGCTGACCTTCAGCGTGTCGGACCCCGAGTTCAACAACGACGTCGGTCTGAACCTGCTGGCCAATCCCGGTGACGACCAGGGCGGCAAGCACACGGCCGAGGTCACACTCACCCCCGGCCGGTACTTCTACCACTGCACGATGCCCGGGCACGAGACGATGCAGGGCATCCTGACCGTGACCGACGGGGGCGGCGGCGAGGACACGACCGCGCCCGAGACCTCGGCGAAGGTCGACGGCGACAAGAACGCCGCCGGCGCGTACATCGGCCAGGCCACCGTCACCCTCGCCGCCACCGACGCGGGTTCGGGCGTCGACACCGTCGAGTACGCGGTCGGGGCCGACGGCGCCTGGCAGCCGTACACCGTGCCGGTCGTCGTGAACGAGGTCGGCTCGCACCTCATCCGGTACCGCGCCACCGACAAGGCGGGCAACGCGGCCGCGGAGAAGACGGCCGAGTTCGCGGTCGCCCCTGTGCCGACGGACGACACGACGGCGCCCGAGACCTCGGCGACCGTGTCCGGGGAGAAGGACGACCAGGGGCGGTACCTGGGCATGGCGACGGTCACCGTCACCGCGTCCGACACCGGTTCGGGCGTCAACACCATCGAGTACGCGCTCGGGGCGGACGGCGCCTGGCAGCCGTACACCGGTCCCGTGATGGTGCACGCGGTGGGGGCGCAGCACGTCCGCTACCGCGCGACCGACAAGGCGGGCAACGCGGCCGCGGAGAAGGCGGTGGACTTCACCGTCATCGAGCCGCCCACCGAGGACACGACGGCGCCCGAGACGTCAGCGAAGGTCGAGGGCGACAAGAACTCGGACGGCGCCTACCTCACCAGTGCCAAGGTGACGGTCACCGCGACCGACGCCGGCAGCGGGGTGGACAAGGTCGAGTACTCCCTGGACGGCGGCCCCTACCTGGCCTACACCACCACCGTCATCGTCGACCGGATCGGCTACCACACGCTCGCCCACCGGGCCACGGACAAGGCCGGCAACACCTCCGAGGCAGCTCAGGTGTCGTTCACCGTCGCGCAGAGCGGCGGCGTCCCGGCGCCGAACTGCCCCGAGTTCGACGAAAGGCTCACCGTCATCGTGGGCACGGTCGACACCGGGGTCCCCAACCGCATCACGGGTAACCGCTGCACGATCAACGAGCTGATCGAGGACGAGAAGGACTGGTCGTCGCACGCGCTGTTCCTCAAGCACGTCGACAAGGTCCTCGACAAGCTGCTCACCGCCGGGGTGATCGACGCCCGCGAGCACAAGAAGATCTACCGCGCGGCCAAGCAGTCCGGCATCGGCAAGCCGGGCCAGGACGAGGGCTACCGCAAGCTCTTCGACGGCACGGCCGCCTCGCTCGCCAAGTGGCAGCAGGTGGGTGGCGGGCAGTTCGCGCTCAACGAGGCGGACAGCGCCATCACCAGTTCCACCACGGTGGACGGCATGGGCATGCTGTGGTTCCCGGGCCGCCAGTACGGGGACTTCTCGCTGAAGCTCCAGTGGCGGGACGACGCCCCGGGCACGGGCAACGCCAACGGTGGCGTGTTCGTACGCTTCCCCAACGTCCACGACAATCCGGAGGAGCCGAATCCGGAGTGGGTCGCCATCAAGTACGGCCATGAGATCCAGGTCAACGACCGGCCGGACGGCGACATGTACAAGACGGGCTCCGTGTACGGATTCGACCGGGTGGGTCTCGCCGGTGCCGGGGTCACTCCCAAGGGCACGTGGAACGACTACGAGATCCGGGTGGTGGACCAGCACTACTCCGTCTTCCGCAACGGTGTCCTGCTCAACGAGTTCGACAACACCGGCGGTCAGCTCTTCGAGCCGCCGCGGGGTGACGACCCGGGCACCGACGGCCGGCGGTACGCCTCCGGCTACATCGGGCTCCAGGTCCACAGCACCTCGGACGTGATCTCCTACCGGGACATCCGGATCAAGGAGTTGTAGTCGCACCGTTGCGCATCAGGTGGCCGCGGCCGCATGCCCGGGCATGTGGTCGCGGCCTCCTGGGTGCCGGTGGCGCCACACCCAGAAGACCGCGATGGAGACCAGGCACCAGACCCCGAGCACCAGGAAGGGAAAGAGTTTCTGGTAGCCCTGGTAGTAGACGGCGGTGTGCTGGGCGTTGACCGAGGCGCCCGGCGGCAGCCACCGCCCGATGTGCCCGAGCAGCGAGGGCAGCAGCGGCCAGGACACGGCACCGCCGGATGACGGGTTTCCCAGGAGCACCATCACTCCCCAGGTCGGCAGCATGGCCCAGCGCCCCATCAGGGTGTTGAACATGGTGAAGACCATGCCCGACGTGAACATCGTGAACGCCAGGATCAGCCAGGACTCGGCGAAGGGCAGATCGACGGCGCCGAGCCCCCAGTCCACCACCGCGGCGATGGCGAAGGCGCCCAGCAGTGAGTAGACGATGGTGAACGCGATCCGTTCCAGAGGGATCAGGCTCCTGGCGTGCACGCTGAGCTGGATGGAGCCGACGAATCCCACGATCACCGCGGCGAGCGAGATGTAGAACAGCGCGAGTCCGCGGGGGTCACCCTTCTGGAGAGGTTTGACGTCCATGACGGCGACCGGGATGTCCAGGGTGTCCCCCACCTTCACCGCGGATTCGGCGAGCAGCTGCGCGACGGCCGCGCCGGAGGCGCCGGCCACGTCGAGCGCGACCCCGCGGCTGCCGGACCGCACGATGGTGAAGACCTCTTGTTCCTCGAGCGCCTCACGGGCGGCGGCCGGCGTTCTGTAGACATGGATGACGAGGGAGGCGTCCAGTGCCTCGTCCATCGCGGCGACGAACTCCTTGCCGCGGCCCGTGTCCGGCTGGCTGACCACTGCGGTCGGAATCCGGTGGGGGGTCGGGTTGGCCATCGCGTACGTGTACGAGCCGGCGAAGAGCCCTGCGGCGGCGGCGAGGATGAACACCAGGACGGTTGCCGGGAAGTAGGGCGACTCCTTGAACGCCGCCCATTTCTCTCCCCCGGTCAGCGGCCTGCTGTGCGCTCCGTGGTGCGCCCCGGGCTCCTGGCCGGATGTGCTCATGCGTCGCTGTCCTCGTCGTGGCGGGCGCGGCTGGGCTGCACCCGTTTCGGTTCGCCCGGCATCTTCGGGTACTCCGGCGGATAGGGCAGATCACCCGGGCCGCCGTCGCTCTCGTGCCGGTCGGCGAGCTCCAGCAGGGAGTCGAGCCGAAAGGCCTCCTGGTCCATGTCCTCGTGCACGTCGCCCAGTTCCGCGTAGCGCACCGGCATGGTCCGGATGTCGAAGTCGCGCGGCTCCGCGTCATCGATCTCCTCCCAGCGCAGCGGGGCGGAGACCGGGGCGTGCGGGCGGGGGCGCACGGAATAGGCGGAGGCGATCGTCCGGTCCCTGGCCGTCTGGTTGTAGTCGACGAAGATCCGCTCGCCCCGCTCCTCCTTCCACCATGCGGTCGTCACCCGGTCGGGCATCCGGCTCTCCAGCTCGCGCCCCACCGCGATGGCCGCCCGCCGGACCTCGGTGAACGTCCAGCGTGCCTCGATGGGCACGAAGACGTGGATGCCCCGGCCGCCGGACGTCTTGGGCCAGCCGCGCAGTCCGTGCTCGTCCAGGACCGAGCGCAGCTCATGGGCGGCACGGACCGCGTCGGTGTAGTCGGTGCCGGGCTGGGGGTCCAGGTCGATGCGCAGCTCGTCGGGGTGGTCGGTGTCGCCGCCGCGGACGGGCCAGGGATGGAAGGTGAGCGTTCCGAGGTTGGCCGCCCAGATGACGGCGGCCACCTCCGTGGGGCACATCTCGCGGGCGGACCGGCCGCTGGGGAAGGAGATCTCGGTGGTGGGGATCCATTCGGGGAGGTTCTTCGGGGCGCGTTTCTGGTAGAAGAACTCGCCCTCGACCCCGTCCACGAACCGCTGGAGCGTGGTGGGCCGGTTGCGGAGGGCACGCAGGATCCCGGGGCCCACGGCAAGGAAGTACTCGGCCACCTCCCTTTTCGTGTACCCCTTCTCCGGGAAGTAGACCTTGTCCGGACTGGACAGCCGTACGGCCCGTCCCGCCGCTTCCAGCTCCACCGCTTTGCCCGCTGCTGCCATGTCGGCCACCGTAGGCCGGGCACACATATGCCGCATATCGGAAGACTCCGGACGCTGCACGGTTCACAATCGGAGCATGGATCTGCCGGTGATGCCGCCCGTGAAGCCGATGCTCGCGAAGTCCGTGAAACGGATCCCGCCGGGCATGCAGTACGAGGCGAAGTGGGACGGCTTCCGGGCGATCGTGCACCGGGACGGGGACGAGGTGGTGATCGGCAGCCGCACCGGCAAGCCCCTGACCCGCTACTTCCCCGAGCTGGTCACCGCGGCCCGGGAGAATCTGCCGCCACGCTGTGTCGTGGACGGTGAGATCGTCGTCGCGTACGACGGGCGGCTCGACTTCGACCGGCTCAGCGAGCGCATCCACCCCGCCGACTCCCGGGTACGGCTGCTGGCCGAGCAGACCCCGGCGAGCCTGGTCGCCTTCGACCTCCTCGCGCTGGGCGACGACTCGCTCCTGGACACCCGGCAGTCGGACCGGCGGACGGTGCTGGAGGCCGCGCTGGCCGAGGCCTCGGCCCCGGTCCATCTCGCTCCGTCGACCACCGATCCGGCCGTGGCGCAGGAGTGGTTCGAGCGGTACGAGGGGGCGGGCCTGGACGGGGTCGTCGCCAAGCCGCTCGATCTGCCGTACCGGCCGGACATCCGGGCCATGTACAAGATCAAGCACGAGCGCACGGCCGACTGCGTGGTGGCGGGCTACCGCTTCCACAAGAGCGGTCCCATCGTCGGCTCGCTGCTGCTCGGGCTGCACGACGAGCAGGGCTCCCTGCAGCACGTGGGCGTCTGCGCGGCCTTCCCCATGAAGCGCCGCGCCGAACTCGTCTCCGAGCTCGAACCCCTGGTGACCGATGTCGCCGAGCACCCGTGGGGCTCCTGGGCGGACGCCGAGGCGCACGCGGGCTCCCGGATGCCCGGCGCACCGAGCCGCTGGTCGGGGAAGAAGGACATGTCCTGGGTGGCACTGCGTCCGGAGCGGGTCTGTGAAGTGGCGTACGACCACATGGAGGGCGACCGGTTCCGGCACACGACCCAGTTCCGCCGGTGGCGGCCGGACCGCACCCCCGACAGCTGCACGTACGCGCAACTGGAAGAGGTGGTGCGGTACGACCTGGCCGAGGTGCTGTCGGCGGGCGGCTGACGGCACCGCCGGGGATCAGTCGGCGGCCGGCGGCACCGACGCGGTGGAGCAGGGCTCCTCGGTGTCCGTGGGGTCCGGCGACGGGGTCTCCGTAGCTCCCGGGGTGTCCGTCGGGTCCGGCGAGGCGGGGTCCGTCGGGCAGCCGGTCTCCCCCGGGCCGGGTGGCGTGGTGCCGGGGTCGGGCGAGGTGCCCGGGTCGGGAGTCGTCGTCGGGTCCGGGCTCGCGGAACCCGTGTCGGTGGGATCGGGTGTGCCCGGGGCCGTGGGCACACCGGGGTCCGGGGACCCGGTGTCGCCCGGTGAGGGGCTCGCGCCCGGGCCCGCGGTGCCGGGTGCCGTCGGACGCGTGGAGTGGCTGGGCTGCGGGCCGACCTCGATGCCTCCGCCGCCGCCCCCGTCGCTCCCCGCGCCGGGCCCGCCCACCGGGCGCTCGGGCTCGCTCGGGCTGCCGGCTCCGGGGCTCGTGGGCACCGCCCCCTTGCCGTCGGGCACCACATGGACGCCGATGCGGTAGAACGCCAGCCAGGACAGCACGGTTCGCAGATAGGTGTCCGAGTGGTTGTAGCTCAGGATCGCCCGGTCGAGGTCGGCACGCGCCGTCAGATCGCGGGTGCCGGCGCAGAGATAGGCTCCGGCGGCCAGGGAGGCGTCGTAGATGTTGCCCGGGTCGCTGCGCCCGTCGCCGTTGCCGTCCCTCGCCCAGTGGGCCCAGGTCGAGGGGATGAACTGCATCGGGCCGACGGCCCGGTCGTAGGTCTTGTCCCCGTCGTACCCGCCGCCGTCCGTGTCCGGGATGTTCGCGAACCCGGCGCCGTTGAGCACCGGCCCCAGGATCGGGGAGAGCGTCGCACCGTGGGCGTCGACCCGCCCACCGCCCGCGTGCCCGGACTCGACCTTGCCGATCGCCGCCAGTAACTGCCACGGCAGCCGGCAGCCCGGGTCACTGCGCCCCAGCGAGCTCTCCGCCCTGCGATAGGCGGCGAGCACCGTGGACGGGATCCCCGCCTCGGACCACGACTGCACAGCGGCCTTGCTCCGCTTGACGCCGGGCTCGGGCGGCTCGGGGCTCTTCAGGGGCGGGAGTTCGGTGTGGTACGCGTCGTCATTGGCCACCTGCGACCACTTGACCTCGTCAGTCTCCGTCTTCTGCTTCTGCTTCTGCGTCTCCGCGTGCGCGACGAGCCCCGGTGCCTGGGACGCGGTGAGCGCTGCCATCGCGGCGACGGCGGCGGCGGTGCCGCCGATTCCGCGGCGCATGGTGCCGTTGAACCTCATGCGTGCTCTCCTCTCCCCCGGGTCACCGGGTGAACGTGTCGATGGCGGATATGCGCCAGGTGCCGCCCCGGCGGACGGCGTCCACGGCGAACATCGCCGCGGCGTACGTGGTCTCCTCCGACTTGCCCGTACGGGTGTTGCTCTGGTCGGCGAAGACGATCAGCCGGGCACGGTCGCCGTCGAGCAGCTCCACACCGCTCTCGGTGACCGTCGTGGTGAGGACGAGCTTCTGCTTCGGTGCCTGCGCCCGTACCTCGGCGAGCATGTCCTCGTGCTGCTGCACGGCCTTGCCCGTCAGGTACTTCTTCACGGCGGTGTCGGCCTTGGCGGGCGAGGCGTAGTTGTACGAGAACACCGCGCCGACGGCTTCGGTGATCTGCCCCTTCACCTCGCTGGTGCGGGCGATGTCGGTGAGCGCGGTGTTCCGCCTGCCCGGGTCGTCGTCCAGGGTGGCGGCCGAGGTGAACGCCCACGCGGCGAACGCGCCAAGGAGGACGGTCAGGGCGCAGAGTGCGGTGGGCAGTCCGATCCGGAGCCGGGGCGGACGGCCGGAGCGCGGCGTTTCCTTTCCGGGCTTCTCCTGCGGTTCCGCCTCGTCGACGGCGGCTTCGTCGTGCCCGGAACCGTCCAGGACGGTCCCGGGGTCCACGGGCTCGCGCACGGGGGCGGACGTGGCTGTGCGTTCGGCGGCGACGGTGGCCAGGCGTCGCTGCCGGTTCACGAGGTGGCGGGTCGTCGACATGTCCGTGGGTCCTCTCGGTGCGGGGTGGGAGTCGGTGGCGTGAGCCGTCAGCCGGCGGTGTTGCCGACGGGCGCCTGGCCGAGGGCGCTGAGCTTCCACCCTTCGGGAGTGCGGGTGAGCTGTCCCAGCATCCGGCTCTCCTTCACCGCGGGCTTGCCCTTGGGCGCGGTCACGGTCACCCGCAGCGCCACCATCACGCCCGCCTTCCCGGCCCTGTCGTCGAGCTCGGTGACCGCACCGGACAGCACCTTGGCCGTACTGACGGTCTTCGCCGCCTGGATCTGCTTCACGAACCCGTCCCGCCCGTCGACGAGTTGCTGGTGCAGGTCCCCGGTGGTGGAGTCCTCCCAGCTGTCGAGACCCTTGGCGAGCTGTTCGTGATCGAGCGTGTTCATGTTCTGCACGGCCTGCTCGCCGGCGGCCAGGGCGTCGTCGCGCGCCTGGGCGTACGCCGCCGAGCCGTCGTGCTCCGCCCGGTACCAGGACGCCCCGCCCCAGCCCGCGGCGCCCGCCGCCGCGACCGTCAGCACGATCGCCGCCGCCACCAGCGGATTCCTCGTCATCCGTACCCGTGCCATCGTTGCCTCTCCCTGCCGGCCGGTCTGTGCTGTGCGTGCTGTTCTGCGGTACTGCTCCGCGCTGCCGTCGGGGGGCTATCTGGAGTTGATCTCCACGATCGTCCAGCGCCCGTCGCGGAGTTGAGCGGTGACGGAGAGCTGAGCTGCGGCCCTGTTGGCGGCCTTCCCCTCGCGTTCGTAGACCTGGTCCAGGAAGACGAGCAGGTGGGCGCTCTCGTCGGTCAGCCTGGTCACCCCGGCCCGCACGACGTGGGTGGTGAGGGTGAGTTTCTGGTCGGCCGCCTGCTTCTCCACCTGACCGAACAGCGCCGCGTACTGCTGGAGCGCCTTGCCGGCGAGGAGTTGCTTCGCGGCCTCCTTGGTGACGCCGGTGGCATCCGGGCTGTAGGAGAAGACCTTGCCGAGCGCGTTGGTGACGTCTCCCGCCACCCGGACGGTCGCCCCGCTGTCGGTCAGCGCCCTGTTGGACGTGGCGGGCGTATCGCGCAGTTGACGTCCCGCCGCGAAGAGCCCGCCACCCGCTACGAGCAGCGCGACGACCAGGACCCCGGCCGCCACGCGCAGCGGGCGGCGGCGCGTGCCGGGCGCCGGTCCGTCCTCAACGGCCCCGGCGTCCGCCGCGGTGACCTGCCCGAGCTCGCCGCCCGGTGCCTCGTCCGCCGTGGCCTCGGGCCCGCCGGCGCCCTCCGGATCCGTGCCGGTGGTCACGACCGCCGCCCCTCCCTGCCGCTTCATGTGCCGCTCCCGACCGCTATCGCCGTGAGCGCCTTGACCTTCCAGCCGCCGGCGGTCCGGGCGAGGGTGGCTTCGAAGCGTTTGCGTTCGGTGCCTCCCTTTCCGGTGCGCGGGGTGACCTGGACATCGACGGTCGCGATCATCTCGGCGGTGCCGGTCCGCTGGTCGAGGGCGGTGAGCGCCGCGTCGGTGACCTTCCCGCGCGCCGTGGAACCGGACTTCGTCAGCTCGTCCGCGTCCTTGGTCCGGGTGCGTGCGAGCTGTTCGTGGAGGGGCCCGGTCGAGGAGTCGAGCCATGTACCGAGCCCCGCGCCCACACTCCTGGCGGACTTCCCGTCCAGGCTGTTGAGCCGCGCGAGGTGCAGCTTCCCGTCGGCCAGCGCGGCGTCCCGGCTCTTGGCGTAGGCGAGGTCGTCGTCACCGCGTGCCTGTGCGTACGACCAGCCGCCGAGTGCGCAGATCAGTACGGCGGCGAGCAGGACGGCCCAGCCGCCCAGTGTCTTCGTACGGGGCGTCATGCGCCGCCTCCTTGTCCGAGGCCCAGCAGACCGGCCATTCCGCCGGTCGCCGGGGCGGTGTCGGCAGGTACGCCGAGCGCTCCGGGCAGCCGGTCCTGCGCGTCGTCGGAGAGGAGCATCGAGCCCGGCTTGGCCGGCGGTGGCAGGGCCCCGCCCTTCGGGGCGTTCGCGCTGCCGCGGACGTTGATGCCTGTTCCGGGTGACGAGGCGCAGCGGGCCCTGGTGTTGGCCGCGGGGCCGGCCGTGACGTCGAGTCCGTTGCGATAGGTCGTGCCGCCGTACCCGGCTGTGCAGGGGAGCGGCTCGAAGAAGGTGACCGACATGCCGAAACGGGCACCGTTCTCGTCGACCGCACTGGATCCCGCTGCCGCGACGGCCGGAAGCTTCACCAGGAGCTCCTCCAGTCCGCGCTGCCGGGTGACGGCGATGTCCGACGTCGTGAGGAGGTTGGCGACCACTACACCGAGGCTCGGATCCAGGTCCCGCAGGAGTCCGCTGATCTGGCCGGTCGCATCGGGGGCGACCGCGATCAGCTTGCGCAGATCGGTGTCGGAGCCCTTCAGCTCGGCAGCCAGTTCCTTGGCGCCCGAGGCGAATCCCTTGAGTGCGTTGCCCTGTTCGGCCTGCGTGCGCAGCACGGTCTCGCCGTCGATCATCAGCCGCGTGTTGACGGGCAGAGCGTCGTCGGCCGCCTGGACGAAGTCGCTGCCGGTGTCCAGCAGCACCTGAAGGTCGTCACCGCGTCCCTCGAAGGCGGTGCCGAATTCGTCGACCACCGTGCGCAGCGATTCGAGGTCGACGGAGCCGGCGAGGTCGTCGACGCTGGTGAGGACGTCGGTGACGGGCGCCGGAACGGTCGTGTCCGCCTGGTCGATGACGGACCCGTTCGCCAGGTACGGCCCGTCGGTGCGGGCCGGCCGCAGATCGACGTACTGCTCGCCGACCGACGACAGGTTGGCGACGACGGCCTTCAGCGCGTCCGGGATGGGCGGGGCGTCCTTCTCGATGCGCAGTTCGGCCTCCACCCCGTCATCCGTGAGTTCGATGGGCCCGACCCGGCCCACCGAAACGCCCCGGTAGGTGACGTTGGAGTGGGTGAACAGGCCGCCGGTCCGGGGAAGCTGGACCTTGACGGTGTAGTAGCTGCGTATGCCGACGTAGTGGCCGAGGTCGGCGTAGCGCACTCCCAGATAGCCGAGCACGAGTACCGCGATGATCAGGAACGCGATGTTCTTGAGCCGGATCGCCAGGGTGATCATCAGTTGCTCCCCTTCGTCGTCGAGGTGACCGGGGGAAGGGGCAGCGGGAGGACCGAGCCGGACTTCTGGGCCGTGCTGCCCCCGGCCGCCGGGGGCGTGGTGCCGGCGGGGACGAGCGGCGGGATGATCTGTGTGCCGGGCATGGCCGTCACATCCAGGTAGACGTTGAGGTAGTCGCCCTTCACCCCGCGCAGCACCTCGTCCGTGAACGGGTAGGTGAGCAGCACCTGAAGGGAGTCGGGCAGGTCCTGGCCGGAGTCGGCGAGGGACTGGAGGGTGGGGGCGAGGGCCTTGAGGTCGGCGACCATGTCGGCCTTGCTCCTGTTGACCGTGTCGACGGCGACGGTGGAGAGGGTGTCGAGCGAGCGGAGCATGGTCATGAGCGAGCCGCGTTGCTTCTCCAGGACCTTCATGCCGGGACTGAGCCCGGTGAGGACCGTACCGACGTCCTGCTTGCGGGTGGCGAGGGTGGCGGAGAGCCGATTGACTCCGTCGAGGGCGTCGGTGATGTCCTCCTTGTGCCCGTCCAGGTTCGTCACCAGGGTGTCGACCCGCTTCAGCATGGAACGGACCTGCGGTTCCTGTCCGGCAAGTGCCTTGTTGAGTTCGGTGGTGATGGTCTTGAGCTGGTTGATGCCGCCGCCGTTCAGCAGCATCGACAGCGCCCCGAACACCTCCTCGACCTCCGGGTTCCGGTTGGTGCGGGTCAGCGGGATGCGATCGCCGTCGGCGAGTGCCCCCTGGGCGGTGCCGGCGGCGGGCGGGGAGAGCTGGATGTACTTCTCGCCCAGGAGGCTGGACTGTTCGAGGTGTGCGTAGGCGTTGGCGGGCAGTCTGATCTTTCCGTTGACCCGCATGGTGACCTTGGCGTTCCAGCTCCCGGAGACCAGCGCGATCTTGGTGACACGGCCGACGGCCACGTCGTTGACCTTGACCGAGGACTGCGGGGCGAGGCTCAGTACGTCCCCGAACTCGGCGGTGATCTCGTACGGGTGGTCCCCCAGATCCGCGCCACCGGGCAGGGCCACCTGGTCGATGCCGGTGAAGGTCGGCAGGTCGACCGTGGTGACGACCAGGGCCAGGCCGACACCCACCGCGAGTACGGCGGCGACGCCGGTCACGCGGGCGCCGGGTCTGCGCAGGACGCGGCTCATCGCTTCGCCCCCTTCTTCTGCGTGGCGGTCTTCCCGGGGGTGCCGTAGACGGTCCCCACGGCGGGCAGCGGCAGTGAGGGCAGGGCCTTCTGCCGTACGGCGTCCACCGGCGTGAGTCCGGCAGGGGCGGCGGACCCCTCGGTGAGCGGCCCGCCCATGGAGAGTTCGTTGAGGTTGGTGCGGCCGTTGAGCGTGCGGTTCAACGGGTCATAGGCGTTGAGTACGTTGCCCGCGGCGAGCGGCAGGGTGTCCAGGGACTCGGCGAGCGAGGCACGCTGGTCGACGAGGGTCTGGGTGATCGGCACCAGGGCGTCCACGTTCGCTTTGAGGGCGCCGCGGTTCTTCTGGATGAAGCTCTTGACCTGGCCGAGGGCGGTGCCCAGTTCCTTCAGTGCGGCGCTGATGTTCGTCTTGTCGTCGGCGAGGAATCCGGTGACGGAGTTGAGTTGCTGTTCGGCGGCGCGGACGTGGCCGTCGTTGTCCTTCAGCATGGTGGTGAAGGTCTGGAGGTAGGACAGCGTGTCGAAGAGGTTTCCGCTGCTCTTGTCGAGGGTTTTCGTTGCCTTGCCGAACTGCTCGATGGAGTCCCCGATCGCCTTTCCGTTGCCGTCGAGATTCTCGGCGCCGGTGTCGAGGAGCTTGGCCAGGGCGCCGTTCGCGTTGGCCCCGTCGGGACCCAGCGCGGTGGAGAGTTCGGTGATGGAGGCGTAGAGCTGATCGACCTCGACCGGGGTCGCGTTCCTCGCGGCCGGCAGGACGGCCTCGTCCGCGAGTACCGGTCCCCCGCCGTACGCGGGGGCCAGTTGCACATACCGGTCGGCCACCAGGCTGGGGGCGACGACGACGGCGTGTGCGTCCTTGGGCACCTTGACGCCCTTGTCGACGCGGAGCGTGACCCGGACCTCCGTGCCCTTCGGCTCGACGCTCTCGACCTTGCCGACCCTGACGCCGAGGATGCGCAGGTCCGATCCGGCGTACACGCCGGTGGCCTGGTCGAAGTAGGCGGTGACGGTCGTCGTTCCCTCCTCGTCCATGGCCATCACTCCGGAGGTGGCTGCGACGGCCACGACGGCGAGGCCGGCGCCGATGCCGACGATGCGCGTGATTCTCATGTCAGCTGCCGCCTTGCTGCTTGGGTGGCATGCATCCGGTAGCCGGAGGAGTGCCGGCGGGGAGGTAGTCCTTGGGGACGACCCCGCAGACGTAGTTGTCGAACCAGCGGCCGCTGCCGAGGGTGTTGCCGACGAGCCGGTTGTACGAACCTGCCAGCGAAAGCACCTTGTCGAGGCTCTTGCGGTTCTTCACCAGGACGGCGGTGACCCGGCCCAGTGAGTCCAGGGTCGGTTTCAGCTGCTTGTTGTTGTCGGCGACCAGTCCGGTGAGCTCGGTGCTCAGGCTCCGGGTGCCGGTGAGCAGCAGATGGATGGAGTCGCGGCGGGCCTGGATCTCTCCCAGGAGCAGGTTTCCGTCCTTCAGCAGGGTTTCGAAGCTGCTCTTCTTGTTGGCGAGTGTCCTGGTGAGCTGCTTGCTGCCCTTCAGCAGGGTGGCCAGCTGGGCGTCACGCTCGGAGACGGTCCGGGAGAGGGCGGAGAGCCCGTCGGCGGCGCTCCGCACGTCGGGGGGCGAGTCCTTGAAGGTGGCGGAGATCGTCTCGAAGCTCTTGGCGAGCTGTGCGGTGTCGATCTCCCCGATGGTCTCGCCCAGCCCGTTGAACGCCTGGGTGACGTCGTAGGGGGAGGTCGTCCGGCTCGCCGTGATGCGCAGGTCCGGGTCCTGGGGCCCGGTGCCGAGCGGGTCGACGGCGAGGTACTTGTCCCCGAGGAGCGTCTTGATGGCGATGCCGACGGTGGAGGAGTTGCCGATCCAGGCGTCCTTGACCCGGAAGCTGACCTTGACCTTGGCGCCGTCGAGGGAGACACCGGTCACCTCACCGACCTTGACGCCGGCGATCCGTACCTCGTCGCCGTCGCCGAGGCCGGCGGACTCGGTGAAGTCGGCGGTGTACGTGGTGCCGTCGCCGATGAAGGGCAACGAGTCCGCGCGGTAGGCGGCGAAGCCGACGAGGGCCAGGACGAGGAGGCCGACGACGCCGATGGCCACGGGGTTGCGTTCCCGCAGGGGTCTGATTCTCATGCCAGGCACCTGCTCGGTGTGGTGATGCCGATCCCCGTGGGCGGTGCGCTGCCGTCCTCTGTCGTCACACCGCTGACCTTGGCCTCGCAGAGGTAGAGGTTGAGCCAGGAGCCGTACGAGGCGAGGCGGCTGATCGCCTCCATCTTGGCCGGGGTCTTCGTCAGCATGTTCTCGATCTGCGGGGACCCCTTGTCCAACTGAGCAGACAGGCGGCCGAGTTGTCTGATGTCGTCCTTGAGCGGCTTGCGCCCGTCCTGCAACAGGTCGGCGGTCACCGTCGTGAGTGCGCCCATCGCCGTGACCGCCTCCCCGAGCGGTTTGCGGTCGCCGGAGAAGCCCGTGACGAGTTCCTGGAGCGTGTCGACCAGGTCGTCGAAGCCGGCCTCCCGGTCGTTCACGGTCTTCAGGACCGTGTTGAGGTTCTTGATCACCTCGCCGATCACCTCGTCCTTGGCCGCGACCGTGGTGGTCAGGGATCCGACGTGCTGGAGGATGCTGTCCACGGTGCCGCCCTCGCCCTGGAGCACTTGGACGATGGAGCCGGCGAGCTGGTTGACGTCCGGCGGGGACAGCCCTTCGAAGAGCGGCTGAAAGCCGTTGAAGAGCTGGGTCAGGTCGAGCGCCGGGGTGGTGCGGGAGAGCGGAATGGTCTCTCCGGACCGAAAGCTCCTGCCGACCGGCCCCGCACCCTGGTCGAGGTCGATGTAGCGCTGGCCGACCATGTTGAGGTACTTGATCGAGGCGGTCACCGACGCGGGGAGCCTGCGCCCCTTGCGCACGGCGAAGCCGACCTCGGCGAGCCGCTTGTCGGCCACCTCGATGGACTCGACCTGTCCGACCTTGACCCCGGCGATCCGGACGCTGTCACCGACGATCAGACCGGTGGCGTCGGTGAACCTGGCCTTGTACGTGAGGGTGTCGCCGACTCCGGTGTTGGCGATGGACAGACCGAGGACGGTGGTGGCCAGGACGGTCACCAGGATGAACACGATCGATTTCGCGAGCGGACCCGCAAGGGAACGGCGCTTCACTTGAGCTTCACCTCCGCACCGCGGAAGGCCGGACCGATGAGCACGCTGCTCCAGTCGGGCAGGGTCTGCGGCTGGACTTTCAGTGAGGGAGCGACCAGCTCGTTGACGAGCCGGCTCTCCGCGGGGGAGTTGGGCATGCCGAGGGCGGCGTCCTGGGCCGCGGGCGCCGTGGCGGACTGCTCGTCGGCGTCCGCCCTGTCACCGGGAGCGACCGATCCGGCGCCCCGTCCGGCGGCGGTCGGCTCGGTCGCCCCTACGTACGGCACCGAGTAGCAGTGCGGCCCGCCGGTGGAGTCGTAGACCGGGGTGTCCTTGCCGGGCACGTACTTCCCCTTGGAGGCCACGGCCTTGACGGTGACGTGCAGACCGGGCTGGTCGGTGCCCTTGCCCAGCGCCTTGTCCATGGCGGGGACGAATCCGGCCATCGTGCGCAGGGTGCAGGGGAATTCGGCCGAGTACTTCGCCAGGAGTTCCAGGGTCGGCCGGCCCGTGCCGGAGAGCCGGATCAGGTTGTCCTTGTTCTCCTTCAGGAACGAGGTGACATCCTGGGCGGTGGCGGTCGTCGAGCCGTAGAGGTCGGCCAGCTCCGCCTGCTGCTCGGCGATGGTGCCGCTGGTGGTGGTGAAGTCGGTGAGGGCGTCCAGGATGTCGGGGGCCGCGTCCGCGTACACCCTGCTCACCTTGACGAGTTCTTTGATGTCGGCGTTGAGCGTGGGCAGCTGGGGGTTGAACTTCTGGAGATGCCTGTCGAGCGTGACGAGTGTGTCGCCGAGCTTCTCGCCGCGGCCCTGCAGTGCCTGCGACACCGCGTTGAGGGTGGCGGAGAGCTTTTCCGGCTGGACGGCGGTCAGCAGCGGCAGGACGTTGTCGAGGACTTCCTCCAGCTCGATGGCGTTGCTGGAGCGGTCCTGCGGAATGACGGCCCCGGCGCGCAGGGTCTGCGCGGACGGTACGGCGGGTGGCACGAGTGCCACGAACCGCTCGCCGAAGAGAGTGGTGGGCAGCATCTGGGCGGTGACGTCGGCCGGGATCCGGTCGAGCTTCCCGGGCTGGATCGCGAGGGTGAGGCGCGCCCCCTCGCCGTCGACGGAGATGTCACGGACCTGCCCGATCACGACGCCCCGCAGCTTCACGTCGGCGTTGTCGTGCATCTCGTTGCCGACGCTTCCCGTGCGCACGGTGACGGTGGCGTCGTCGGTGAACTCCTTCTCGTACACGGCGACCGACACCCAGATGAGCAGGGCGGGCACGAGCAGGAAGGTGACGCCCGCAAGTCTGCGGCCGGCCGTGCGTGTGGTCCGGTTCCTCATCAGCCGGCCACCTTCACGGTCGTCGTGGCGCCCCAGATGGCGAGCGACAGAAAGAAGTCCGTGACGCTGATCAGCACGATCGCGTTGCGCACCGACCGGCCGACCGCCACCCCCACCCCGGCGGGTCCGCCGGAGGCGTGGAAGCCGTAGTAGCAGTGCGCGAGGATCACCATCACGCTGAAGATCAGCACTTTGAGCACCGACAGCAGGACGTCCTGTGGAGAGAGGAAGAGGTTGAAGTAGTGGTCGTAGGTGCCTGCCGACTGTCCGTTGAACAGGACGGTGACGTAGCGGGAGGCGACGTACGAGGAGAGCAGCCCGATCGCGTACAACGGGACGATGGCGACGACCCCGGCGATGATCCGGGTGGTGACGAGATAGGGCATGGAGCGCACGCCCATCGACTCCAGGCCGTCGATCTCCTCATTGATCCGCATGGCGCCGAGCTGGGCGGTGAAACCCGCGCCGACGGTCGCGGAGAGGGCCAGTCCGGCGACAAGGGGGGCGATCTCGCGGGTGTTGAAGTACGCGGAGATGAATCCGGTGAAGGCCGCGGTGCCGATCTGGTTGAGGGCCGCGTATCCCTGGAGGCCGACGACGGTTCCGGTGGCGAGGGTCATCGCGATCATCACGCCGATGGTGCCGCCGACGACGCCGAGGCCGCCGCTGCCGAAGGCGACTTCGGCGAGGAGGCGCTGCACCTCCTTGAGGTAGCGCCGCAGCGTTCGCGGGATCCAGATCAGAGCCCGTACGTAGAAGGTGAGTTGGTCACCGGATCGGTCGAGCCAGCTGAGCATCGACATCGGTCAGCTCCCCTTCGCGGGGACGATCTGGAGATAGATCGCCGTGAGGACCATGTTCACGAAGAACAGCAGCATGAAGGTGATGACGACGGACTGGTTGACAGCGTCCCCCACCCCCTTCGGACCGCCGCGCGGGTTGAGCCCGCGGTAGGCGGCGACGATGCCTGCGATGAAGCCGAAGATCAGCGCCTTGATCTCACTGATGTACAGGTCGGGCAGCTGGGCCAGGGCGGAGAAGCTGGACAGATAGGCCCCGGGGGTGCCGTCCTGCATGATCACGTTGAAGAAGTAGCCGCCCATCGTGCCGACAACGGAGACGAGGCCGTTGAGCAGGACGGCCACCAGCATGGTGGCCAGGACGCGTGGCACGACGAGGCGCTGGACGGGCGAGACGCCCATGACCTCCATCGCGTCGAGCTCCTCGCGGATCTTGCGCGATCCGAGGTCGGCGCAGATGGCCGAACCGGCTGCCCCGGAGACCAGCAGCGCCACGATGATCGGGCTGGCCTGCTGGATGACGGCGAGGACGCTGGCGCCGCCGGTGAAGGACTGGGCGCCGAGCTGCTGGGTGAGGGACCCCACCTGAAGGGCGATGACCGCGCCGAAGGGGATGGAGACGAGGGCGGCGGGCAGGATGGTGACGCTGGCGACGAACCAGAACTGCTCGATGAACTCCCGCACCTGGAAGGGCCGGCGGAAGGTCTCCCGGCACACGGCCCCGGCGAGGGTGAACAGCTTTCCGGTCTCGCGCAGCGGGGCGAGCAGCCGGGTGGGCCGTCCGGCCTCGGGCGTCTTCTCCGGCACCCGGTCCGCGGGCGGCTCGGGGGGCCGCACCGGTGGGGGGGCCGTCATGGGCGCCCACCGCCCGCGGCCGGGCTGTAGCTGTTGAGGATGGCGGTACGGGCCGCCTCCGGCAGCTGTCCCATCATCGACATGACCCGCTCCCGGCGGCGCAGGGCGCCCTGCCGCACCGGCAGCCCCGGCGAGGGTTCCAGCTGCGGGACGACGGTGCGCGGGGCGTTGGCCGAACTGATGCCTCGCCCGTAGCCGTTGAGTTCCTCGGCGGCCAGGGTGGCGGCGTCCTTCTCCTCCGACATGCCGATGGGTCCTTCGCGGCGCCCGGCGAGGAACTGGGAGACGACGGGCAGATCGCTGGTGAGCAGCACCTCGCGCGGCCCGAAGGTGACGAGGTTGCGGCAGAAGAGCATGCCCATGTTGTCCGGGACGGTGGAGGCGATGTCGAGATTGTGGGTGACGATCAGCATCGTCGCGTCGATCTGCGCGTTGAGGTCGATCAGCAGCTGCGAGATGAACGCGGTGCGTACCGGGTCGAGCCCGGAGTCCGGCTCGTCGCAGAGGATGATCTGCGGGTCCAGGACGAGTGCGCGGGCCAGTCCGGCCCGCTTGCGCATACCGCCGGATATCTCACCGGGCAGTTTGCCCTCGGCACCGAGGAGACCGACGATGTCGATCCGCTCCATGACGATGCGGCGGATTTCCGATTCCTTCTTGCGGGTGTGTTCGCGCAGCGGGAAGGCGATGTTGTCGAAGAGGGACATCGATCCGAAGAGTGCGCCGTCCTGGAACATGAGCCCGAACAGCTTCCGGGTCTCCATGATCTGCTTCTCGGGGCTGTTCACCATGTCGACGCCGTTGATGAGCACGCGTCCCTGTTCGGGCTTGAGCAGACCGATGATGGATTTGAGGAAGACGGTCTTTCCGGTGCCGGAAGGCCCGAGCATCACGCTCACTTCGCCGGCGGGCAGGGTAAGGCTGACGTCCTGCCAGATGTTCTGCTTGCCGAAGGATTTCGTAAGGCCTTCAACAACTACTTCGATTCCCATCGGCCCTCCCTCGACGTATCGGTGAACGAAGTCATCTGTCAGCGCTCCGGCTCTGAGAAATCCAATGGCGGCTCGTCACACATGCACCAGGAGGCGCACGTTATGTCCGCCGAAACCGCCAGGACAAGCCGTTGAACAGCGGAAATCGACGAATCAGGCACTACATGTGGATCACTTGTCACCGAGTGACAAAGCCGTTGGACGGCTTTGTCGAAAACTGCGCAAGATCTCCGGGCGGGTCGGGGTGCCGCCGGTCCGTGGAGGCCGGAGCCATGGGGCCCCGACTGCAGGCCGTTCGCCCCTGGCGAGCGCAATCGAGTCCAAGGCATTCCCGGTCCGAAATCCGGGTCGAAGGGGGTGCGACCTGGACTCCACGTACGTCCGACGAGCGATCGCGGACACGTTCCCGCGCTGCTCACCTGGACGCTACGACTCAGTAACCTACCTTCGCAATAGCGGTCCCTGAACTTTTTGCGCGGCCATCGGCAGCGGCATTGTTTTTGTAGGGAGGTGAGCAAGGCCCGACCCGGGCTTGTCGGCAAGTGAGTCTTTCCGCGGTACCCGTCACTCCCGCCCGTGCTCACTTCCTGAGGGAACGGCCCCACAACAATGCCCGCCCTGTCCGAATAACTCTCGGACGGGGCGGGCATCGGCCGCACAGCGGAAAGCGCGCAAGGAACGGAGCGGAGCACCGCAGCCTCCGCGCGCCCGCCGGCCCTACTTCACCGCGGAGTGCCAGTACCGGGAAAGCACCTTGCCGGCGTCGGGCAGGACAAGACCCGGTGCGGTGAGCGCACCGCTGTACGTCGACGCATTGTTGAGCGTGAGGTGGTTGTCCCCGGAAAGCGACGGCAGGCCCGTTTTCAGGTTCACCGCCCAGCTCAGGATTCCGGCCAGACCGCAGCCGGTGGCCTTCGGCACGTAGAACGTGGTGTCGCCCTGGGTGTTCCCGGTGAGCGCGAACCTCAGCATCGCACCCTCGTCGGCGTTGGGCGTGCCGTCACCGTCGAAGCGCTGGATGGCGACGGCCGGAGCGGTGGTGTTCTGCGGCCGCAGAATCACGGGGTCCGCGGCCGTGCCGATGTAGCAGTTGGAGCCGAGAAGCGGATTCTCCAGGTGGATGCGGACCGGCAGTTTCACGATCGGCTGCCCCGTACTCAGCCCGGCGAGCAGATTGAACTCGGTGGGTGTCCCGGCGGACTCCACCGTTGCCTTCACCTTGTTCAGACTGACGTCCGTGATCTGGTTGCAGACGGCGGTGACCACCGGGATGTCACTGGGACACATGAGCCCGAGCAGCCCGCCGGGGATGGTCGTCGGCGCTCCCACGAGGGCTCCGCCCGCGGGCGGAATGACCTTGAACGTGCCGGCGGCCGTGTCCTGGACGACTCCGAACTGCATGTCGTTGGCGCCGGTGGTGGCCACGGTCGTACCCAGTTTGATGGCTCCGCCGGGCGAGTAGGAGGACACGCACGACGCGACCAGGTCCTGGCCGTCCGCCGCGAGCATGGCCGGGTTGTCGACCGGGCAGCGGGAGAAGGGCGCCCAGTCCCCGTTCAGGTTCGCGGCGCTGACGGCGGCGGAGGCGGAAAGAGGAGTCAGCGGGATCGCGACCACCGCGGCGGCAACGGCGGCGAAGAGGCCGGTGCGCCATCTCTTCGGGACAGCTCTCATTACTCCCTCAATTCATGGTGGGCCGAGCGGAATGGAATGGTTCGGTTTCGGCGGAGAAGACAGCGGGACCGGCCGCGGTTCAGCGCTGCGGCTCGGGAATCTGAACCGGCTGGCTGTCCTCCGTGCACACGGTCGGCGAGTGCTGCGCCGCCGCACAAGGAGCCCCCTGGATCTGCTTCACGGCACCAGGGACGCCCGAGATGGAGGCGGTGAAGAGGTCGTCGAGGTCCTCACCCACACCACACCCCGAGAACGGCGGCACGGTGACCTGCCCGGTGAGCGCACCGCCGGTGACGAGTGTGTAGCCGGACTGGACCCCGTCCTTGAGGACCATCTCCCCCCGCAGGGGCAGGGCGAACGGGCGCTCCGTACGGCAGTTGGGGCCGACGTCCAGGGCGACGCCGTTGACCTTCACGTCGAACAGCCGGAGCCGGAGGTTCAGATCGATGGTCGTCGTGCCCACGCTGTTGCCGGGGCTGAGGATCGTCAGGTCGGAGTGGACGTTGGGCACCGGTTCGCCGTCCGGGCCGGCGGCCGGAGGAATCTGCGTCATCTCCAGTGTCGCTGTCGTCGGCATGAAGCCGAAGGTCAGGAACGTGCCCGTGGCAGGCGGCAGTTGCAGCTTGCCCTGGTAGTCGAGGGTCGCCGTCGAGTCCTGGAGCACATGGATCAGACCGTCCTGGAACTTGATCTGGGTCAGGCCCTGCTCGATCTGTGTGCAGGCGACCGGGAACAGTGTGGCGCTCTTGAGCTTGGGAACGTCCGCGTAGCCGGTGACGTAGGCGTTCAGGCTGAACTGGTCGTCCGGGTCACCCGTGCAGGGCGGCGCCTTCCCGTCCCGAAGGGCCTGCTTGCCCGGTTGTCCCACCTTCGGTGTCGCCTCGTCGGCATCGGAGTCGCCACCGGCCGCCCTTCCTTCCCTGGCCTCGGGGGGCTCCGGGGACGGCCATGCGGGATCCCCGGCAATCCGCACCGTTGCGAGTGTCAGGTCCTGGTCCGGGTCCGGAGTACACGTCAGGAGCAGGGCGGACGGTTCGGCGGTGACGTCGCCGGACGGCGGCGAAGTCACCAGCGCGGTCAGCTTCCCCGCGGTGAAGACGAGATCGCCGGAAGAACCCGCGGTCACCGAGGGAACGCCACCGGAGGAGGTGAGGGTGGGGTTCTCCGCATCCGGAACGGCCACCGGACCCTCGGCTGTCCCGATCCAGACCGTCTCGGCGGTGTGGTCGCCCTGCGCCACACCGACGGTCAGTTTCGTCTCCACCTCGACCTGTTCCGCCCCGACAGCAGCCAGGTCCGGCAGCCCCGCCTCGGGCAGGGTCAGTTCGGTGCTCACATCCGTGGGCCGAACGGGCTTGTCGACGGCACTGCCCTCCGGAACCGTCGCGGACACCCGCACAGTGGCCTTGGCGGCCCCGGAGGGAAAATCACAGCCGTACTGCACGTCGATACGAACGTCATGACCACCGGCGGATGCCTGGACACCCGGAATCATTCCGGCCACGAGGACCGCGGTCAGGACGGCTCCACCCCGCACTGTCGCACGCCCGCGACTGCGCCCTGCTGTCCCGCGCATCATCATCCTTCGTCATTCCCTCTCATCGACGGTGCAGACCGCACTGCAGGGTCACGCGGTGCGGTCTGCTGGAGCATCCGGCTGCCCGGCAGTCCGTCAGGTGCCGATGATGCTGGTGATTCCCGTGACGCTGTAGGTGCCCGTGAAGGTCGGGTGGGCCCCGTTGGCGACGATCCCGGCACAGGCGGCGGTGGCGCCCGAGACGGTCAGCTGGTGGGCGCTGGAGTTGGAGACGTTGAGCTTCTTGGTGCTGTTGGTGTACTTGGCGTCGACCTCACCGGTGACGTTGAAGCTGCAGGTGAGGACGGTGAGCTTGGCCTGGATGTTCTTGATGTAGCCGGTCGTCACACCCGAGGTGTAGTCCTGGGCCACGAGCTGCCAGGCCGGGGAGGTCGTGGCGACCGGCGTCACCGGGCCGAGCGCACTCGTGCACGGGCTGGCCGTCGTCCCGAAGGTGGCCGACGTGATGTTGCCGACCGTCGCGGGGTTGCCGGTGGCGCTGAACGCGGAACCACCCGCGGTCGCCGTCGGACACGTGAGCGGGATGCCGCTCACCGACAGGACCGTGTTGGTGGACACGGCGGTGAACGGCGCCGGGTTCGGCGTGACCGTCCATGTGGTGGCGGGGAATGCCATGGCCTGGGTGGCCCCGAGCACGACAGCCACAGAAGCGACGCCGGTTGCGACGGCGATCTTCTTGAGGGTATTACGCACAGTTAGTTCCTCCGATTCGACAATGCGGGTGGCACTGCTTGCGGGGACGCGCTCCACGGCTGCCCAAGGGCACGAAGCGCGTCTATGAACCACTTCTCCGAGGGGAGACGTACACTCTCGGCCACATATAATCTGTGACAGGCCGTGACGTTACTTGCGAGAAACTTCCAGCACAATGTTGCTGGCCAAGATTCTCGCCACCAGCTTCTTTTGTCGTCCGCAGGTCACTAAACGGCGGAGACCGATTGTCACTTGGTGCGCAAAATTCCGGCCGAACAGGCCGCCGGGGCCCACAGCCGCCACCGTGCCGGCCGGGGCGGTGCCTCCCGGCCGGCACCTGGCGATATCGGCCACACTCCCGGCAGTTGTCCGAAATTGACCACTCCCTCCCCACCTGCACCGGAGCCCCGCAACCGCGCCGAACTGTGTGCACCCTGCACTTCGATCTTGCACAAGTGGTGTGCACGGCAGTCGACTTGGTCTATCTTCGTCGCGGAATTGGTACGCACCTGTCGGTACGTGGGAGCGCTTTCCCCCACCGCCTCACCCCCCACCGGGTTCTGGAGAGCAAGGGGACACGTCATGCCGAAAGTCATTTCTCCATTGGACACGGGGGATCCGCTGGGACCGCTTCCCCAGGAGTTCGCCACGATTATGCGGCCCGAACTTCCCAGCCTCATCAAGGAGATCGGCGTCGAGGTCACCCGCGCCTATCCGGAATACGCGCGGCTGCTCAGCGGCCCCAACGGCCAGGCCATTCGCGTGGGCGTGGAACGGAGTCTCTCCTCGTTCGTCGACCTGGTGGCCGAACCATCCACCTCGACCTCCTTACGTGACGACATGTGCCGCCGGTTCGGACGCTTCGAGGCCTACGAAGGCCGGACCATGGAAACGCTCCAGGGCGCTTATCGGCTCGGTGCGCGCGTGGCACTGCGACGGGCTAAGAAGGTCGGCCGCAGTTACAACTTCTCCCCCACCCTGATGCTCAGCTTCGCGGACGCCCTCTTCACCTACATAGACGAGCTCGAATCGCTGTCCCGCGAGGGTTTCCTCGAGGTGCAGTCCCAGACCGGCGAACAGAGCGAGGCCATGCGCCGGCGTCTGCTCCACCTGATCCTGGCCGGGCGCCCCGTGCCCCGTACCGCCATCGCCGAACTGTGCGAGCAGACCGGGTGGACGCTCCCCGAGGAGGTCACTCTCGTGGCCGCCCGCTCCCCTGCCGGAATCGACCGGGCCGGCGCCGACCGCGACATCCTGGTCGACCTCAGCGATCCCCAGCCCCATCTGCTGATCCCCGGCCCCCTGGACGACGCACGAAGATCCATGCTCGACCGGACGCTCCTCGGCACCCGGGTGGCGATCGGACTGACCGTTCCCACCGCCCTGGCGTCGGACTCGATCCGCTGGGCCAGGCGAGTCCTCGAACTCGTCGACGCGGGCGTCATCGACGACGCGCCGTCCATCCTCTGCGAGGACCACCTCATCACCCTGTGGCTGCTGTCCGACCCGGTCCTCCTGGACCAGCTCGCCCGGCGGGAGCTCGCTCCTGTCGCCGGCATCAGCGCCACCCGACGGGAACGGCTGATCGAAACTCTGCGCATCTGGCTCGACACCCGTGGCACGGCCGCCCACATGGGCGAACTTCTGGACGTGCACCCGCAGACGGTCCGCTACCGCATGCGTAACCTGGAGTCCATCTTCGGTCAGCAACTGACCGATCCGCAGAGCAGGTTCTCCACCGAGGCCGTTCTGCGGGCGCTCCAACTCCAGTCCCGCGCCGACGACTCCACGCCGTAATCCGTCCGCAGAACCGTTTCCGGCCAGAACACGGCCTTCACTGCGCGTCAACTTACTTATGGGTAAGGGGAAATACCCGGTCACTCCCAGACGGTTGCCACACGGAGACGTTCTCAACGAGAAACCCGGAACTGCGTCCCGTACATATGGAGGAGTCGTCCGCCCACCCGGCGGTCGCGACGTCCGACCTCCTGGCCACCATTCGAGAGGGAACCCCCATGACCGCCTCGCACCTGCTCGTCCCCGTACCGATCCCGGACCGCATCGCCGCACTGATCGGCTCCTGCACCCCCTCGCACATCCTGGAGGCGGAGTTCGACGCCGAGTGCGCCGCGCGCGAGGTCCGCAGCTTCCGCGGTCCGCGGCTCGACATCGAGGACCAGGCCGACCGTGAACAGGCCCTCGCCGAACTCGCCCGCGCCAACAAGGTGCTCTCCGCCCACCACCCCCGGCTGGCGGTGCGCCCCGGCAGTTCCTGGTGACTCCCCGTGGCTCCTCCATCTTGCGGAGGCGCCACCATGCGCTTACCTTACTCCGAAGTAAGTTTACTCCAGAGTAAGGAACTGGCGTGGCCGACAACAGCAGCGGCAACCTCACCGACGACCTGACCGCCCTCGACTTCGCGGCCGTCTCCCCGCAGGAGTTCGCACGGATCGTGAAGGGCCTGTCCGCCAAGCAGCTCGGCGAGGTCATGCACGGCGAACTGCGCACCCGGGTGCTCGGCGAGGTCTTCGGCCGGATGAGGCAGCAGTTCCGCCCGGAGGCGGCGGGACAGCTCGAGGCACTGATCCGCTGGAAGATCACCGGTGACACCGATGCGGTCTACGAGACCGCGATCGCCGACGGCACCTGCACGATCAGCGAGGGCCGCTCCGAGGCCGAGCCACGCACGACGCTGGTCATGGCCGACGCGGAGTTCCTGAAGCTCGTCTCCGGCAACGGCAATCCCGTGACGATGTTCATGATGCGCAAACTGAAGGTGGCCGGCGATGTCGGTCTCGCCTCGGGCCTCACCCGCTACTTCGACATTCCGAAGGCCTGAGGCCGGTGAGCTACTTCTCCCTCGCCCTCACCGAGGAACAGCAGGACCTGCGCGACTGGGTGCACGGCTTCGCCGCCCAGGTGGTGCGCCCGGCGGCCGCCGAATGGGACGCCCGAGAGGAGACGCCCTGGCCCGTCATCCAGGAAGCGGCCCGGATCGGTCTGTACGGTTTCGAGTCCCTCGCCGACATGTACGGCGATCCGTCAGGACTCTCGCTCCAGATAGCCAACGAGGAGCTGTTCTGGGGTGACGCCGGAATCGGTATGGCGCTCTTCGGCACCTCCCTCGCCGTCGCCGGGATCTTCGCCTCCGGCACTCCGGACCAGCTCGCCGAGTGGGTGCCCCAGTGCTACGGCGACGAGGACGACCCGAAGGTGGCGGCGTTCTGCGTCTCCGAACCGCAGGCCGGCTCGGACGTCTCCGCGATGGCCACGAAGGCACGCTACGACGAGGCCAAGGACGAGTGGGTGCTCTCCGGCCAGAAGGCGTGGATCACCAACGGCGGCATCGCCGAGATCCATGTGGTCGTCGCCTCGGTCGATCCGTCGCTCGGCGCCCGCGGGCAGGCCGCGTTCATCGTGCCTCCCGCCACGAAGGGCCTGGAGGCGAGCCGCACCATCAAGAAGCTGGGCCTGCGGGCCTCGCACACGGCGGACGTCTTCCTCGACGACGTACGCGTTCCCGGGCACTGTCTGCTCGGCGGCAAGGAGAAGCTGGACGCCCGGCTCGCGCGCGCCCGGGAGGGCGGCAACGCCAAGGGTCAGGCGGCCATGGCGACCTTCGAGGTCAGCCGTCCCACCGTCGGCGCCCAGGCGCTGGGCATCGCGCGCGCGGCGTACGAGTACGCGCTGGAGTACGCCGGTCAGCGCGAGGCGTTCGGCCGGCCCGTCATCGAGAACCAGTCGATAGCGTTCGCGCTGGCCGACATCCGTACGGAGATCGAGTCCGTCCGGCTGCTGATCTGGCAAGCCGCGTGGATGGCCCGCAACGACCGCACCTTCGACGCGGGCCAGGGCTCCATGTCCAAGCTGCGGGCAGGCGAGCTCGCCGTGTCCGCGACGGAGAAGGCCGTCCAGATCCTCGGGGGCGCCGGGTACAGCCGGGAGCACCCGGTGGAGCGGATGTACCGGGACGCCAAGATCTACACGATCTTCGAGGGGACCAGCGAGATCCAGCGCCTGGTCATCGCCCGGGCGATCTCAGGGCGCCACATCCGCTGACCGAAGGCCCGAACCGGGTCGCCCGGCCCCCTTTGCGCCATCCGGTGCGAAGGGGGCCGTTCACCGGGCGACCGAGGCCTCCACCGCGGCCTTGATGCGCTGCCCGAAGGCAGGTGCGTCCTTGCGGGCCGCGCTGCCGGCGAATCCGACGAGGAGCTTGCCGACGCCATGGCCCTCCAGAGAGTTGAAGAGCCGGACCAGGGTGCCTCCGCCGGCCGTCGGTTCGAGGTCGTAGCCGCCGTCCGCCGCCGTCACGAGGTTCTTCGACCGCTCCTGCCAGCGGATCCGGCCGGGCGCCACGAGTTCGGTGATCCCGAACTCCCGTCGGGACTTCATGCCGGCGTCCTTGACCGTGCTGCGGAAGAGCGTCCCGACGGCGGTAGGCCCGGCGGGCACCTTGTCGATCCGCTGGACCCGCGGGCTGAACTCCGGATCGTGCGTCCCGTCGGCGAGGTAGGCGAAAACCGCCTCGATCGGCCGGTCGATCTCCACCGTCGCGTCGAACCGCGTGGCCATGGCTGCTCCTTGTGATCAGCGCCGGCCCGCACCCCGCCGGTTCGCGTCGCTTCGTCATCCGATCGTAGATCCGCCGGACGGTGACGGCCCCTCGATGGCTGTCACCTCACCGGGGGGGCCGTCGTACGCTCAGCCGGTCACGGGCGTGAACCGCACCGGCAGCGACGCCGGGCCCCGGGTGAAGACGCCCTGCTCGGACGGGGCGAACCCCTCCGCGAGTCGCACGTCGGGCATCGCGTCCAGCAGCATGTTCACCCCGGTCTGCACCTCGGCCCTGGCCAGCAGGGCACCGACGCAGAAGTGCCGGCCCAGGGCGAACGCCAGGTGGTCGGCCGCCGCGGAGAACGCCGTGGTGCTGGTCAGGTCGGTACGGAAGAGGTCGAAGCGGTCCGGGTCGGTGTAGCGGGACGCGTCCCGGTTGGCGGAGCCGATCAGGCAGGTGACGGTCGAGCCCGCGGGCACCCGCCCGCCGCCGAGCTCCACGTCCGTGGCCGTCTGGCGCATGATCATGTGGACCGGCGGGGTGAGCCGCAGTGTCTCGGCGAAGGCCCGGTCGATGAGACCGCGGTCCTCCCGCACGGCGGCGAGCTGCTCGGGGTGGGTGAGCAGGTTGGCGAAGATCGAGGCGATGGCCTTGTCGGTCGTCTCGCCACCGGCGGCGAGCAGCAGGCTGCAGAAGGCCTTGATGTCCTCGTCGCTCATCCGGACGCCGTCGACCTCTGCGGTGCAGAGTGCCGAGAGCAGGTCGTCGCCGGGGGCCTTCCGCCGCTCCTGGATGATCGGGATCATGTACGCGGCGAATTCCTGCCGGGTCCGTTCACCGGCCGCCGCCACCTCCGGGTCGCCCGCGAGATTGCCGAGGAAGGCGATGACGCTGGTGTACCAGCCGTGGAAGCGGTCGTGGTCGGCCTTGTCGAGGCCGAGCATGTCGGCGATGACGAGGACGGGGAAGCGGGTCGCGAAGGCGTCGACGAGGTCGGCCTGACCGGTGTGCCGGAACGTGTCGATCAGCTCGCGCGCGTTGCGCTCGATGACCGGGAGGAACTTCTCCTGGAGGTCGGCGCCCCGGAAGGCGGGGGCGACCAGAGCCCGGCGCACGGCGTGCTCACGTCCGCTGAGCTGAAGGATGGTCCTGCCGTGTACGGGCTCGATCTGCCAGTCGTAGTTCTCGGTGGTGAACTCGCCGGCCTTGTCCTTGAAGACCCGCTCGACGTCCTCGTACCGGGAGACGACGTAACTGTTCGTGGCGTCGTGCCGGATCAGCGGATGGCTCTCGCGCATGATCCGGTAGGCCCCGTAGGGATCGGCGGCGAAGGCGGGCGAGAGAATGTCGGGTACGGGCGGTGCTTGCGAGGCGAGTGACTCTTGTGGGGCAGACGTCATGGCGCTCCAGGGTCGTTGACGGGCAACGCCGCCAAGGCTATTGACCCACCGTCCGACCTGAAACCCCCTGGGGGAACCATGCCCGCCGGCCCGCGCCCGTCCGTCCTGTTCGTCACCGATCTCGCCTACGAGGCCCGCGGACGCCGCTACTGCGACGAGGACATCCACCTGACGTCCCGGCTGCGCGAGGACTTCGACATCGCTCTCTGTCACCCCCGGGACGCCGCCGCGCTGCTGGCCGGTTTCGACGCCGTCGTCGTACGCAACAGCGGCCCGGTGCTGCACTACCAGGAGGCGTACGACGCGTTCCGCGCACGGGCCGGGCGCCTGGGCACGCGGGTGTACAACCCGTTGACCGGCCGCGGCGACATGGCGGGCAAGCAGTACCTCGTCGACCTGAGCCGGGCCGGATACCCGGTGATCCCCACCGTGGACCGGGCGGCGGATCTGGGTCTGCTGCCCGAGGCCGGGGGCTATGTCATCAAGCCGAAGCTGGGCGCGGACTCGGTCGGGCTCCAGTTCGTACGCACCCCCGCGCTGCCCCCCGGGGCGGACGGCACGCAGCTGGTCCAGCCGCGGATCGACTTCCGCTACGAGGTGTCCTTCTACTTCGTCGATCACGACTACCAGTACGCGCTGAACGCACCGCACCCGGAGCGGCGGTGGGTGCTGGAACCGTACGAGGCGAGCGCGGCGGATCTGGCGTTCGCGCGTTCGTTCATCGACTGGAACACCCTCGACCACGGCATCCAGCGGGTCGACGCGTGCCGGACCGCGACGGGTGAGCTGCTGCTCGTCGAGCTGGAGGACCTCAATCCGTATCTCTCGCTGGACCGGGTGAGCGAGCCGGTGCGGGAGGCCTTCGTGGCGCGGATGAAGGCGTCGCTGAAGGACCTGCTGGGCTGACCCGTCCGGACGTCCCCGGTATGCGGGTGACAAGGGCCGGTGTGAGGGTGCAAAGGTGACCACTGCCAGCGAGACCGCCCCCGCCGCGCAGGTTGCCGGCGCACCGCCCCTGCTCGATCCGCGCCGCCGCAACATCGTCTTCGTCACGATCGTGCTGGGCATTCTGCTGGCCGCCCTGGACCAGACGATCGTGGGCACCGCGCTGCCCACGATCGTCTCGGACCTCGGGGGCGCGGCCCACATGTCGTGGGTGGTGACGGCGTATCTCCTGGCGGAGACGGTGGCGACGGTCCTGGTCGGCAAGTTCGGCGACCTGTTCGGCCGGAAGATCGTCTTCCAGCTCTCGGCGATCATCTTCATCACCGGTTCGTTCCTCTGCGGTCTCGCGACGAACATGACACTGCTGATCGTGTGGCGCGGTCTGCAGGGCATCGGCGCGGGCGGCCTGATGGTCACGTCGATGGCGTTGATCGCCGATGTGATCCCGTTGCGCGACCGCGGCAAGTACCAGGGTGCGATCGGCGCGGTCTTCGGCGTCTCCACCGTCATCGGACCGCTGCTGGGCGGCCTCTTCACCGACCATCTGACCTGGCGCTGGGCGTTCTACGTCAATGTGCCGATCGCGATCGTGGTGGTCATCGCGGCGGCCCGGACCATTCCGTCCGTGAAGGCCGCGGGACGTCCGGTGATCGACTACCTGGGCATCGCGATGGTGACGATCGGGGCGAGCTCACTGATCCTGGCGACGAGCTGGGGCGGCAACGAGTACGCCTGGGGCTCCCCCGTCATCATCGGCTTGTTCGTCCTCGGCCTGTTGGCCCTGGCCGCCTTCTGCCTCGTCGAGTTCCGGGCGAAGGAACCGATGCTGCCGATGCGGCTGTTCGGGAACCCGGTCTTCACGGTCTGCTCGATCCTCAGCTTCATCGTGGGCTTCGCGATGCTCGGCGCGATGATCTACCTGCCGACCTATCTGCAGTACGTGGACGGGGACTCGGCGACACTCTCGGGAGTCCGGACGCTGCCGATGGTCATCGGTCTGCTGGCCGCCTCCATCTTCAGCGGCAATGTGGTCAGCAAGACCGGCCGCTACCGGATCTTTCCCATCGTGGGCTCGCTGGTCATGGCGGTCGGACTGTTCCTGCTCTCCCGGATGGGCCCGGACAGCGGGGTCTGGCTGGAGTCGCTGTACATGCTGGTGCTGGGCCTCGGCATCGGGCTGTGCATGCAGGTGCTGACGATCGCGGTGCAGAACACCGTCGACTACGCGGACCTGGGCACGGCGACGTCGGGCGTGACGTTCTTCCGTACGCTCGGCAGCTCCTTCGGCACCGCCGTGTTCGGGACCATCTACGCCAACTCGCTCGGCCCGAACCTCGAGGACGGGGTCGCGGCGGCGCTGCGGGCGGGTGGTGATCCGGCGGTGGTGGCGAAGGCCTCGCAGAGTCCGGAGGGTCTGCACTCGCTGCCCGCCGCCCAGTCCGCGCCCCTGGCCCAGGCCTACGCCGACACCCTGCACACCGTCTTCCTGTGGACGGTGCCGGTCGCGGTGCTCGGCTTCGTCGTGGCGCTGTTCCTGAAGCAGGTGAAGCTGCGGGACACGGCACGGGCCGGCTCGACCGACATGGGCGAGGGGTTCGCGTCACCCAGCGCCGGGGACTCCGCCCGGCTGCTGGAGTTCTCGGTGGCCAAGATCCTGCGGCGGGTGGACCCGGAAACCGCCCGGCGCATCGTGGCTTCGTCCGACACCCGGCTCGACATGGCGGGGGCCTGGGCGGTGATGCAGGTCGAGCTGTTCACCCGGATGGTCGGCCATGCGGGGCTCCGGCTGATCGCCACCCGGCACAGGATTCCGCCGGAGGTGCTGGTGCCCGTCTTCGACCGGATGATCGAGGAGGGCTACCTCACCGGGGACGGCCATGTGTTCACGCACACCGAGGCGGGCAGCCGGGAGGCCAGGACGATCAACGACGCATGGTCCCACTGGCTCGGCGAGCAGCTGGGCGACCAGCGGGAGCAGGCGGACGACACCCGGCTGCGCGCCGCGGTCGACGTGATCGCCAAGCGGCTGCTGGCGGAGGACCTCACGCAGGAACTCGCCCCCGTGGCCCCGGCCGGCGCGCCGGTCTGAGGCCGCTCGGAGCCTGCCCCGCGGCGGACCGTCAGTCGGCGAAGACGGCGGAGCCGCTCGGAGCCTGCCCCGCGGCGGACCGTCAGTCGGCGAAGACGGCGGACTCGTAGACCCAGGCGCCCTCGTACCGGACGAAGCGGCTCTTCTCGTGGAGCGAGTCGCGGTGGCCGTCGGCCGTGTAGTGGGCCCGGAAGGTGACCGTGCCCGTGGTGTGGAAGGCGCTTCCCTCCGTCGTCTCCAGGATTTCCAGGCCCTGCCAGCGCTGGCCGGGATCGAGGTCGAGGACACCCGGCCGGTGGTCCGGGTGCCAGGTGCGCAGCAGATGGGCGGTGTCCCCGACGACGAAGGCGGCGTACCGCGAGCGCATCAGCGCCTCGCACGTCGGCGCCTGCGCCCCGGCGTGGAACCGCCCGCAGCACTCGCCGTAGGCGGCGGGCAGCCCGCAGGGGCACGGCGAGGCGGCCGTGACCTGGGGGGCGGGAGCGGCGGAGGGCCGCCGGGGACGTGCGGTGCGTCGGGACATGGGTCCATTGTGACCTGCGGTGGAGCCGGGTCGTGCGGGGGACTGCACAGACCCGGGCGAAGAGTCGCGCAACGGGTTCTGCGCGACGGCCGCTGTGAGTGCCTGGGCGTGCGGCGAATGGCCTCGCCACGCCTCCGCCCCCTCGCCGCTCACGCCTTGCGTGCCACACCCGCGTAGCCCGGGATCGGCTCGTCGCCCGGGACGTCGATGACCTCGCCGAGCTCCGGGTGCCACTCGGCGGAGAGCGAGACACCCGGGTCGACGAGTTCGAGTCCGTGGAAGAAGGCCGTGAGTTCGGCCCGGCTGCGCGGGCGCAGGGTCATGCCGCGGGCCCTGTACATCGCGGCGGCCTGGGCGGCGCCCTCCGGGTCGAAGTCGCCGGTGGTCTGCGAGAGCACGAGGTAGCTGCCGGGGGCCAGCTGGTCGACCAGGCTGTCCACCAGTTCCGCGGCTCCGTCCTCGTCGTCCAGGAAGTGCAGCAGCGCCAGCAGGGAGAGCGCGATCGGCTTGCTGAAGTCGAGGACCTTTCCGGCCGCTTCCAGGATGACCTCGGGCCTGCGGGCGTCGGCCTGGATGTACTCGGTGGCGCCCTCCGGGGTCGAGCGCAGCAGGGCCGCCGCGTGGGCCAGGACGATCGGGTCGTTGTCGCAGTAGACGATGCGCGCGTCCGGCGCGGTCCGCTGGGCGATCTGGTGGAGGTTGGGTTCGGTCGGTATCCCGGCGCCGATGTCGAGGAACTGCCGGATGCCGTTCTCGGCGAGCCAGCGGGTGGCTCGGTGCATGAACGCCCGGTTGACGCGTGCCATGTCACGGCCTCGCGCGTCCACGGCCAGCAGTTGCCGGGCCATCTGCTCGTCGACCGGATAGTTGTCCTTGCCGCCGAGGAACCAGTCGTACATCCGCGCGGGATGTGGCTTGCTGGTGTCGATCTCGACGGGGGGCTCGTGCCCGGTCATAGCGCGCTCCTTGGATCCGTGGGCCGGCGAACAGAGAACGAATGCGGTGCGCGCGGCGACCGGGAACCGTCCGCGCGATGAGGTCAGGTCAGGAGGAAGTCTGCCTGACCGGCCTTGGCGCCCTGGATGAAAGCGGCGATCTCGCGGTGGGAGTAGATGAGGGCGGGACCGTCGGGGTCCGCCGACTGACGCATGGCGATTCGTCCGTCGGAGAGCTTCATCGCCTCGACGCAGTTGCCGCCGTTGCCACCGCTCCACGGCTTGTACCAGCCCTCGGAGCCGAGATCGGCGGCCGGCATGCCGTTGTATATGGGTGTCATCACAGCTCCTTGCGGAAGTCCCGGAGGATTTCCTTCGTGCGTTGTGCAGTCGCGGCCTGGGCCGCCATGCGGTCCATGACCTCGAGGTAGGAGGCCACCTCGGGACGCGAGTCGAAGTAGACGGCCCCGGTCAGGTACTCGCTGTAGACCATGTCGGGAAGTTCGGGAACGGCGAACCGGAAGAGGACGAACGGCCCGTAGGTGCCCGGGTGGTGACCGGTGGAGAACTCGGCGATCTGCAGGGTCACGTTGGGCATCTCGGTGGCTTCCAGCAGCCGGTCGGTCTGGGCGCGCATGGCGTCGGGGCTGCCCACCGGGCGGCGCAGCACCGTTTCGTCCATCACCACCCACAGCCTCGGGGCGTCCGGCCGGGTCAGCAGCGACTGCCTCTGCATCCGCAGCGCCACATGGCGTTCGATGTCCTCGGGCCTGGTCTGGCCGACGGCGCCGGTGCGCATCACCGAGCGTGCGTAGTCCTCGGTCTGCAGGAGGCCGGGGATGAAGTGCGGCTCGTACATGCGCAGGAGGCTCGCGGCGCCCTCCAGGCTGACGTACATGCTGAACCAGTCGGGCAGCACGTCATGGAACCGCTGCCACCAGCCCGGCTTGTTGGCCTCCTCGGTGAGGTCGACGAACGCGTCGGTCTCCTCCTCGGCGATCCCGTAGGCCCTCAGGAGCGACTGCACATAGGGAATCTTGAGAGCGACCTCGGCGGTCTCCATCCTGCGGATCGTCGCCGGAGCGACGCGGAGCACCTTGGCTGCCTGGTCCCGGCTCAGGCCGACACGCTCCCGCAGATCCTGCAGGCGCTTGCCGAGAACGACCTGACCCACGGTCGGGGCGGACCGCGGTTCGCTCACTTGAGACCTCCCCATGCGCTGTTTGCCAGCAGTGTGCCATGCGCGTGCCACCAAGAACACAGCCACTCTGAATTTTTCAGAGTGCCTCTTGCCAAGTGTTCACGACAGGGGGAGAGTTGGTGAGTGAACCAGTTCACTCGTCATGCCCGCCCTCTCTGACGAAGATCGCGAAGCGTGACACAGCCCCCACTGTGAGGATTCGGTCGTGGCACCTGGCAGTGCGCTCATCCCCCGGCTCATGGACCTCAGCCCCGGGACGGAAGCGCTCCGGTACTGCTTCGCGCTGCCCGCGCAACCGGAGTCGGTCGCCGGCGCCCGGCGGCTGACGCGTGCCCGGCTGGACCAGTGGCGCCTGGACGACGACGCCCACGACGCGGCGGTCCTCATCGTGTCCGAGCTGGTCACCAACGCGGTGGTGCACACCGCCAGCGCGCGCGTCGTATGCGAGTTGCGCTGCCTGGAGACGCGGCTGCGCATAGCCGTACAGGACCAAGGACACCAGCCCGGCGGGCCGAGACTGGGCGGCGGCTCCGACGACGAGCACGGACGCGGCCTGCTGCTCGTCGACGCGATGTGCAGCGCCTGGGGGTCCCGCGACGCCGGGAACGGCTCGGGCCGCATCGTCTGGGCGGAACTGCCGCACAGCTCGGAGCACTCATGCTGAAGAACGCCATGTCCCATCTGCTCGGAGCCAGGCGCTCCCGCGAACCCGGCTGCTCACCGGGCGGCGGCATGGTGCAACTGCCGCTGCCGGCCGCCCTCTCGGCGAGCCTGGGCTGTGACGCCGTAGGCGTGCCCGCGCGCCACGGCTTCCGGCTGTTGTCTCACCTGCCGCGTACGGGCTGCGTCTTCGCGGATGCCGACCGCTGGTGGTGGATCGTGCCGTCCGGCTCCGATCTGGATCTGGACTGGCCCGCGCAGGCCGCGTACGCGCGCGGGGCGTACGTCCCCGCCGTGCGGCCCCGGCTGATCCACCAGCCCGACAGCCGTACGCCGTACACCCCGCCCATTCCCCTCTTCCTGATGGTCTGCCAGGTGATGGGTGTGGCACCTTCGTGGGCGGCGCCCGCGGGCGGACCGCACGCCGTCTCCGCTCCCTGAGCCCTCTCCCCCGTGTGCGTGGAACGAGGGTCCGACCTGCGCGCAGCGACCTCTTCACTCGCTCCACGCTCCGGTCACGCTGCGTTGTCAGTGGTCGGTCCTACTGTGGAACCACTGATCGAAAAGCCCGTGGCAGTGCGGGTCAGACGGGTGTGAAGGGGGCGGACCTGTGCGTCGCTGGGAGTACGTCGAGGGCGGTGCGTCGAAGTTCTGGGAGACCGGATCGGATGGCGCCGCGGTGACGGTGCGGTACGGACGCTGCGGGAGCGAGGGACGTACGCAGACGAAGGAGTACGGCTCCCCGGAGGCGGCGGACGCGCAGGTGACCAGGTCGATCGCGGAGAAGGAGCGCAAGGGGTACCAGGAGGTGGGAGCCCCTGCGTCGATGCCGTCCACGGGCGGTACGGACGCGCCGTCCGGGCCGGGGCCGAGCGGGGCGGCCGAGGACCCCGGATCGCTGCCCGACGAGGACTCCTTCGTCATGCCGGCCGCCTGGCGGCGTCTGCTCGTCCCCCGGCGGGGTGGAGTGGTGCGCACGCCTGCCCGCGCCCAGAAGGGGCAGTTGGACGCCGTCGAGGCACGGACAGTCGCCGAGAAGGCATGGATCCAGGAGTTCCTGGACGCACCGGCCAGCGACGCGGGGCTCGTGGAGCTGACGCGGCTGCACCTCGCAGGCAGTCGCTCACCGGCCGGAGCGGCGGCCGTGGCCTCGATCGCCGGCCTCGTCTCCCCGCACGCGGGTTCCTGGGCCGACAGCTGGGTGCGACTCGGCGGACTGCCGTTCGCGGCCCGGGCGGCGGTGGAGCTGTTCCTGACCGAAGCCCACTGGATGCAGTACGGCAGCAGGCGCGAGGACCCCTGGCTGGAGGCGTGCACCCGCACCCCTCAGTCCTACTGGACGCGGTCGTGCAGTCCGGCCTTCGACCGGGTGCGGTCGCTCCTCGCCGCTGCGGACGACGAGACCTACCGGGCCACGATCGAGGCCCTGTCCCGCTGTCGGACCGACGCCTACCGCAAGATCATCACGGCCTATCTGGCGCCGAGCGAGACCGACTGGGTCGACGGACTCTGCACGGATCCCGAAGTCACTGCGGAACAGGACGACGCCGTCCTGTCCTTGGTGTTCTGCACTCTCGGCTCCGCTGATCAGGCCCAGGCCTTCGCGCACACGCCCACCATCAGTCACAGCGCCGCCCTGATCGCGACAGCGGCCGAGGGGATCGGCACAGCCGTCGTGCCGCTGATCGGCAAGGACCTGAACCACACCTACTCCTACGCGGACCGTGTGAAGCAGGTCGCCAACGCCCTGGTGGAATTCCCGACCGACGAGGCGTTCCAACTCCTGCTCGCCCACTCGGACGCCAAGCACGTCCGTCCCGCTCTCATGGACGCGATGCGCCGCTACCCCGTCCGGGCGCTGCGGCTGCTCGCCGCAGAGGTCCGAGGCCACGCCGGTACGGCATCCAGCGTTTCGCGCCAGTTGCTGGCGGGGCACATCGCCGCCCACCGCGCGCTCGTGGAGAGGGCCCTGCCGACGCTGGGCACCGACCTGGCGGAGACCGTCGAGCCATTCCTCAACCCGGTGAACCGGCTCGCCGACGCACCGGCCGAGGCCCTGCCGGCCGTACTGACGGCCCCGCCGTGGACCCGGCAGCGGAGCAGGACGAAGCCCACGGTCGTGACCGTTCCGACCGCTGCGGCTGAGCCCGTGGTGGAGTGGCTGCCTGGCGAACGGGACCAGTGGGCGGCCTCCACCAGCTGGTACACCCGGCGGCAGGACGAGGGCGACTGGGAGAGCGCTGTCGCCGCGCTGCGCTACCGACTCGACGCACCGAACCTGCAGCCGGCGTGGGTCTACGTCCACGGCCCGGAGGAATTGGTCACGCCACTGCTCGCCACCTGGGACCCCACCGACCTGTGGGACGGCTCGGACACACTGAAGCCGATCGCCGCCCGCTTCGGACTGGCCGCACTCCCGCTGCTGCTGCGCGCCGTGCCCCGCCAGCCGAGCTCCCTCGCGCCGTTGCTCCTGCCCTTCGTCGACCGGTCGGTCGCCCGGCACATGGCCGACTGGGCGGTGCGGCTCAAGTCGACCGCGGCCACCGCCCGTTCATGGTTCCAGCGGCATGGCGCCCGGGCTGCCCGGCTGCTGGTACCGGACGCCGTCGGCAGGGCCGGCGTCGCGCGGCGCGCCGCCGAAGCGGCCCTGATCCAGATCGCCGCGCTGCACGGCGACGACATCGTGCTCCGCGCCGCCGAGGCGTACGGCGCTCAGGCGGCGGACGCGGTGGCCGGGCTGCTGACAGCGGATCCGCTGGAACGGGCACTGCCCGCCGCCATGCCGGCGTTGCCGCG
Organism: Streptomyces sp. NPDC005761; assembly: GCF_040630635.1. Lineage (NCBI taxonomy): Bacteria > Bacillati > Actinomycetota > Actinomycetes > Kitasatosporales > Streptomycetaceae > Streptomyces > Streptomyces sp. NPDC005761. The sequence goes on along the minus strand of NZ_JBEXXX010000011.1, from coordinate 16,286 downwards.
GTGGGCCGATCCTGCGCTGCTGCCGCAGATCGCCGTCACGGAGGGCGGCGCTCTGCCGCAGGCGGCGGTGCGCCATGTCCTGACGATGCTCGCGATGTCGGGACCCGGCGAGCCGTACCCGGGCCTCGCCGAGGTCACGCGGACGGCGGAGGGTGCCTCATTGGCCGAGTTCGCCTGGGCCCTCTTCGAGCAGTGGCGGCTCGCCTCCCTTCCCGCCAAGGAGTCGTGGGCGCTGAACGCCCTGGGCCGGCTGGGTGACGACGAGACGGTGCGCCGGCTGACACCGGTGATCCGGTCCTGGCCCGGGGAGGGCGCCCACCACCGCGCGGTCGAGGGTCTCGACGTCCTCGCGGCGATCGGCAGCGATGTGGCGCTCCTGCATCTGCACGGCATCTCCCAGCGGGTGAAGTTCAAGGCCCTCAAGGTCAGGGCCGGGGAGAAGATCGCCGAGGTGGCCGCGGGCCTCGGACTCACCGGCGAGCAGCTCTCCGACCGCCTGGTACCCGATTTCGGCCTGGCCGCGGACGGTTCGACCGTCGTCGACTACGGGACCCGGACCTTCACGGTGGGCTTCGACGAGCAGTTGCGGCCGTACGTACGGGACAGCGACGGCAAGCGCCGCAAGGACCTCCCGAAGCCGGGTGCGCGGGACGACGCGGAGCTGGCATCCGCCGAACGCAAGCGGTTCATGGCATTGAAGAAGGACGTGCGGACGGTCGCCTCCGACCAGGTGCGCCGACTGGAGGCCGCGATGGTGGCGGGCCGGGCGTGGACGGCGCGGGAGTTCGGCGAGCTGTTCGTCGGCCATCCGCTGCTGTGGCACCTGGTGCGACGCCTGGTGTGGCTGAGCGAGACGGATGGGAATACCACCGCTTTCCGGGTGGCGGCGGACCGCACCTTCGCCGACGCCGACGACGAGACCTTCGTGCTCTCCGGGGAAGCGACGGTGCGCCTGGCCCATCCCCTGCACCTGGGCGAGCAGCTGACCGCCTGGTCGGAGGTGTTCGCTGACCACGAGATCCTGCAGCCCTTCCCCCAGCTGGGACGTGCCGTGTTCACGCCGACCGAGGAGGAGGCCGGCACCAACCGCCTGACCCGCTTCGAGGGCCTCAAGGTACCGACGGGCAAAGTCCTCGGTCTGGAGCGCCGTGGCTGGCAGCGCGGGGTGCCGCAGGACGCGGGGGTGGAGCGCTGGATCTCCAAGCGTCTTGGCGCCGACTGCTATCTGGTGATCGCACTGGACACGGGTATCGCGGTGGGCGTCGTCGATATGTTCCCCGACCAGACCCTGGAGACCGTCTGGCTCGACACGCGGCCCGACGACTACCGGCCGAGCCGCGGCTACGCGCAGCGCTTCGGCGAGCTGGACGCGGTCACCGTGTCCGAACTGCTTGCCGATCTGGCCGGGCTCACCGAGGGGGTCGCGTCATGACCGTACGGAGCCACGCGTCCGCCGGTCCCGTCGGCGGGAAGGGCGCGACCCGGGCACCACGCCCGCCCGCACAGGTGCCGGCTCGCCTCGGCGGCCCCCGGTGCGCCCGGCACCGGCGAGACCGCGGACACACCGTTGCGCCGGGTCCGGCTCACCTCGCTCGGCTGCCGAATCCGGGGCACGGCCGAAGCCCCGGTCACCGAGGTGTACTTCGCGCACCCCGGTGCCGGGACCGGGACCGGGTTGCTGCTGAAGCGCAAGAACGTGGGACGCCCCGACGGGCAGCAGCTCAGTGCAGATAGGAGAGCCCCGGATGCACCTTCACATAGCCGTCGACGAGCCGGCGGGCGACCGAGACGGAGTCCACCAGGGGATGCAGCGCGAAGGCGCGGACGGCGTCGGCACGTGAGCCGGTCGTCGCCGCGTCGAGCACCGCGCGTTCGACGGCCTTCACGGCGGTGACCAGTCCGACGGCGTGGTACGGAAGCGGATCGACGGCGACAGGGCGGGCGCCGTTCGCGTCCACGAGACAGGGAGCCTCGATGACGGCGTCCGCGTCGAGCACGGAAAGGGTGGTGCAGTTGCGGACGTTGAGGATCAGGGAGGTCTGTTCGTTGCGGGCGACGGCCCGCATGAGCGCGAGCGCGACCTGCTCGTAGCCCCCGGAGTCCAGATCGCTCTCCTCCCTCTCGCCCGCCCCCGCGACCTCCCGGTTCTCCGACATGTACGTCGCCTCGCGCTCGGCGCGGGTGCGGTCCCAGGTGGCCAGGGCCGGGGTCGCCGGGTCCTTCATGCGGCCGTAGAAGCCCTCCTGCTGTTCACGGAGGAAGGCGCCGCGGGTCTGCTCGGCGTCCTGGTAGGCCCGGACAGCCTCCCGGTTGAAGTAGTAGTAGTGCAGGTATTCGTTGGGGATCGCGCCCAGGGAGCGCAGCCAGTCGGTGCCGAAGAGCCGGCCTTCCTCGAACGAACCGAGCAGCTCCGGGTCCGCCAGCAGGCGCGGGAGTTCGTCGCGGCCCTCGACGTACAGGCCGCGCACCCAGCCGAGGTGGTTGAGGCCCACGTAGTCGATACGGGACCGGTCGGGGTCCGCGCCGAGGACGCGGGCGATGCGGCGGCCGAGACCGACGGGTGAGTCGCAGATCCCGATGACGCGGTCCCCGAGGTGGCGGGACATGGCCTCGGTGACCAGGCCTGCGGGATTCGTGAAGTTGATGACCCAGGCGTGCGGGGCGAGCCGGGCGATGCGCCGGGCCAGATCGACGGCGACCGGCACGGTGCGCAGCCCGTAGGCGATGCCTCCGGCGCCCACCGTCTCCTGGCCGAGGACACCCTCCTCGAGAGCGACCCGTTCGTCCGCCGCCCGACCGGCGAGGCCGCCGACCCGGATCGCGGAGAAGACGAAGTCGGCGCCGCGCACCGCCTCGTCCAGGTCGGTGGTGGCGACGACGGTGGGCGCGTCCGGGATTCCCTCGGCCTGCTCGGTGAGGACCCTGGCCATGGCGGTGAGCCGGTCGACGTCGGAGTCGTAGAGGGTGACGGCCGAGACGCGGCCCTCGGCATGGTCGGCGAGCAGCGCGCCGTACACCAGAGGAACCCGGAATCCGCCGCCGCCCAGAATTGTCAGCTTCACGCTTCCGCATGGTACGTGGGGTGGCGGAACGAGGCGCGGACGACCGGCCGGTGGCCGGTACGCCCGCGCCCGACGGCGCCGCCTGCGGTCAGTACCCGTTCCACCAGCGGGTCACGACGCGCCACAGCCTGGCCGGGACCGCCGGCCGGCGCTGCTGCGGGATCATCCCGGCCGCGGAGCCTGTGTCGGCCCGTCCGTCGACGGATCCGTCGACCGCTACGGTCGCCCCCACCGGACCCGCGCCCGTCGCCGCGCCGGCCGGTTGCGAGGGAACGGGCGCGCGCACCGGGGTGGGCGCCGTGTGCCGTACCGCGGACTGCACCTCCCAGTCCTGGCGCGCCGGGTTCGGCTTGCCCATGGAGGGCGGTTCCCGGTCGTCCTGCGGGGCGCGCGGCGCGAACTCGGCCGGGAGCTCCACCAGGTGGCGGCCCATGATGTTGCCGACCCACCGCAGTTCGCTCTCGTCGACGGCGAGTTCGAGGTCGGGCAGGCGCATCAGCAGGGCGTCGACGCCGACGTCCGCGATGGCACGGCCGATGTCCTGGCCCGGGCATTCGTGGGGCCCGCCGCTGAACGCGAGATGGGCGCGGTTGCCCTCCATGTTCGCGTCGAGGTCGGGGCGCACCACCGGGTCCGTGTTGGCGGGGGCGATGCCGACGATGAGCGCGTCGCCCGCCTTGATGCGCTGCCCGCCCAGTTCCGTGTCACCCACTGCCCAGCGGCCGAACACCGCGGTGAAGGGCGGTTCGTCCCAGAGGGTCTGCTCGACCGCCTCGGGGACGGTCATGTGGCCGCCGCTGAGCCGGGCCCGGAAGCGTGGATCGGTGAGCACCATGCGGAGCACGTTGGCGATCAGGTTGGTGGTCGCCTCGTAGGACGCGATCAGGATGAGCCGCAGATGCTCGGCCACCTCCTGGTCGTTCATGTCGGCGGGGTGCTCGACGAGCCAGGTAGCGAAGTCGTCCGCCGGTTCACGGCGGCGCCGTTCGACGAGGCGGCTCAGCGCGGCCAGCACATAGGCGTTGCTCTCCACGGCGGTCGCGGTGCCCCGGGTCATGTCGCGGGCGGCCTGCACCATCCGGTCGTTGTACTCCTCCGGCATGCCGAGGATCGCGCACATCACCATCATGGGCAGCCGCTCGGCGAAGCCGCTGACCAGGTCGGTGCGGCCCTCCCGGCAGAAGTCGTTGACGAGCCGGTTGCTGTAGCGGTTGACGTGCCGGCGGACGCCGCGGGTGTCGATCCGGCCCATGGAGTCGGTGACGGCGCCCCGTTGACGCTCATGGGTGGCACCGTCGGCGAAGACGCAGATCGGCTGCCAGGTGAAGATGGGCGCCAAGGGGTGGTCCGGCGCGACGCTGCCGTCCTGCAGGGCCCGCCAGCGGCGCGAGTCCCGGGAGAACTGTGAGGGCGTACGGGTCATGTGCAGGTTCTCGCTGTGACCGAGGACCAGCCAGGCGGGTACGTCGCCGTGCAGCAGTACGGGTGCCACGGAGCCGTGTTCGGCCCGCAGTTTGTCGTACAGGCCGTGCGGGTCCTGTTCCGCCTCGGGGCCGTACAGTCGTCGCAGGCCGCCGGGGCCGATGCCGAGGCCGTGGGCCGGGCACTCGGGGGGCGGTACCGGCCCCGTGGCCTCGCCGGGTTCGTAGTGGAATGGGGATGTCACGATCGCTCCAGGGATCAGGCTGCCATGGCCGGACGGATGGGGGTACGCGGTGGGGGCGCGCGAATCGGGTGCGGGCGAGGCGTGCGGGCGACGTCAGCCGAGCGGCACGGCCAGACTGTGCAGATAGCGCATCAGGGTCATCAGCACGTCGCGGCTGGAGGCACGCAGCCGGGCGTCGCAGTCGATCATCGGCACCTCGTCCGGCAGGTCCAGGGCGCTGCGCAGCGCGTCGACGGGGTGCTTCGGCGCGTCCGGGAAGGTGTTGACGGCGACGACGAACGGCACGCCGCGCTCCTCCAGCCGCCCGATGACGTCGAAGCTGACTTCGAGGCGGCGGGTGTCGATGAGCACGACGGCGCCCAGTGCGCCTTCGAACAGTCCGTTCCACAGGAACCAGAAGCGCTCCTGGCCAGGGGTGCCGAACAGGTAGAGGATCAGCTCCTCGCTGATGCTGATCCGGCCGAAGTCCATGGCGACGGTGGTGGCGGTCTTGCTCTCCACCCCGAAGTTGTCGTCCACGCCGACGCCGGCCTGGGTCATGGTCTCTTCGGTGGTGAGCGGCCGGATCTCACTGACCGAGCCGACCATGGTCGTCTTGCCGACCCCGAACCCTCCGACGATCACGACCTTCACCGCGGCGGTGGCCGTGGTGGGGAGGACGTCCTCGCTCCGGGGGCCCGTGATCGTGTCAGAGTTTCTGAAGTCCATGCATCACCGCTTCGAGGAGGGACCTGTCCGGGAGGGTCGCGCGGACGATCGGCGCGCGCGATTCGATCAGTTCCGTGGCGAGGAGTTCGGTGAGGAGCGAGGTCACCACGCTGAAGGGCAGGCTGAGGTAGGCGGAGATCTCGGCGACGGATAACGGTGCCTGGCAGAGCCGCAGGATCACGGCCTGCTCGGGCTGCACCGTCGGTGAGGGTTGCGACTTCGAGACCACCATCGTGACCAGGTCGAGCGCTGCCCGCTCGCTGCCGTCGGGATCGCCGGTGATGACGTACAGCCGTTCCGGATCGCTCAGTGCCGGATCGGCCTTGCGGCGTTCTCGTCGGGAAGAACTCATCCGGCCTGCCCGTCGTGTCGGGGCGGACTCGTGAGGTGGGCACCGATGCGTACGACCATGTCGCGCATCCGCGATCCGACGAGTCCCGCGTCGACCGTCTCGCCGGCGAGTACCGCGAGGTAGGCGCCGGCGCCGGCGGCCATCAGGTAGAAGAAGCCGCCGGTCACCTCGATGACGACGAGGCGCATCCTGCCGTCGCTGTACGGGATTTCGGAGGCGACCGCGGCGGCCAGGCTCTGCAGCCCGGCACAGGCCGCCGCGAGCCGGTCGGCCACGTCGGGGTCCCCACCGTGCCGGGCGATGCGCAGGCCGTCCGCGGAGAGCACGACGATCTGATGGATGTCCGGGACGTCGTCGGCGAGCTCTTTGAGCATCCAGTCCATGTTGCCCCGCTGCTGGATCACTTCAGGTCTCCCTTGTCCCACGCATCGTCGGAGTCTTCGTCGGCCCTGGGCTCCCGGGGCACGCCGTTGGCGGCCTTGGTGAACGCCTCCAGCCAGATCCCGGGAGGCGGCTCCTTGCCGTTGGCCTGACCGTTGCCGTGGCCGTTGCTCCGGCCGGCTCCCTCGGTGGACTGGGCGGGGAGGTTGTGCGAACCCAGCGGCGCGCGGCCGCGGCTGCGGCGCTGCGGGAGCCCTCCCGGGGTCCATTCGGTCACCACGGGGGCCTCGTCCTCCATGGCGACGGCCGGAGTGGCGGGCCGGGTCTCGGGCGCGACCGGTCCGGTGGCCGGACGTGCGGCGATGGGACTCGGCTTGCGGTGGCTGCTGCGGGCCGGGACGACATGCTTCATGTCCGCGAGGTCGATGTCGCTGGTGGGCCGCGACGTGGCGCCGATGCCGTGGGCGATACCGGGCGCGGGGCCGGTGGTGATCATGGCGCGGGGCACGATGAGCACGGCGCGGACACCGCCGTACGCGGACTGCCGCAGCGACACCTGGAGGTCGTACATCCGCGACAGCCGGCCGACGACGGCCATGCCGAGCCGGGGGGACTCGCCGAGGTCGTTCATGCTCGAGCCGGCCTGGGCCCTGGCGAGCATGTTCTCGGCCCGGGCGCGGGCCTCCTCGCTGAGGCTGACGCCTCCGTCCTCGATCTCGATGGCGATGCCGGTCTGGACCTCTACGGCGGTGACGTGCACCCGGGTCTGCGGCGGCGAGTACCTGGTGGCGTTGTCGAGGAGTTCGGCGCAGGCGTGGATGAGCGGTTCGACCGCGGTGCCGATGATGGCGACCTTGGCGATCGAGTGCAGATCGACGCGCGGGTATTCCAGGATGCGCGACATGGCACCGCGCAGCACGCTGAACAGCGGTACGGGCTTGGGCCACTGACGACTGGGGCGGGCGCCGCCGAGTACGGCGATGGAGTCGGCGAGCCGGCCGATCAGCGCGGTGCCGTGGTCGATGCGCAGGAGGTCGTCGAAGACGTCGGGGTTGCGCCCGTGGTGCTCCTCCATCTCCCGCAGTTCACTGGCCTGCCGGTGAACGATCGCCTGGACGCGGCGGGCGACGTTGACGAAGGCGCGCTGCGCGGAGTCACGCGTCGCCTCCTCGTTGTCGATGATGTCGAGCACCGTGTAGACGAGCGCGCGTTGCGCGTCGGGGAGGTGGCGGTAGACCTCGTCCGCGTCGACGACGTCCCGCAGCACCTCGTCGGGCGAATTGCCCACGCGCAGCCGGTGGATCGCCGCAGGGAGGAGTTCCTTGCTGATCCGTACGGTCTCTTCGTCGTGATTGGCGATGCGCCGCTCCAGCGCGCTGACGCGCTGCTCGTAGTGGGCGCGCTGGCGCCGGTTCGTGCGTGAGCGGCGGGCGAGTCGGACGGTGAGCACGGCGACCACGGCGGTGGCGACGACGCCGCACCAGACGACTGGTATCCGCGCGGCCTCGGCAACCAGCGCCACGGCGGCCGCGGTTGCGCCGGCCATCCCGAGGACGGGCAGCAACACGGCGCGGGCGACGGGTGTTTCTCGGTCGATCGGTGGTGATTCGACACGAACCATCTAAAACCTCTGGCGGTTGATTCGGGAGGTAATCGGGAGGTACAGCGCTTGCAGGGCAGTAGGGAACAAGCGCTCGAATTCATATCAACTCGACTTCACTGCGCGTGAGCTTAGTCAGATCGAAACAGTGCTTCGGCACATTCGCCCAACCCCCTGCGCGAGCGCTCTCGCGGTAATACACTCACGAGTTTTTACACGCAACGCCAACAAGCGTGTGCGGGGAGTGACGAGGGTGATGGATTCGGAAGACGCGCCTGCATCCGTCCTCCTGTGCGGGACACGGTTCCGTGGATCCGCTCCCACACGGCTCGGCCCCCGCGTCCGATCCGTACGGCGAGGAGGCGGATCACCGAGGTCCTTGCTAACCGCAGCCGCCTCGCGTCCATGGCGAACACCCAGGGAGGAGTCCCACAGAGAGGGACAAGGGCACATGTGATCGAAGCGGATCGAAAGGAGCAGATTGATGACCACCGCAGGGGTGCAAGGCATTCCGGGGCACGAAGGGGAACAGACGTCTCATGGGACCGGCACGGGACTACACCATCGAATCGCTCGATACCGGCCTGCGACTGATGAGGCTGTTCCTCACCCATGACGCGCTCACCGTGTCCGAGGCGGCAGAGCTGCTCTCCATCGGCCGCTCCACCGCCCACCGCGTCCTCAGCACCCTGGAGGGACGCGGCTTCGCGATCCGGGAGACCGCGGGGCGGGGGTACTCGGCCGGCCCCGAACTGGTGCGCCTGGGCCGTCCGGCCGGATTCGGCGCCCCCGTCAGGCAACAGGTGGGCGCGGTACTGGAGGATGCCGTGCGGAGCACCGGCGAGACCGTGCTGAGCCTCGCGCTGATCGGCGATCAGGTCGTGGTCACCGACGGCCGGGAGTCGTGCCGGCCGGTACGGGTGGTGCTGGAACGGAACCGCGTCCGTCCCGCATACGCCACGGCGGGCGGCAAGTTGCTGCTCTCCCGGCTGACCACCGCACAGGTCTGCACCCTGTATCCGCGGGAGCGGCTGGACCCGGTCACCCCCGGCACGCTCACCTCCCGGCCGGGCCTCCTCGCCGAACTGGCCGAGATCCGTGACCGCGGATACGCGCTCAGCCGCGGCGAGTCGGTGCAGGGCGTGCACGCGGTCGCCGTACCGCTGGCCGGTTCCACCTTCCGCGACCGGCTGGCACTGGCGGCGTGCGCACCGGCCGGGCGCGGCGACGACGCCGTACTGGGGCGTCGCGCCGGAGAACTCCTCCGGTCCGTCGCACGGTTCGGCCCGGCCGGGTAGCGCTGCGGGCCCGGACGACCCGACGGGTCAGCGACGGGCGCCGCCGAGCCGGCCCTCCAACTGGACCAGCAGTTCGCTGAGCTGCGCGCTGAGCCGGTCGCGGGACTCCGCGTCGAGACCGGAGAGCACGGCACGTTCGTAGGCGAGTTGTTGCGGCAGCAGTCCGTCGACGAGTTCCCGCCCCTCGTCGGTGAGGCCGACGTGCGCGACCCGGCGGTCCCGGGCGTCGCTGCGGCGTGCGATCAGGCCCCGCTCCTGAAGGACCCGGAGCCGTTTGGTGACGGCGGCCCCGGAGGAGAACGTCTCCCTGGCCAGCTCGCCCGGGGTGAGCTCACGGTCGGTGCGTCGCACGGCGCCCAGCAGGTCGAATTCGGCGCGGGTCAGTCCGGCACTCCGCAAGGGTGCGTCCTCGGCCTGCTGGAGCAGGGCGGAGCAGCGGTTGATACGGCCGATGAGCTCCATCGGCCCGGTGTCGAGTTCCGGGTTGACGGCCTGCCACTGCCGTACCACCGAGGCGACGATGTCGTCGGTCACACCGCTCCGTTCTCCTGGGCCGGGGCGATCATCCCCTGCCGTGTCGCTGTCGCCGCGAGCGTACGGTGTCCGGCCTGCTCGGCCGCGAGCACCGCCTCCTGCGGCAGGGCGCGCTGCCACCACTCGCCGGCCGCGGTGTCCTCGGCCTCGCGCAGTTCGACCAGCGATCCGGTGAGCCTGCGGCGGGCCGCGTCCAGGGCGGCGGGCGTGGGCGCGGGGGCGGCCAGGGTCTGTACGGCGTGGGCGCGGGCCCGCTCGGCGTCGGCGAGGGCCTTCTCGACGCGGCCGGTGGCGCGGCGGTTGGTGACGAGCACCGCAGCGAGGAATCCGACGCCGGCGCCGATGACGGTGTCCAGGACCCGGTCACCGATGAGCTCACCGGCCGGGTGGCTGCCGGCGTACTCCAGGACGAGCAGCGCCATCGGGGTGACGGCCACGGAGCCGAGCCAGTAGTTGCGGGTGATCAGGGCCTCGGCTGCGAACCCGAAGAGGAGGCAGAAGCCGATCAGGGCCAGTGGGTCCATCCGGGCGGCCGGGAGGACGGCGGCGAAGACGAGGACGCCGAGGAGGTTGCCGAGGGTGCGCTGCAGCGTGCGGTTCCAGGAGAGCATGACGTTGGCCTGGTAGAGCGAGGCGGCGGTCACGATCGCCCAGTAGGGGCGGCCGACACCCACGGCGGAGCAGATGTACCCGGCAAGGGCGCAGCCGATGAGCGTGCGGGCCGCGACCGGCAGCAGCGGGGAGCCGGGGGCGAGGCGGTGCAGCAGCGCGCGCACGGAACCCTCGCGGGCGGCCTGGCGTCGGGCGGTGCGTTCGGCGTCGACGCCGAAGAGTTCCGCGGCGGTCCCGGGAGCGGGCACCGGTGTGGGGACGGGACCGCGGGACCGGGTCCGCCGGGACCAGTCGCGGAGCCGGGCCACGTCGGCGGCCGCGTCCTGCGCACTCCCGGTGAGGGCGGTCTCGGCGTGGACGACGAGTCGTTCCAGTGCGTCGCGCACGGGGGTGGGGCGTCCGGCGGCGAGGAGGGTCTGCCAGGCCGCGTGCACGGCGGCGACCGCGGCGCGGCGGGTGCGGTGGCCGGGTTCGGCGACGTACGCTGCCGCGGCGTCCAGAGCGCGGGCCGTGGCGCGGCGCTCGGGCCCCTCCCGGCGGACGAGCGCGGGGGCGACGGTCACGACCCAGGAGACCGCACCCGCGGCCAGGGTCAGGGCGAGGTGACCCGGCACCTGGCCGGTCGTCTGTGGGGAGAACAGGGCGGCAGAGCTGACGAAGGTGAAGATCACCGGCCCGGGGGGCCCGATGCGGGTGGCGTCGCAGAGCAGCTTCTGCCCGGCGGCCAGCAGGGCGCCGACGGTGATGAGGACCGCGGTGGAACCGGTCAGCGAGGCCGCGACAAGAGAGACGGCCAGCCCCGCGAGCATCCCGAGGACGACGCCGACGACGGTCCTGGCACGACGTGCGTACGGCAGGTTGTGGCCGTACAGGGCGCAGAGCGAACCGGCCATCGTGTACATCACGAGGTCGAGGCGGTCCAGGGAGTAGAGCACCAGGTTGGGGATCGCCGTGGCCACGACCACGCTGGTCGCGGGCTTGAACCACATGTCCGAGGGCCGGGCCAGGCGCAGCGGGGCCGCCAGCGGGATTCTGCGGGCGGAGGACCGCCGGGACCTGATGCTTGTATTACTCACCCAAATACCTTAGCAGGTATTACACACGTAAACGAGTTTGTCGGTCCGCGTGCCCGATGGCCCGCCCCGGCGCACGGTCATAGCGTGCACGTGTGCCGGGAAGCCGGGCACACATCCACCCACGCCCGGAGGAATCCGAATGAAGCTCACCGCACCGGTGCCCGGCGGTCCCTGCTGGATCGAGCTGAGCACCTCCGACGTACCGGCGGCCAAGTCGTTCTACGCCGCCCTCTTCGGCTGGCGGGCGGAGACGGACCCGCGCGAGGAGGCAGGCGGCTACACCGTGGCGCACCTGGGGGACGACCGGGTCGCGGCACTCAGCCCCACCTACCAGCCCGGACAGCCGCCGGCCTGGACGGTCTCCTTCGCCGTCGAGGACGCGGACGCGACGGCCCGGAGGGCGACCGGGGCGGGCGGTTCGCTGCTGGTCGGCCCGATGGACGTCTTCGAGGAGGGCAGGTTCGCCGTCCTCGCGGACCCCTCCGGCGCGGTGTTCTCGCTGTGGCAGGGCCGCGCCTTCGCCGGTGCCGACCTCTTCAACGAACCGGGGACGCTGGGATGGACGGAACTCGTCACCCGGGAGGGCGCACGGGCGCTCGCCTTCTACCCCGATGTCTTCGGCTGGACGGTCAAGGCCTCGCAGACGTACCCGCAGTGGGGAATCGACGGGGAGGACTTCGGTGGCGTGCTGACCCTGGACGACAGCTTTCCGGCCGAGGTGCCGCCGCACTGGCTGCCGTACATCGCCGTCACCGACGTCGACGCGACGGCGGCCACCGCGCAGAGCGGGGGCGGCGACCTGCTGATGCTCCCCACGGACATCGCGGGCGGCCGCAGGATCGCGGTGGTGCGCGACCCACAGGGTGCCGCGTTCGGGATCTACCGGGCAGCGGACGAGGGGTAGCCCCCGTCGCCCCCCAGCCCCGTCGCCCTCCAGCCCCGACGCCCCCAGCCCCGTCGCCCTCCGTCAGCCGCTCTGTTCGTTCTTACACCTGGACGTGGTCGCCGGTGCCGACCACGCGAACGCGCGCACCCGGTTCCCTCGGCCACCGGCGGCCGACGAGCGCGTCCGTGCGGTGGTCAGCGCGGTGGGACCGACCATCCACGCGGTGATCGTGACGACGGCTGCGGACGCGTGAGGCTCCACGGTCGATGGGCGCCGGGCCCTGCGCCGGGGAGCGGCGTGTTGCCCCCGCACGGCCGCTCGCGGGATGGTGAGGCCACGTAACCAGGACGGCCCGGGGGCGGGGGAACAGCGTGGATGAGTCGACGTGGTCTCAGCGGAGGGTCTCGACCAGCGGCAAGACGCTCCAACTACCGCGGGCGCTGCTTTCTTTCACCCTTGTCGATCTGGTCTGGGAGGTCATCAAGACCAACTTGAACGACTCTGTACGCGACGCATGGCCGTGGCGGTTCACCGTTCTTGACACCTCCACCTGTGCGGCCGTCGTGGCGCTGCTGACCGGCATCATCGTGACGCGATCCCAGCTGTCCCAGACCATGCGCCCTGCCTTGAGCTGGTCCGGGTTCAAGGGACACAGCCGCGAACTGGCCGATTCGTCGAGGACGGTCACCCTCATCAACGCCGGTGGGGGGCGATCCGTGGTGCACTCCGTCACCTACCGGATCCGGGCAGCCGAACCGTTCGCGGCGGATGCCGCGATCCTCCCTGGGTGGTTGAGCCGGCCCCAGGTCATCACGTCCCTCACGGCACTCGGCCTCGACCCGGACGAGGACTACTTTCTCCTGCATCTCGGTCCCGGGGCGGCCGTTCCGATGACGAACACAGGCCGGGAAGGCCTGGAGCTGCTCGCACTGGGTCCGAGGGCTCTGGAGCGGCTGACCGCGTTCGACATCAGAGTTCAGGTCATCGACGCCCTGGGTGACGTCCACGAACGTCGACTTCAGTGCGTCCGGCCCCTGCCGCAGCCGCGTCCCAGCTCCAGGCCGTAGGGCGGGTGCCGGGCGGGCGTGTTCGTCCGACTCGGCGGACCCGTCCCAGGGCCCGCACCGAGCAGATACGCCCGCCCGTGTCCCTCGCCTGACTGGTGAGGGAGACGGGCGGGCGCGTCTGCGGTCCGGCCTCAGCCGAGGCCGCGGGCGTCCTGCTTGAGGGCCGTGTCCACCGTCAGGGCCGTCGCCACCACGAGGCTCAGCAGCGGCTCGGGCAGCTGGTAGTGGATCTGCAGCACGTAGTTGTCCGCCGTGGTGAACATGGTCTTCGCGAGACCTTCCCAGGTCTTGGTGATCCGGGCTATCTCGGCGTCGTTGTGGTCGACGATCGCGAAGTTCCAGGCGCGCCAGTTCTCCGCCTTGATGGCGCCGGCCTGCCGGCCGTCGACCATGATCGCGAAATTGATCTTGCCGATGGCGTTCTGCTGGACGATCTCGCCGACAGGCTGCCCGTCGGGGCGCTGCACGATGACCTTGGACTTGATGAACTTCGCCGGGCGGGTCAGCAGCAACTGCGGCTGACCGTAGGCGTCGCGGATCTCGAGCCGGTGGGTCAGGTACTGGTCGATGCTGGTCAGGAAGCGCAGCACCTTCCGCAGCGCGCTCTGACCGACCTGGACGACCGAGCCGATCGTGTTGCCGTGCTGGTCGAAGACTCTGTACTCGTTCGTCACCTCGATCAGCTTGGCCTTCTGGTTCACGACCAGGACCTGCTGGTTGAACAGCGTCACCCCGCCGGGGGCGCCACCCTGCTGCTGGGGAATGCCCTGCTGCGGAACAGCGGCGGCCTGCTGCTGGCCGGCCGCCTGCTGCTGATAATGCTGCTGGGCCGCCTGCTGCTGGTACTGCTGCTGCGGGACCGCCTGCTGCTGCGGCGCCTGGGCGGGAGCCTGGGCCTGCTGCTGTCCGCCGGCAGGATTGGTGTGCTCGGTCCACTGGGAACCGTCCCAGTAGCGCAGCAGCTGGGGGGCGCCGTGCGGATCCGGATACCAGCCCGCAGATACGTTCGAGTGCGTTGTCACCGGGGCACACTATCCCGGCACGCCCGGAGGCGGCCCCGTCGCTCCGGGATCCACAGTTTCACCGATCCCGGTCCCGCACTCATTGAAACTTCACACACCGGTACGATGCCGGGATGGACTGGCTGAGCGAGCGCACGGACCGGCGGCGGAGCACCCGCGCGTCGGTGGTGCTCGGCTGGGTGTTCGTCCTGATCGCCCTGGCCTCGTGCTGCTGGCCGACACCCGGGCCGTCCGCTTCCGCGCATCACGCCCCCACCTCGGCGGCCGCGCCCCGGATCACCCTCGCCGTTCAGGTACCGGCAGCGCGGGTCGTGGTGGCCGATGCCCCGGGTGATCGTGGGGTGGGGAGTTCCTGCCACGGCGCCTCGGAACACTCGGCCCCCGTCGTGCTGCCCGGCCGGCCCGCTCCGGCCGCCCTCCCGTCGGCCGCCGCGCCGCTCCCCTCGGCCCCGCTCACCGGCGCCGCCGCCATCCGCGGCCCGTCGAACGGGGCCGTGGACGACGTCGACCGTCTGCGCCTCCAGGTTCAACGGATCTAAGGGCCCTTACCGCTCTCGGACAGCCCGAGAAGCGCTCCCGCGCGCCCGCAGCCCATCCGTGTCACGAACCGAAGGACCCGCCATGGCCTCCACCAAGAAGCAGCACACCCCTGCCGCCGCCCGCCGCGCCAAGCTGGAGGAGGCCCGCCGCAAGGAGCGGGTCCGCGAGCGCCGCAGCCGCATCATCACGATCACCGCGGCCGTCGTGGTCGTGGCCGGTCTGGTCGCCGGTGGCGGCTACCTGATGAACGCCGCCGACGAGCAGGACAAGGCGGAGACGGCCGCCAAGTCATCCCCGGTCGAGGGCGAGAAGAGCTGGGACAAGCTCTCGCAGGAGCATGTGCAGAAGAAGGTCGACTACCCGATGAACCCGCCGGTCGGTGGCGACCACAACCCGGTGTGGATGAACTGCGACGCCGATGTCTACACCGAGGAGATCCCGAAGGAGAACGCCGTGCACTCGCTGGAGCACGGCGCCGTCTGGGTCACCTACACGAGCAAGGCGAGCCCGGCCGACGTCGAGAAGCTCGAGAAGAAGGTCGAGGCCACCCCGTACTCCCTGATGAGCCCGGTGGAGGACCAGAAGTCCCCGCTGGTGCTCAGCGCCTGGGGCAAGCAGCTGGCCGTGAAGAGCGCCGGCGACGCCCGCGTCGCGCAGTTCTTCACGAAGTACGTCCAGGGCCCGCAGACCCCGGAGCCGGGCGCCGCCTGCTCCGGCGGGATCGCCAAGTGACGTCCGCGGCCCGTGCGTCACGGCCGATGGCGTTGGCCGGCGGGGCGGTGCTGTTGCTCGCGCTCGGTCTGGTCGCGCTGATGGTCCTGCGCCCCTCCTCGGCTCCCGCCGCCGCGGCGTCCTCGGCAGCCCCTGCCGAGGCCTCGGCCGATGTCGGATTCGCGCGCGACATGGCGGTCCACCACCAGCAGGCGGTCGAGATGGCCTTCATCGTGCGGGACCGCACGTCCGACGTGGCGGTGCGCCGGCTCGCGTACGACATCATCAACACCCAGGCCAACCAGCGCGGCATGATGCTGGGCTGGCTGGAGACGTGGGGGCGCGCGAAGAGCTCCCCCGGGCCGCCCATGGAATGGATGGGGCACACCGTCACCGCACGGGACGGCGCGCTGATGCCCGGCATGGCGACCGACACCGAGCTCGACGCGCTCCGGTCAGCGAAGGGCAAGGACGCCGAGGTGCGCTTCCTGAAGCTGATGACCAGGCATCACCGGGCCGGGGCGGAGATGGCTCGGGCGGCCGCCACCGCGGCGGGGACCGAGGAGATCCGGAACCTGGCATCGGGCATGGTCCTGGGCCAGCAGTCGGAGATCGCGCTCATGGCGGACATGCTCCAGGAGCGTGGGGCCGCGGCCTGAGCGTCGGACGGGATCCGTCCCGCCCCCCACGGCGGGGCGGGACGGCAACCCGCACACCCCCCACCCCAACCCCACTCACCGACGGCATCGCGAAAGCACGGGCACCCAAAGA
>NZ_JBEXXX010000010.1:0-208455 GCF_040630635.1 Streptomyces sp. NPDC005761 | reverse complement strand
TACTGCAGGGGGGACCCTGTGGGAGAGTAGGACGCCGCCGAACTCCTTTTGATAGTTAAGCCCCGTGCCCTTGTGGCACGGGGCTTTTCTGCGTTTACCCCGCCAGTCCCGACACCCCTGTGCACATGCCGGCGAGGGCTGAGGGTAGGGTCAGGGGGCATCATTGGCACGTTCTTCACAGGAGGCCCCCGGGTGGAGGTCCAGGAGACTCGCGTTCAGACGGACCGGGTACTCACCATCCCCAACATCCTCAGCATGGCTCGCCTCGTTGGCGTACCCGTCTTCCTGTGGCTGATTCTCCGTCCCGAGTTCGGTGGGCCCCAGAGCGACGGCTGGGCGCTGCTGGTCCTGATGTTCAGCGGTGTGAGCGACTACCTCGACGGTAAGCTCGCACGTCGCTGGAACCAGATCAGCAGCCTCGGACGGCTGCTTGACCCGGCTGCCGACCGTCTCTACATTCTTTCCACGCTCGTCGGTCTGACCTGGCGGGAGATCCTTCCGCTGTGGCTCACCGCCGCGCTCCTCGCTCGTGAACTGATGCTTCTCGTGATGGTGGGAATCCTGCGCCGTCACGGCTATCCGCCCCCCCAGGTGAACTTCCTGGGGAAGGCGGCCACGTTCAACCTCATGTACGCATTTCCCTTGTTGCTGCTCAGTGACGGAAGTGGTTGGCTGGCATCGCTGGCCACTGTTTTCGGATGGGCGTTCGCAGGGTGGGGTACAACGCTCTACTGGTGGGCAGGGATCCTCTATGTGGTTCAGGTCCGCCGGCTGGTCAAGGCGGATGCAGTAGCCGATTGAGCTCGTTGATGTGGTGCCGTGCAACGTGGCCGGCCCGCGGCTGATGACACAGATGGTGCCCAGACGGGCGAAGTCGGCTTGACCGTCTCTTCGAGGAGGACGTTTCCGACATGAAGGCCGTCGTTATGGCAGGTGGTGAAGGCACTCGCCTTCGCCCCATGACCTCAAGCATGCCCAAGCCGCTACTGCCCGTAGCCAATCGGCCCATCATGGAGCATGTGCTTCGCCTGCTCAAACGGCACGGGCTCAACGAGACGGTCGTGACCGTCCAATTCCTGGCCTCGCTGGTGAAGAACTACTTCGGAGACGGCGAAGAGCTCGGGATGGAGCTCAGCTACGCGAACGAGGAGAAACCGCTCGGTACCGCGGGCAGTGTGAAAAATGCCGAAGAGGCATTGAAGGACGACACCTTCCTCGTGATTTCCGGTGACGCGCTCACCGACTTCGACCTCACCGATCTCATCGCCTTCCACAAGGAAAAGGGCGGGCTGGTCACGGTCTGCCTCACCCGGGTGCCGAATCCCCTCGAGTTCGGTATCACCATTGTGGACGAAGCGGGTCAGGTCGAACGCTTCCTGGAGAAGCCGACCTGGGGCCAGGTCTTCTCGGACACCGTCAATACGGGCATCTATGTCATGGAACCCGAGGTGTTCAACTACGTCGAGGCCGATGTCTCCGTGGACTGGTCCGGCGACGTCTTCCCGCAGCTGATGAAGGAAGGCAAGCCCATCTACGGCTATGTCGCCGAGGGCTACTGGGAGGACGTCGGCACGCACGAGAGCTACGTGAAGGCCCAGGCGGACGTGCTCGAACGTAAGGTCGACGTCGAGATCGACGGCTTCGAGATCTCTCCGGGCGTCTGGGTGGCCGAGGGTGCCGAGGTGCACCCCGACGCGGTGCTCCGGGGGCCCCTCTACATCGGCGATTACGCCAAGGTCGAGGCGGGGGTGGAGATCCGGGAGCACACGGTCATCGGATCGAACGTCGTGGTGAAGAGCGGCGCCTTCCTCCATAAGGCCGTGGTGCACGACAACGTGTACATCGGAGATCACAGCAACCTGCGCGGCTGCGTGATCGGCAAAAACACCGACATCATGCGAGCGGCCCGGATCGAGGACGGCGCGGTCATCGGCGACGAATGCCTCGTCGGCGAGGAATCGATCATCCAGGGCAATGTCCGTGTCTACCCCTTCAAGACCATCGAGGCCGGCGCGTTCGTCAACACCTCGGTGATCTGGGAGTCGCGGGGACAGGCCCACCTCTTCGGCGCGCGAGGGGTCTCCGGGATCCTGAACGTCGAGATCACGCCGGAACTGGCGGTCAGGCTCGCCGGTGCGTATGCGACAACGCTCAAGAAGGGCTCCACGGTCACCACCGCGCGTGACCACTCCCGTGGCGCCCGGGCACTCAAGCGCGCGGTCATCTCGGCGCTCCAGGCCAGCGCCATCGACGTCCGGGACCTCGAGAACGTGCCGCTGCCGGTGGCACGCCAGCAGACCGCACGCGGCAGCGCCGGCGGCATCATGATCCGTACGTCGCCGGGGGTGCCCGACTCCGTCGACATCATGTTCTTCGACGAGCGGGGAGCGGACCTCTCCCAGGCGCAGCAGCGAAAGCTGGACCGTGTCTACGCCCGGCAGGAGTATCGCCGGGCCTTCCCGGGCGAGATCGGAGACCTCCACTTCCCGTCGAGCGTCTTCGACTCGTACACGGGTTCCCTGTTGCGGAACGTGGACACCGCAGGGATCTCCGACGCCGGGCTCAAGGTCGTCGTCGATGCCTCCAACGGCAGCGCGGGCCTGGTGCTTCCCAGCCTGCTGGGGCGGCTCGGTGTGGATGCGCTGACCATCAACCCCGGCCTCGACGAGTCCCGGCCGACCGAGTCGGCCGAGACCCGGCGGTCCGGACTGGTACGGCTCGGGGAGATCGTCTCGTCGGCGAGGGCCGCATTCGGCGTCCGGTTCGACCCGGTCGGCGAACGGCTCTCACTGGTCGATGAGCGGGGCCGCATCGTGGAAGACGACCGGGCCCTGCTGGTCATGCTGGACCTCGTCGCGGCGGAACGCCGCAGCGGCCGGGTGGCGCTCCCCGTCACGACCACCCGTGTCGCCGAGCAGGTGGCGGCGTACCACGGCACCCAGGTGGAGTGGACCATGACGTCGCCCGACGATCTGACCCGGGTCGGGCGGGAGGAAGGCACCATCTTCGGTGGAGACGGACGCGGCGGGTTCATCGTTCCCGAATTCAGCAGCGTCTTCGACGGCGCCGCCGCATTCGTACGGCTCATCGGACTGGTGGCGAGGACGCAGCTCACACTCAGCCAGATCGACGCTCGTATCCCGCGCGCCCATGTGCTGCGGCGCGATCTGGCGACCCCGTGGGCAGTCAAGGGACTCGTGATGCGGCGTGTGGTCGAGGCCGCGGGGGACCGCGACGTCGACACCACGGACGGTGTGCGGGTCGTCGAGGCGGACGGGCGATGGGTGATGGTGCTGCCGGACAGGGCAGAGGCCGTTACCCATCTGTGGGCGGAAGGGCCGGACGACGCCTCTGCCCAGGCGCTCCTGGACGAATGGTCTGCGATCGTCGACAGCGCAGGTCAGTGAGTTGACCGGGGGCCGGGGCGGGCGCAGGGCGCCTTCCCGGCCCCCGGCCCCGGTTCGGTATGCGCGGCTCGGCTGAGGGAGCCGCCCGGCCGCTTGCTGCGCAACGGTGGGGCCATTCGGTGGCAGCCGCTGCGACATGCGACGATGTGCGGCATGTCGCAGCAGCCCCCCGATCGGAGTACGACCGCCTCGTCGCCCCCGCGCCCCGACGCGTCCATGTCGCTGCTGACCAACGTGATGGACCACAGCCTCGACGACGGGTACGCCGAGGCGTCGGCGCGTCGCAAGGCGGACGGGCGTTCGGGGATGCCCCGGACGCTCAAGGCGAAGCTCGGCTTCGCGGCGTGTCTGGTGCTGGCAGCGCTTGTCGTGACGCTCGGTGCGGCGCAGGCGCGCGTGGCCGCGCCCGTCCTGGCCAAGGAACGCGAAGAGCTCATCGACCGGATCGACGCGGAGACGTCGGCAGCCGACACCCTCGAATCGCAGGTCGAAGAGATCCGCGACGACGTGGGGCGGCGTCAGCGCAAGGCGTTGGAGGAGCACGGCGGCGACCAGGCCGAACTGGTGGCGCTGCTCTCAGGGGCGACACCGGTGCAGGGTCCCGGGGTGAAACTCGTCGTCGACGACGCGAAGGACACGGATCAGGGCGGTGGCGGGCCGCGCGAGAGCAGCGGCTTCTCCGACACGGGGCGCGTCCGCGACCGGGACATGCAGCGAGTCGTCAACGGTCTGTGGCAGTCGGGCGCCGAAGCGATCGCCATCAACGGACAGCGTCTGACCGCCCTGTCGGCGATCCGTGCCGCGGGCGACGCCATACTGGTCGACAACAAGCCGCTCGTGCCGCCGTACACGGTGCTCGCGGTGGGGGACGGGAAGAAGCTCGCCGCCGCCTTCCAGGACAGTGCTGACGGCCAGTACCTGCAGGCGCTGAAGGACACCTTCGACATCCGGACCAGTATCTCGGTCCAGGAGAAGGTGAGCCTCCCGGCCGCCCCGAGCCTGATCGTACGGACAGCAGAGCCATATAAGGCCGCAGACACCGGCAGTGGTGCGGCAGACACAGGGAAGGGCACATCGTGATCGCCGTACTGGGCCTGATCGTGGGAGTCGTGGTCGGACTGTTGGTCCGGCCCGAAGTGCCGGCGGTGGTCGAGCCCTACCTTCCGATCGCGGTCGTAGCCGCTCTTGACGCCGTCTTCGGTGGTCTGAGGGCCATGCTCGACGGCATCTTCGTCGACAAGGTCTTCGTGGTCTCGTTCCTCTCGAACGTGGTCGTGGCGGCGCTGATCGTCTTCCTGGGCGACAAGCTCGGTGTGGGAGCGCAGCTCTCCACCGGAGTGGTCGTCGTCCTCGGGATCCGGATCTTCTCCAACGCCGCCGCGATCCGCCGCCACGTCTTCCGGGCCTGACGCCGATGAGCAACGACGCATTCAACGGCGAGCGTGACGAACCCGGCGAGCGGCCGGAGCAGGCTCCCGAGCAGCTGACCGGGCGCCAGCGGCTGATGGCCGGCATCTGGCCGCCCCGGGTCACCCGCGCCCAACTCATCGTCGCGGTGCTGCTGTTCGTCCTCGGCCTGGGGCTTGCCATCCAGGTGCGGTCGAACAGCGACAACAGCGCACTGCGCGGGGCCCGCCAGGAGGATCTGGTCCGCATCCTCGACGAGGTGGACGACCGTACGCAGCGACTCGAGGACGAGAAGCAGCGTCTCGTCGACCAGCGCACGGAGCTGGAGAACAGTTCCGACCAGGCGGAAGAGGCGCGGAAGCAGACGGTCGAGAAGGAGCGCCAACTCGGCATCCTCGCGGGTACGGTGGCGGTGCACGGCCCCGGGATCACGCTCACGGTCAACGATCCCGGTGACGCGGTGCAGGCAGACATGCTGCTCGACGCACTCCAGGAGCTCCGGGCGGCGGGCGCCGAGGCGATCGAGGTCAACGGCGTGCGCGTGGTGGCCAATACGTACTTCTCCGGGGACGGAGGTGCCGTCAAGGTCGACGACCGTAAGATCTCCGCTCCGTACGTCTTCAAGGTCATCGGCAAGCCGCAGGATCTGGAACCGGCGCTGAACATTCCCGGCGGTGTGGTGCAGACGCTGGAGAAGGAGCAGGCCACCGTGCATGTGGCGCAGTCCGACGACATCGTCGTCGACGCCTTGCGACCGGCGGAGCGGCCTGACTACGCTCGGTCGTCGACCCAGTGAACCCGGGCCGTGTGGGCGCCGGGAGACTCGGGCAGAAGGTTGCGGGGGGTCGGCGCATCGTAATGGCGGTGCGTGGTGGAAACTGTCGAGTGGATACGGACGTTGTGAAGATGTCCGGGTCGGCAGGTGTGTTCATTCAGGGTTCGTCCTGCCCCACGGGCGGGTCTGTTTCGGTCAAGGGGAATCGCCCGTGAAGTTGTTTGGGAAGTTGTTCGGCAAGAGCGCTCGCGATGAAGCTGCACGCCATCGCGCACCGCGCCATGGCCAGAGCGAGGAGCAGGGCGGCGAGCGCCCTCTCTTCCGCGATCAGGTGGCAGGTCAGGGGGGTGACAATTCGGGTGGTTCCGGCGCGTCGTCTGTTGACCCGGCCGGTCCCGGCCGCATAGGTTTCGGGGATCCGTCAACCTCGAGTACGGGTGGAGGGTTCGCCCCGAGGCAGGAGGCTTCGTCCATGCCGGTCTGTACGAGGTGCGGGCACCGCAATGCCGAGGCCAGCCGTTTCTGCTCCAACTGCGGTGCGCCGCTGCGGGGCGGGGTTCCCGAGCGGCCCTCGGAGACGACGTCGACCATCTCCATCTCGGGCCTGGAGGCCTACGAGGCGGAGGCGACCGGACAGACGTCCGTGCCGTCGCTCTCGCCCGAGGCTCAGGCTGCCGTGGACGCCCTGCCGCTCGGTTCGGCGCTCCTGGTGGTGCGGCGGGGGCCCAACTCGGGCAGCCGTTTCCTCCTGGACAGCGAGCTGACCACGGCCGGCCGCCATCCGCAGAGCGACATCTTCCTCGACGACGTGACGGTTTCGCGTCGTCACGTGGAGTTCCGTCGCAGCCCCGACGGCAGCTTCACCGTGGGCGATGTGGGCAGTCTCAACGGCACCTACGTCAACCGTGAGCGCATCGACTCCGTCGCGCTTTCCAACGGTGACGAAGTGCAGATCGGCAAGTACCGGCTGGTCTTCTACGCGAGCCAGCGCGGCATCTGACCCGCCCCCGGACTCCGTCGGGGGGACCCCCAGGAAGGTCCATGCTGAGAACACCGACGGGCGGTGCCGGACACGGCACCGCCACCGGCGACGACCGCCCGATGAGCATCGGCACGGTGCTCCTGCAGCTGCGGGACGAGTTCCCCGAGGTCACCATCTCCAAGATCCGTTTTCTGGAGGCCGAGGGACTCGTCGAGCCGCAGAGGACCCCGTCCGGATACCGGAAGTTCCGTCCTGACGACGTCGAGCGGCTGGCTCAGGTCCTGCGGATGCAGCGGGACCACTATCTTCCGCTGAAAGTCATCCGTGAGCACCTGGACGCCCTCGCCCGAGGTGAGCAGGCGCCCCTGCCCGCGCCGGGCGGTGAGGCGGACCCGGCCGACGGCACCTGGACGGGCGGGCCCGGACGGGCCACCGCTGCCCGCATCGGCCGAGCCGAGCTCCTCGCCGCCGCGGAGGTGACCGAGAGTGACCTCGATGCCTGGGAGTCTTACGGTCTGGTCGCCCCGTCGGCGGGGGGCGGCTACGACGCCGAGACGGTCACCATCGCCAGGCTTGTGGCGGATCTGGGGCGATTCGGTCTGGAACCGCGTCATCTGCGTGCGATGCGAGCGGCCGCAGACCGTGAGGCCGGGCTGATCGAGCAGGTCGTCGCACCCTTGCGCCGGCACCGGAATCCGCAGACCAGAGCGCATGCCGAGGCCACCGCGAAGGAGCTCGCCGAGCTCTCCGTACGGCTGCACTCGGCCCTCGTCCAGAGCGCTCTGCACATCCGTCTCCACTGATCCCGGCGGGGCCCGACTACCCAAACCTGCCGAGCACGTCCTAGGGTTGCTGTGTGAACGAGCTCGACGTTGTGGGTGTCCGGGTGGAAATGCCCTCCAACCAACCGATCGTGCTCCTGCGTGAAGTGGGAGGCGACCGGTACCTCCCCATTTGGATCGGTCCTGGTGAGGCGACTGCGATCGCCTTCGCTCAGCAGGGCATGGCTCCGGCCAGGCCGCTGACCCATGATCTCTTCAAGGATGTGCTCGAGGCCGTCGGCCAGGAGCTCACCGAGGTCCGGATCACGGATCTGCGAGAAGGGGTCTTCTACGCGGAGCTGGTCTTCGCCAGTGGAGTCGAGGTGAGCGCGCGGCCTTCCGATGCCATAGCGCTCGCCCTGCGCACCGGCACGCCGATCTACGGCAGTGACGGGGTGCTCGACGACGCGGGAATCGCGATTCCCGACGAGCAGGAGGACGAGGTGGAGAAGTTCCGCGAATTCCTCGACCAGATCTCGCCGGAGGACTTCGGTACGAACAGTCAGTGACGTCCCAAGGGGGCCCCGCCAGCGCATCCGACAAGCCTTTCCCGTTTGTCAGTCACGGGAAACCACCCTCAGGGTGATTATCACTCGGCGTGCCGAGTGTGGCGATCGTTGACGCACCCCGGGTGACTGCCTACCTTCGAGTGGGCAGGTCAAGGACGGAGGTCGGCGTGAGAAGCAGCGGCGACGGTACGGCAGCGGGTGGGCCGTATCCGCAGCAGGGGAGTACAGCCGGCCACACCATCAGGCAACCGGTTGCGCCGGATGCAGTGGCGGGGGACGGCGTGAAATCGGCCGACGAGATCGGCTACCGCGGGCCGACGGCATGCGCGGCGGCGGGGATCACCTACCGGCAACTGGACTACTGGGCCCGCACGGGCCTGGTGGAACCGAGCGTGCGTCCGGCCTACGGGTCCGGTACGCAGCGGCTCTACAGCTTCCGGGACGTCGTCCTGCTGAAGATCGTGAAGCGGTTCCTCGATACCGGGGTCGCCCTTCAGAACATCCGCACGACGGTGCACCACCTTCGGGCACGCGGCTTCCAGGATCTCGAGCGCATGACGCTGATGAGTGACGGAGCCACCGTGTACGAATGCTCCTCGCCCGCTGAGGTCGTCGAGCTGCTCCAAGGGGGCCAGGGGGTCTTCGGCATCGCCGTCGGGGTGGTGTGGCGGGACGTGGACGCCGCGCTGTCGCAGTTGCACGGGGAGCGTGTGGACACCGGCGAGACACTGATCGGGAACAACCCCGCCGATGAGCTCGCCCGGCGTCGCAACCGGGCGGGCTGACCGAGTGGGAGCGCGGCCGCGCCTCGGGGAGCCGGGGCCCGGTCGCTGTCACGGGGCGACTGTCAGTGCCGTAGGGCACCATCGATTGATGTGAGAGCCGCGCCCACCATCCTGCATCTGGACATGGATGCCTTCTACGCGTCAGCGGAGCAGGCGGCGAAACCGAGCCTGCGCGGGAAGCCCGTCGTGGTGGGCGGCCTCGGCCCCCGGGGTGTCGTCGCGACCGCCTCCTACGAGGCGCGGCGATTCGGGGTGCACTCGGCGATGCCGATGGCACAGGCCAGGAGGCTGGCTCCGAACGCGGCCTACCTGGTGCCGCGCTTCACGCTCTACCGGACCGTGAGCGACCAGGTCATGGAGCTGCTGGGCCGCCTCTCACCCCTTGTGGAGCCGCTCAGCCTCGACGAGGCCTTCGTCGACCTGGAAGCGGGCGGGACAGCGGACGACACCGCCTCGGCCATGGAGATCGGCGAGCAGCTGCGCGAGGCGATCGAGGCGGTCACGGGGCTCAGTGGCTCCGTGGGGCTCGCGGGCTCCAAGATGCTGGCGAAGATCGCCTCCGAGGAGGCCAAGCCCAACGGGATCCTGCTGATAGAGCCGGGCACGGAGCGCGCGCTGCTCGCGCCCATGCCGGTACGCACGCTGCCCGGCGTCGGCCCGGCCACCGCGGACCATCTGCGCCGCGCCGGTATGACCACGATCAGTGACCTCGCGGAAGCGGGTGAGGCGGAGCTCGTACGGCTGCTGGGCAAGGCGCACGGCAGTTCCCTGCACCGCATGGCGTCCGGCTACGACGACCGGCCGGTGGTCGCCGAGCGCGACGCCAAGTCGGTCTCGGTCGAGGACACCTTCGACACGGACCTCCACGACCGGGTCCGGGTGCGCACCGAGGTGGAGCGGCTGGCCGACCGCTGCGTCCACCGGCTGAGGGCCGCCGGGCGGTCAGGACGCACGGTCGTCCTCAAAGTGCGGCGCTACGACTTCTCGACCCTCACCCGCTCCGAGACGCTCCGTGGGCCCACGGACGACCCCAGGGTCGTCAGAGAGGCGGCTGCGCGGCTCCTGGAGGCCGTGGACACGACCGGGGGGGTGCGCCTGCTCGGTGTCGGCGTCACCGGGCTCGCCGACTTCACCCAGGAGGATCTGTTCGCCCAGGCAGCGGGGGAGCGGCTGGGCGCCGAGCTCCCGGAGGCCGTCGAGCCGGGCGCGCACCCCGTGGCGGACGAGGCAGGACCGCAGGACGGGGAACCCGCACAGGAGACTGCGGAGCAGCTTGCCGCGCGGCGCTGGCCGGCCGGTCACGACGTACGCCATGACACCTATGGGCACGGCTGGGTGCAGGGGAGCGGTGTCGGGCGGGTGACGGTGCGCTTCGAGGAACCGGAATCGGAACCCGGCCGGGTCCGCACGTTCCGGATCGACGATCCGGAACTGCAGCCGGCCGATCCGCTGCCGCTCGTGCGGAACCCGGTGGACTACTCGTCCTGGCCCGCCAGCCTGCCGAAATCGCGGTCCGGGGCGCTCTCGCCCGGCACCGAGTCCAGACCGTAGTGCCGGTAGAGCTGAAGCTCCTGTTCCGGCGAGAGATGGCGTCCTACCCCGAAGTCGGGTGCGTCCTTGATCAGGGCGCGGTCGAAGGGGACGCGCAGCGTGTCCGCGACGAATTCGCTGGGCTCCAGCGGGACGAATGCGTCCCGGCTGAACAGTCCGGTGCGCACGGCCGCCCATTCGGGCACACCGGTCGCGTCGTCGAGGTACACCTCGTCCACGGTTCCGATCTTGGTGCCCTTGCGGTCGAACGCCTTGCGGCCGATCAGGCTGCGCGGATCGATGTCGGTCTGCACGGTCCCTCCCACGGGTCACGGCTACTCCACAGGCACTACAGAAGTGCAGATCCGTGGTGTCGGCCACTCGAGATCTCCCTCGCATACCCCGCTGGTACGCTGGCAATGGCTGCTGACCCCGTGCGGGAGAGTCCTCCGGAGACAATCCGGAAGGCGCCGAAGGAGCAAATCCTCCCCGGAATCTCTCAGGCCCCCGTACCGCACGGACGAGGTCACTCTGGAAAGCAGGGCGGGTTCCGCACGGCCACGGCCGGGCCGGAGCTCTCCCTCACCGACGGTGAAAGCCGGTGCGCCCCGCGGGCACCGGTGAAGCTCTCAGGTTGAGATGACAGAGGGGGAGGCCGTTCGGGCACCCCGCGCCGTGGTGCCCCTCGCAGGTCGTGACAGACCAGGAGGCCTCCATCATGACCCCCCGCCGCACTTCGCTCTCCCAGCTCGAACAGGGCATCCCGTTCGAGCAGCGCCACATCGGTCCCGATGCCGAGGCTCAGGCGAAGATGCTCGCCCAGGTCGGTTACGGCTCGCTCGACGAGCTCACCGCCGCCGCGGTGCCCGATGTGATCAAGAGTGCCGAGGCCCTGCGGCTCCCGGCCGCCCGGACCGAGGCCGAGGTCCTTGCGGAGCTGCGCCTGCTCGCCGACCGCAACCAGGTCCTGGCCCCGATGATCGGGCTCGGCTACTACGGCACGTTCACCCCACCGGTGATCCTCCGCAACGTGATGGAGAACCCCGCCTGGTACACGGCCTACACGCCTTACCAGCCCGAGATCTCCCAGGGCCGTCTCGAGGCCCTCCTCAACTTCCAGACGATGGTGGCCGAGCTCACCGGGCTGCCCACCTCCGGCGCCTCGCTGCTCGACGAGGGCACGGCCGCCGCCGAGGCCATGGCGCTGGCCCGGCGGGTCGGCAAGGTCAAGCAGGGCGTGTTCCTGGTCGACGCGGAGACCCTGCCGCAGACGGTGGCCGTCATCGAGACCCGTGCCGAGCCGACCGGGGTCGAGGTAGTCGTCGCCGACCTCACCGACGGCATCCCGGCCCGGATCGCCGAGCGCGGCGTCTTCGGCGTGCTGCTGCAGTACCCGGGCGCCTCCGGAGCCGTACGGGACATCGAGCCCGTCATCGCGCAGGCCCACGAGCTCGGCGCGATCGTCACCGTGGCCGCCGATCTGCTCGCCCTCACCCTGCTCACGTCCCCCGGCGACCTCGGCGCGGACATCGCCGTCGGGACCACGCAGCGCTTCGGGGTGCCGATGGGCTTCGGCGGGCCGCACGCCGGCTTCATGGCCGTACGCGAGAAGTTCGCCCGCAGCCTCCCGGGCCGCCTCGTCGGTGTCTCCGTGGACGCGGACGGCAACAAGGCGTACCGCCTGGCCCTGCAGACCCGTGAGCAGCACATCCGCCGCGAGAAGGCCACCAGCAACATCTGCACCGCTCAGGTGCTGCTCGCCGTGATGGCGGGCATGTACGCCGTCTACCACGGCCCGGACGGTCTGCGGACGATCGCGCGGCGCACCCACCGCTACGCGGCGATCCTGGCCGGCGGCCTGCGGGCCGCCGGTGTCGACGTGGTGACCGGTGCCTTCTTCGACACCCTCACGGTCCGGGTGCCGGGCAGGGCTGCCGCGGTCGTCGCCGACGCCCGCGAGCGTGGCGTCAACCTGCGCCTCGTCGACGGCGACCTGGTCTCGCTCGCGTGCGACGAGACCACGACCCGCGCCCAGATCGCGGCCGTCTGGGCCGCCTTCGGCGCCGAGGGCGACGTCGAGGCCCTGGACGCCACGACTGCCGACGCACTGCCCGAGGGGCTGCTGCGCACCGACGCGATCCTGACCCACCCCGTCTTCCACCAGTACCGCTCCGAGACCGCGATGCTGCGCTACCTGCGCAAGCTCGCGGACCGTGACTACGCGCTGGACCGTGGCATGATCCCGCTCGGCTCCTGCACCATGAAGCTCAACGCGACGGCCGAGATGGAGTCGATCACCTGGCCCGAGTTCGGCGCACTGCACCCGTTCGCGCCGGCCGAACAGGCCGAGGGTTTCCTGACCCTCATCCGTGAGCTGGAGGAGCGCCTCGCGGAGGTCACCGGCTACGACGCGGTCTCCATCCAGCCGAATGCCGGATCGCAGGGCGAGTTCGCGGGACTGCTGGCCGTGCGCGCGTACCACCGCGCCAACGGTGACGAGGGCCGGACCGTCTGTCTGATTCCGTCCTCCGCCCACGGAACCAACGCCGCCAGCGCCGTGATGGCCGGCATGAAGGTCGTCGTGGTGAAGACCGCCGACGACGGCGAGGTCGACATCGAGGACCTCCGCGCCAAGATCGAGAAGCACCGCGAAGAACTCGCCGTTCTCATGATCACTTACCCGTCCACCCACGGTGTGTTCGAGGAGCACGTCGCCGACATCTGCGCCGAGGTGCACGATGCCGGCGGTCAGGTGTACGTCGACGGGGCCAACCTCAACGCGCTGGTCGGTCTGGCCAAGCCGGGCCACTTCGGCGGCGACGTCTCGCACCTGAACCTGCACAAGACCTTCTGCATCCCGCACGGGGGCGGCGGTCCCGGCGTGGGTCCCGTCGGTGTGCGGGCGCACCTGGCGCCGTACCTCCCGAACCACCCGCTGCAGCCCGCCGCCGGGCCGGAGAGCGGTGTCGGACCGATCTCGGCCGCCCCGTGGGGCTCGGCCGGAATTCTTCCGATCTCCTGGGCCTACGTACGCCTGATGGGCGGCGAGGGCCTCAAGCGTGCGACGCAGGTCGCCGTACTCGCGGCCAACTACATCGCCAAGCGGCTGGAGCCGCACTACCCGATCCTGTACAACGGCCCGGCGGGACTGGTCGCGCACGAGTGCATCGTGGACCTGCGGCCCATCTCCAGGGCGACCGGCGTCAGCATCGACGACGTCGCCAAGCGGCTCATCGACTACGGCTTCCACTCGCCGACCATGTCGTTCCCCGTGGCGGGGACGCTCATGATCGAACCGACCGAGAGCGAGGACCTCGCGGAGCTGGACCGGTTCTGCGACACGATGATCGCCATTCGCGGCGAGATCGAGAAGGTGGCATCGGGCGAGTGGAGCGCCGACGACAACCCGCTGGGCAACGCCCCGCACACGGCAGCCGCACTGGGCGGCGAATGGGAGCACGGCTACAGTCGCGAGGTCGCCGTCTTCCCGGCCGGGGTCTCGGCCGCCGACAAGTACTGGCCGCCGGTGCGCAGGATCGACGGTGCGTTCGGTGACCGCAACCTCGTCTGCTCCTGCCCGCCGCTGGAGGAGTACGACAACTGACGCCGAATCACAGGGCGTGACGCGGACACGCGTGGGGGCCGGTGCGGAGAACTCTCCGGGCCGGCCCCTTTTTTCCTACGACCGTTCAGGCCGCCTTCACCACCCGGCCCGTTCCCAGCGGCCGGTGCGGGGCGATGATCTGCCCGTCCGGAAGCAGCTCACCGGTGTCCTCGAAGAGCAGGACGCCGTTGCACAGCAGGCTCCAGCCCTGTTCCGGGTGGTGCGCCACCAGGCGGGCGGCTTCCCGGTCGGCTGAGTCGGCTGTCGGGCAGGCTGGCTGGTGCTGACACATGGCTGGGTTCTTTCGCTGCGTTGAGTTGAGTGTCCTGCGGCTTGAAGAGGTGTTCATGGCCGCCCCCGTATCGATCGGTCCGGTCCCAGTGTTGCCCCACGCACGTCAATCCGCAGGGATTTCGCAGCAGAGCTTCTTCTCCTCTCATGACGCATCACCCGCCCGGACGGTTCAACACAACTGCACTGTCACTTCGGGTGGTTCGGGGTGGCCGGATGGGGCTAGTCCGGATGGGCACAAGCGCCCCCCGCTTGATGGCACTGTGCCCGCCCCCGCATCCGGGGGCGGGCACAGTGCCATCAAGCGGGGGAGCCGGGCTCAGGCGGGCGAACCGAGCAGGGGGCCGGGGCCGGGTGTGATTCGGGTGGTGATCACGGGGAGCAGATCAGCGACCCGGTGCGGACGGTGTGCCGCGATACCCGGTGGGGCGGGAGCCAGCGGTACCAGCAGATCGGCCGGGGCGGGGGACCCGCCGGACGCGTCGGCCCCGACGTCCCCGTGCAGCCACAGCGCCAGCATGTAGAGCTCGGGAATGGACAGCAGCCTCGGCTGGTAGGGCGTTGCCGCGGCCTCCGCCTGGCGAAGGGCCAGTTCGGTCGAGGCGATGTACGGGCCCTCGAAGAAGTGCGAGAAGGCCCAGCCGTCCGGGGTGAGCATCGTCTCCGCCGCGGCGACGGCCCGCTCGGTACTGCGGATCAGGAAGCGCCATCCGACGAGCCGGGTCGTGGGGCCGAGTGCGCCCCGGCCGATTCGGTCCAGTACGTGGACGGGGAGCGGGTGCTCGGGGCTCAGCGGTCCCTGGACGGACCGCAGAGCGGGGGTGCGGGCCTCGCGGACCGCGGTCGGTGAGCCGAGCGCCGCGAGAACGCTGCGCAGAGCGGGCGCGGGAGCCGGGGGTACATGCAACGGCATAGTGGGTCGCCTCTCACTTCGGAGACACGGTGGAGCGTGGGCGGGTGCAGACGGCGCTGTCGGCGTGCGGGGCCAGAGGAGGCCGGTGACTGGGCCGGTGCGTCAACTCTCTGCCTCGTCCGCGGAGTTTATACGACACGTGTTCACGCGGTGTTTCCACTAGCCGCCACGGCTATTGCCGGCAAGGCGGTATCCGGACCTAATTATGCGGAGATTATGCTGATTCGACGCGAGCGGCGCAGCCACCGCCTCGGGTTTTTCCCGCACAGCGGTAGGCTGAAACGTGCCGGTGCATTCCCCGTGTGCCGGCAGGAAAATCTGCGCGCTGCGTCATGCCGAGTGAATGTGCCCCGGGCCTCAGCCATCAGATTAGCGGGTGTGCGGCGTGCGCGGGACGTTATGGATCTCCCCGCCTGGGCATTATCGATCGTGATGCGAGCGGCCTGGGCCGCGGGCTGCCCACTCGAGGAGGGATGCTTCGATGGGGGAGAAGGTCGTTGCGGGCGCCTTTGACCTGTCCGACCGGCAGAGGTACCGGAGGAAGCTCCACCAGTGCCTGGAGGGGCTGGGGAGACTCCTGGCGGAGAGGAGGTTCGACCGGCCGCGCAACCTCATGGGCATGGAGATCGAGCTGAATCTGGCCGGTGCCGACGGTATGCCGAAGATGCTGAATGGACAGGTTCTGGATCGTATCGCCAGCCGCGATTTCCAGACGGAACTGGGGATGTTCAATCTCGAAGTGAACATAGTTCCACACAACCTTTCAGGCCGTGTTCTCGATCAACTGGCCGAAGAGTTGCGGACCGGTCTCGGATATGCCGACCGGAAGGCAGCCGAGCTCGATGCCGGGATCATGATGATCGGAATACTCCCCACCCTCGGGCGGGAGGACATGGTCCGGTCCAACCTCTCCGATGTGGACCGCTACGCGCTGCTGAACGATCAAATGGTGGCGGCGCGCGGAGAGGATTTCGTCCTGGATATCGAAGGTGTCGAGCGACTGGTCTGCACCTCCGGGTCGATCACCCCGGAAGCGGCCTGCACCTCGGTGCAGCTCCACCTGCAAGTGACCCCGGAACGCTTCGCCGACGTATGGAACGCTGCCCAGGCGGTCGCGGCGGTGCAGGTCGCCCTGGGAGCGAACTCCCCCTTCCTGTTCGGCCGGGAGCTGTGGCGCGAGTCGCGGCCGCCGCTCTTCCAGCAGGCCACGGACACCAGGCCGCCCGAACTCCAGAACCAAGGGGTGCGGCCGAGGACCTGGTT
This sequence comes from Streptomyces sp. NPDC005761, assembly GCF_040630635.1. NCBI lineage: Bacteria > Bacillati > Actinomycetota > Actinomycetes > Kitasatosporales > Streptomycetaceae > Streptomyces > Streptomyces sp. NPDC005761. Next base: position 192,168 of record NZ_JBEXXX010000010.1, on the reverse strand, counting down.
CGGTGAGCGGTGGGCCGACTCGGCCTACGAGCTCTTCGAGGAGAACCTCCGCTACTTCCCCCCGCTGCTGCCCATCTGCGACGAGGAGGATCCCCTGCGGGTCCTCGACGAGGGAGGGGTGCCCGGGCTGCAGGAACTCGTCCTGCACAACGGCACGGTGTACCGGTGGAACCGCCCGGTGTACGGGCTGGCGGACGGCGTACCGCACCTGCGGGTGGAGAACCGGGTGCTCCCCGCGGGTCCCACCGTCGCCGATGTGATCGCCAACACCGCGCTCTACTACGGACTCGTACGAGCACTCGCCGAGGAGTCCCGCCCGGTGTGGACCAGGATGCCGTTCACCGCCGCAGCCGAGAACTTCGAGACCGCCTGCCGCCGGGGCATCGACGCCGAGCTGCTCTGGCCCCGGCCCGGCCGCTCCGGCGGGCTGACCCGGGTGCCCGCCGTCAAGCTCGTACGGGACGAACTCCTGCCGCTGGCCGCCTCGGGTCTCGATGCCTGGAACATCGAGCCCGCGGACCGGGACCACTACCTGGGGATCATCGAGGAGCGGTGCAAGCGGCGGACGAACGGGGCGTCCTGGCAGGCCGACACCTACCACCGGGCGCGGGAGGCCGGGCTGGGGCGGGCCGAGGCGCTTGCCGCCATGACCCGGCGGTACGCCGAACTGATGCAGGCGGGTGAGCCCGTGCACACCTGGCCGGTGGACCTTCCCGCCCGGTGAGAGCGGGCCGGGCCGCGGCCGGGGTCCGGACGCGCCGGGGCGCCGGGTGGCCCGGGCCCATGGACGCGGGCGTCCGCCCGCGGGCCCGCTCCGGCCGGTGCGGCCGTACGTCCGACGGCGGGGGCCCTACTCCCCGGCTGCGCCACCGCTCTGTCCCGCGGTCATGACGGCCTGCAGGATCACGGCCTGGATCTCCGCCGGGTCGCTGACCTGATAGCCGCCGCCACCGGTCACCTTCGCTATCTCGTTCACCTCTTCGCGGTCGGCGTCGGGGCCGACGGCGATGGCGAGCAGCGGAACCGGCCGCTCCGGGTCGGTGATCCTCTTGAGCTCGGCTATCAGGGCGGAGCGCGTGATGGAGCGGTCGTCCTGGTTGGAGCCGTCGGTCAGGATCACGACGGCGTTGAACTTGCCCTTCACATACGTGCGCTGCCCCTCCTTGTAGGCGGCCAGCGCGGTGTCGTACAGACCCGTGGCCCCGTCGGGCACAGGCTTCAGTGCGGCAAACGCCGCGGCGAGCTTGTCGCGGTGTGTGCCGCCGCCCTTGGCCGGGTCGCCGAGGCGGCCGGTCTCCACCAGCCTGCGGTAGTCCTTGTCGCCGTCGAGCGTGGTGGCGAACTCCCAGAGGCCGATCTCGTCGTTCGGGGTGAACTGGTTGAGAGCCTGGATCAGGGACGCCTTGGTGACGTCCATCCGGGACTGGTTGCGGCCCGGCACGATCGTGGCCATCGACCCCGAGGCGTCGACGACGGTGGTGAGCCGTGCGCTCTGCACGGTGATCGTCCACATGCCGAGCGTCTCCTGGAGCGTCTCGTCCGAGGGGGCGGCGCCCGGCGATGTGGCGTACGGCTGGGGCGATTTGCCGCCGGCCGAGGCGACCAGGTCCTCGTCCGCCGTGCCGTCGACGGTCCGGAAGCCGTGATCCTGCAGCGTGCGCTGGGCGGCGTCCTCGGACAGCAGGGTCATGAACCGCAGTGCGGCGCGGCTCTCGTCCGTCGTCTGCTCCTCCTCGTTGACCAGGGTGAACGGGTAGTTGAGGAGCGGAGCGCCGTCCTTCGGGTAGAAGAGGTCGAGCTTGCCGCCCTCCGTCGACTCGGCGTTGTGGGCGAACGCCGCCTGTTCGGAGAGAAGCACCGCCTGATTGCGTGCCTGATTTCCCTGTTCGGCGCCGGAGCTGTCCTGGGGCAGTGTCTCGACGACCTGGGTGTCACCGTCCGACATCCGCTGGGCCAGCAGTTTGGCGGTGGCCGCAGCCCTCGTGTCGCTGTCCCCGCCCAGCTTGTCGGAGGAGATCCCGATGCTCGTGAGCGCCAGGAGGCCGGTGGCGCTGCGTGCGGGATCGGCCGAGCCCAGACGCACCTTGTCCGACTCCATGGCAGCAGCGGTCAGTTCGGCCCAGGAGTACTTCTTCTCGGGCCAGCCGAGGCTCTTGGCCGCGGCGGGCACCATGGCGAGGGTGACGGGCGAGGAGGCGACGGAATCGCCCGGGGTGATCGGGACGGCGTCCCCCAGGCCCTTCGCCCGGTTCAGCCAGAGATCGGAGTCGGGGAGCCACATCTGGTAATCCGGTGCACGCGTGCCACGGGCGAGCGCGTCCGCGACCTTGTACGAGTCCCGGGCCACCACGTCCACGTCCACGCAGTGGCCGTCAGATCTCAGATTGTCCTTGCGCGCCTTGTCGGCGACGGCACGCACGGCGGGGGCGATGTCCGGTGAGGTCATCATGGACAGGTGGACGGCGGTGTCCTCGCAGGACTCCGAGAACGACAACAGGCCGCCCTGTGCCGCGACGGCCGTTCCCGCGGCCACGGCGAGTACGAGCATGGTGGCGATGGCTACGGTGCGACGGCGACGCGGTGGACGGGCCCCGCTTCCGTCCGCGGCGTAGTCGTCCGGCAAGCTGTGACGTCCCATGTCGGTGGTGCCCCTCCTTGAGGATGAACAAGGAAAAGGGGGACCACACCATCGGCAATGGTGCCCGTCCCCCGGCCTGTCGCGCATGATCTTCGTACCTGCATTCGAGACCCTAGCGGGGCGGGGAGCGGCATGAGACGTGAATGCACAACTGAGGGCAGGTGTACAGGTGGAGGCGGGGCGTGTGGCTGATTCTTTTCCTCAAGAGGCCGTCTCACAACGGATTCTGCGGTCCGAGACGGTGTTGGTGCTGGCCCTCTCGCTGGGTGCGAGTGGCCTGTCAGCCCTGATCAGTTTTGTCGGATCCCTGACCAAACCAGGGGGTTTGAAGGATCAGGCGGCCACTCTCAACAGCTCCTACGCGCCTGGGCGCCCATGGCTGGATCTGGCCTGGCAGCTCTTCGGAATCACGACGGCGCTGGTTCCGGTCGCCCTCGTGGCGCATCTGCTGATCCGGGAGGGCACCGGGCTGCGGGTCATCGGCTTCGACCGGACCAGGCCTTGGTCCGACCTGGGGCGCGGGACGTTGGTGGCGGCGGCCATCGGCAGTGCGGGTCTGGCCTTCTACCTCGTGGCCAGGGCCGCCGGTTTCAACCTCACGGTCGTCCCCGAGTCGCTGCCCGACGTGTGGTGGAAGTTCCCCGTCCTCATTCTGTCGGCGGTCCAGAACTCCGTGGTGGAGGAAGTGATCGTCGTCGGGTATCTGCTGCGCCGCCTCGGGCAGTTGGGGTGGAGCCCGATGGCCGCGCTGGTGGCCAGTTCGGTCCTGCGTGGCTCGTACCACCTCTACCAGGGGATCGGTGGCTTCATCGGCAACATGGTGATGGGCGTCGTCTTCGTGCTGCTGTACCGCCGTTGGCAGCGGGTGGGGCCGCTGGTCGCCGCTCATGCCCTGCTCGACATCGGCGCGTTCGTCGGTTACGCGCTGCTCGCCGGGAAGGTGGGCTGGCTGCCGACCCCGTGAGGCCGGAGGAGGACACAAGGCAAGAGGGGGTGCGCGGTGCCGGCCGCGCGCCCCCTCCTGTTGTACGCCCTCGTCACAGGGCGACGAGCAGTTCGCCGTCCACGACCGTCACCGCACTGCCTGTCAGCAGGGTGCGGGCGTCGCGCAGCGAGGTGCGGACCAGTCCCGACCGGGCGGACGCCTGAAGGCCGGTCAGTTCGGTGCGGCCGAGCCGGGCCGACCAGAACGGTGCGAGGGCGGTGTGGGCGCTGCCCGTCACCGGATCCTCGTCGATGCCCACGGCGGGGAAGAAGCCGCGGGAGACGAAGTCGTAGCCGCAGTCCGGCGAGGCGGCGGCCGCAGTCGCGATGACGCCGCGCCGCGAATGGGCGGCCAGCGCCACGAAGTCCGGTGAGAGCCCCCGTACCGCCCTCTCGTCGGCCAGTTCCACGAGCAGGTCGCCGATGTGCGGGCCCGTGTCGTGCACGGATACGGGCTCCGCGCCGAGGGCGGCGGCCAGTCCGGCCGGCGCGGCTTCGGGGGTCAGGGGGGCGGTCGGGAAGTCGAGTGTGATCGAGCCGTCCCGGGCCGTGGTCGAGGTGAGGATTCCGCACCGTGCGGTGAAGCGCACCGTGCCGCTCGCGGTCGAGGTGGTGTGCAGCACGTGCGCGGTGGCAAGGGTGGCGTGGCCGCACATGTCGACCTCGGTGGAAGGGGTGAACCAGCGCAGCGCCCAGTCGGCCGGGCCTCCTGGTGGCAGCGGGTGGGCGAACGCGGTCTCGGAGAGGTTCAGCTCGGTGGCGATCTGCTGGAGGCGGATGTCATCGGGGAAGCCCTCGGGGCCCAGGAGCAGCACACCTGCGGGGTTGCCGGAGAAGGGGCGGTCGGTGAACGCGTCGACGATACGAATCCTCATGATCCGACGGTAGGGGCGGGGCGAAGCCGCAGGCCAAGGCCAATTCGGGGTCGGTGGCTCGGAAATCCGGACCGAGGGGTTTGTCAGGCGATCGATTCCGATATATCGTTGACGCATCGCGACAGTACAGCGATGCGTCAACGTTCTATGCGAGAGGAAGTACGGTCATGCGTTCACATGGACATGAGCACGGACACGGCCCCTGCGGCCCCGGTCACGAGCGTGGCGATTTCGAGGGGCGCCGTGCGGCCTTCGGCCAGTTCGGCCCGCCGTTCGGTGGCGGACCCTTCGGCGGAGGGCGCGGCCGCGGTGGCGGCCGGGGCAGGGCGCGCCGCGGCGACGTACGCGCGTCGATCCTCGCCCTGTTGAAGGACCGGCCGATGCACGGGTACGAAATGATCCAGGAGATCGGCGAGCGCAGCGGAGGGGCCTGGCGGCCCAGCCCGGGCTCGGTCTACCCGACCCTTCAGCTGCTGGAGGACGAAGGGCTGATCGTCAGTGCGAGCGAGGGCGGCAAGAAGTTGTTCACGCTCACCGACGCCGGTCGCACCGAGGCGGAGTCGGGGGCCGACGCGCCCTGGGAGGAAGCCGGGCGCGGAGTCGACTGGGAGAGCCTCAACGAGGTCCGGCAGGCCGGTTTCGGCATGATGGAGGCGTTCGGCCAGGTCTGGAAGACCGGTTCGGCCGAGCAGCGCGAGAAGGCGCTGACGGTGATCAACGACGCCCGGAAGAAGCTCTACCTCATCCTTGCCGACGAACACTGAGGTGAGAGCCGGGTCAGTGTCGGGAGACATGGGCGAGGGCGCTCATCGACGGATTCCGCGGACCCTGTCGACGGAGCCTGATCGGGACACGCGGGCGCACCGCGGCGCCGAGCCCGGCGCGGGCTCGCGTCTCGTCGTCCCGTCGTCCGGGGAACAACACGGAAGGCCGGTACCTCGCCCCCGAGGTACCGGCCACTTCCTTGTCAGGGCGGTCCTCAGGCCGCCTGCTTCTTCAATGACGTCAGATGGGCGAAGACGACGACGTTGGCCGAGTAGCCGTCCTTCTTGCTGAACCGCCCACCGCACGTCATGAGCCTGAGCTCCGGACGGTTGGTGGTCCCGTAGACCTTGTCGTCCGGAAACTTGTCCTTCGTGTAGGTCTTGACCTCGTCAACGGTGAAGACCGCGGTGACCCGGTCGGCCCGGGCCACCTTCACCGTGTCGCCCCGGTGCAGCGCGTTGAGGTTGAGGAAGATCGCAGGCCCTGTCTCGGTGTCGCGGTGGCCGACGATCAGCGAGGTCCCCGCCTCGCCCGGTGAAGGGCCCTTCTGGTACCAGCCCACCACCCTCGGCCTGCTCAGGGGCGGGGCACCGAGGTGCCCCTTCTTGTCGAGCCCCAGGCCGGTGACCGGGGCCTCGATGAAGATGGCGGGTACGGAGAGCTTCACCGGGCGTGAGCGCACCAGGGGTGGGTGCGAAGCCCGCGGGGCCGGGCGGTCGCCGCCCCCCGCGGCGTCGCCGGTGGTGGTGACCGACGAGTCGTCGGACGAACCCGAGCACATCGAGACGATGCCGGTCACCACCGTGGAGAACACGCACAGAGTCATCGTGAGACGACACGCGCGACTGGGCCCCCGCCGCCTTCTGCTGCGGGCCCTATGCCTCGTGACGGGCACGGCGGCGTGCGGTTCGGCGGACCATGATCAGCCCTGCTGCTCCGACTGCTCCTGCCGCCAGCGCGGCGGTGGTCCCCATGTTCGAGTCGGTCTCGGAGCCGACGCTCTCCATGTCCGGTACGCCGCCGCCGCCGGCGGGCACCCCGCCGGACGGACGCTCGTACGCCGTGTCGGCACCTGCGGCGGACGCGCCCTGGGCGGCGCCGTCCGCGCGGCTGCCGTTGGTGGTGGGCTTGGAGCAGTCGACGAGGAAGGTCTTGTCCTTCGCGACCGCCCCGGCGAGCCACACCAGCTGGTACGTGCCCTCCGGGAGCAGGTACTCCTCACTGCGCGCCGAGCCGTTCACGAGCGGAAGGGTGCTCTGCAGCGTGTCGCCCGGGGGAGTGGACGGCGGCTGCACGGTGATCGTCCACGGAACAGCCCTCAGGTCACCGAAGTTGCTGGCGGAGAGGACGAACTTGCACACCTCGACGCCGTTGCCGCCATGGGAGTTCCAGCCGCCCGGACGGATGTCGATGTCACCGCTGTCGCCCGGCGCGGCGTAGGCGGTGGAGGCACCGGCCAGGGCGGCACCGGCGACGGCCACCGCTGCGGCGACGGCGGCACCCGCGCGGACACCGCGGGAACGGGTGGAAGCGGAAATGCGCATGCTGAACTCCTTCGAGCCGGGATGATTGTCATACTGATCGGGCGATCGCCTAAGAGATGACATGAGTCGGCGAAGAAGTGTGGTTCAACACCCTCGAAGCACCGACGAATACCCTGAGTAGCCGAAAGGGGTTCGTGGTGGAGGCGCCGTATGGGCTCTGAAGGGGATCCCGCCTGTGATGATTGGGTCGTCTTCACTCTCTGTAAGGATCGGCTGGGTCGGCAGGCGGCTCGGCCCGTACTCCCCATGCCCCCCGGCAGCCGGGCGCGCGAGCCCGGCGGGCCCCGGAAGGAACCGTGCGGCGCTCCCGGCCGAAGTCGCGCTCCTTGGGGGTGTCCGGCCGCGGTGGTCGAGCTGCCCGACGGCTCGGGAGCTGCGGTGAGGTATTCGGAGCAACGTGCAGCCGCGCGGACGCGTGCTCGTTCGGAGTCGGGAGCTCGGGCGGGACCGTGGGCCAAGGCCTGTGGCTCGAGTGTGTGGTGGCAGGCTGTCGGAGATGCGGGCTGGGTGCCACGTGTGGGCCGTGGATGGCCGGGATCGTGGACGGCGAGCTGCGGGCGATGGCCGGCTGGTTGCTGCCGGAGCGGCCGGCGCCGGGCGCTCTTCCGGGCCCGCTGTAACGGCATCCATCCTCAACTCGCGCTGTGAGGAGAGGTGTTCGGCGCTGAGTCGGACGGTCGGCGACGCCCGGAACCGGCGTCGGGCGAGGTCTTCGGTCGTGGGTCCGCTCCCTGCTCTCGACGAGCTGAGCGAAGAGGCCGGGGGGTTTGACGGGGCAGGGTTCCGCCAAGGCGGCGAGGGGGCGACGTCTCGTCGCCCCCTCGTGTGCGGCCTCATGGTCGTTGCCGCCCGAGGCGGCCCGTCAGGACCCGTGTTGCCGGCTCGTGCGCGGTGCGCGGCAGCCGTGGTGCGGGTGTTCAGGCGACGATCAGTCCGTCCAGCTTGCGCAGGGACTCGATGAGGGCCGCGGTGGCCGAGTCCTTCAGCTTGCCGGCCATCAGGGAGACCGCTGCGCCCGTGAATTCGCCGTCGATGCGGATCGTGGTGGCGTCCCCGTCGGGCGTCAGTACGTAGCTCATCTTCAGATTGACGCCCATCGGACCCTTCCCCGTCGTTGTCAGCAGTCGGCCGTCCTCCAGTTCCGACACCATCCAGGTCACCTCGGCGGGGAACCCCATGAGCTTCATGTTCTCCTCGTAGGTGCCCTCGAGTTCGAGGGTGGCCGGACCCCCCTTGGGGAAGCTGGTGTGGGTGGCGTTCCACTCCCCGTACGTGCTGAAGTCGGTCAGCTGGGCCCAGACCTTGCCGGCCGGTGCTTCGATGCGCGTCTCTGCACTGACTTCGGCCATGCGACCACCCCTTCTCGACGGGTTACGGTGTCGCGGAACGTAGCCGCACAGGAGAGAACATTCAATACTGATGAAGCGTCAGATCTACTGAATCGGTTCCGGTCCGCCAGATCAGGGCGGCGTCGAACCGATCGGAGGCGCGCGGATGCGGTCCGTCGTCGTGGCAGTGGAACGCTGCCCAGAAGAGATCCGCACGCAGCGCGTCCGACGGCGCGTGCACCCGGTAGACGTAGTCGCGCCCGTCGAGGGCCGACAGCGAGACGAGCCAGCTCACCCTCCGGGACCCCCTCCCGCCGCCGTCATGGTGCTCCGGCCTGTGAGACGTGTGCGGGGAGGCTTCCGGTTGCTCCGGGAGCGCGAGGCAAGGCGGCGCGCGCGGTTTACGTGAACCCGGCCTCGGAACGGCGCGATCTCATCCGTAAGGAGGAGGCCCCGCTCCTCTGTGCCCACCTCGGGTGGGACGCGGTAATGGGACTCCCCGGGGACGCTCCGGCCGATGAGGGCTGGTGGGGTGGAAGTGTGCAGAACCGGACCCCGCGGATCCCTCAGCAGCCCGCACCGAACCACCGTGCTGAGTTCGACGCCTGCCTCGACGACGAGCTGGCCGCCGTGGTGACGAGTGCGCGCCGGCGTGCCCTGCGTGACGGTGACCGGCAGATCGACACGGCTCATCTGCTGCATTCGCTCGTCGAGTCGGACCCTGCGGTCCGTACGGCGTTCGGCGGCGGCCCCCAGGTGGCCAGGGTGCTCGGCTATCTCGTCCAGCGCAGCATCGGATACGGGCTCCGCTGGCAGGGCGCGGTGGAGGATTCGGGCGCGACTTCGGAGTTGACGGACGCGGACGCCGAGGGGTGGTCGCCCTCCGCGGCATCCGCCATGGCAGGTGCGTCCCGTCGGGCCGGGTCGTGCGGACGGGACCGGGCCGACGGCCTCGACCTGCTCGCGGCGCTGACCGCGGACCGCGAGAGCCGGGCCGTCGAGGTGCTGGAGCGGGCGGGCGTCGACGCGGCGTTGCTCATGGACCGGATCGCGGAGGCGTCCGGCCAGGGATGACCGCCGGACCTGCATACCTCGGGCCGGGCGTCTCGGCCCGCACCCGGCCGGCTCGTTCCGGACGGCGAAGACCGATGGTGCCTGTGCCCTCGTCCGGGCACCACGCCGGCAGTCGGAGCGCCCGGATCGCGGGACCGCGGCACGGGGCAGACGATGCGGGCCGCCCCCGCTGTTCCTGTCAGGGGCGTCAAAGACATCAGAGTGTTACCCGCGTCAGGTGTCACAGGGGTGACGCTCCTGACGCCGGCTGTCATGATGTGCCGATGCACGCGTCTCAGGGGAGAAGCGCCGGCCTGGGACTCGCCCTCGCCTCGGCCTTCGCATTCGGTGGTTCCGGAGTGGCGGCCAAGCCACTCATCGAGGCGGGCCTCGACCCGCTCCACGTCGTGTGGCTCCGGGTGGCGGGCGCCGCGCTCGTCATGCTGCCCGTGGCCTGGCGTCACCGGGAGCTGGTCCGCAGCCGTCCCGTACTGCTGCTGGGATTCGGGCTCCTCGCCGTCGCGGGCGTCCAGGCCTGCTACTTCGCCGCCATTTCCCGTATCCCGGTGGGTGTCGCGCTGCTCGTCGAGTACCTGGCGCCGGCGCTGGTCCTCGGCTGGGTGCGCTTCGTTCAGCGCCGTCAGGTGACTCGGGCGGCCGCCGTCGGAGTCGCCCTCGCGGTCGGAGGCCTGGCCTGTGTGGTCGAGGTGTGGTCCGGTCTGAGCTTCGACGCCTTCGGGCTGCTGCTCGCCCTCGGCGCGGCCTGCTGCCAGGTCGGCTACTTCGTCCTGTCCGATCAGGGGAGTGCCGACGTGGCCGACGGCGCATCGCCACCGGATCCCGTCGGCGTCATCGCCTACGGACTGCTCATCGGGACCGCCGTGCTCACCGTCGTGGCGCGGCCGTGGGGTATGGACTGGTCCGCGCTCGGCGGCGACACCGCCATGAACGGCACGGATGTACCCGCCTGGCTCCTCCTCGTCTGGATCGTGCTGCTCGCCACCGTCATCGCGTACGTGACCGGCGTGATCTCGGTGAGGCTGCTGTCGCCGGCGGTGGCGGGCGTCGTCGCCTGCCTGGAGGCCGTCATCGCCACCGTGCTGGCGTGGGTGCTGCTCGGGGAGCATCTGGCGGCACCGCAGCTCATCGGTGGCGCGCTCGTGCTGGCCGGTGCCTTCATCGCGCAGTCGTCGACGCCCAAGGCGCCCTCCGGGCCCGTCGCGTCAGGTCCGGGCGGGGAGCGGGTGGCGGCCGAGGGGGAGTTGCCTGCGGGCCGCGGCGCCTTCTAGGGTGACGATCATGCGTTTGACCGTGCTTCCGCCGCCTGCCGTCTAGCGCGGGCAGCCACACCTGACGAAGACCGGGCTCGGGCAGTCCCCGAGCGGTTCGTCGCTGCCCGCGTGCGGAGCCGAGCGACCACTTTCCTGTCTTCCTCTGGAGAAGTCACGTGTCGAACCCTGCTTCCGGCCTGCCCGTCGGGCGGAGCCTCTGCTATCTGATCGTCGCCGGACTGGCCTGGGGCACGGCCGGTGCCGCCGCCTCGCTGCTCTTCGAGGCCGGCGATCTCGGTCCCCTCGCCCTGTCGTTCTGGCGCTGTGCGGGCGGCCTCGTGCTCCTGCTCGCCGCGCTCGCGCTGCGGCCCGGCCGGGCGGCCCCCGTCGCCGAGTCCGGGTGCCGACGGCTGCTGCGCGTCGTGGGCACCGGTGCCGGCCTGACCGTCTTCCAGACCGCGTACTTCGCCGCCGTACAGACCACCGGGCTCGCGGTCGGCACCGTGGTCACCCTCGGCGCGGGCCCGGTCCTCATCGCCGTCGGGGCCCGGCTGACGTTGGGGGAGCGCCTGGGGCTGGGCGGACTCGTCGCGGTCGCCGGAGCGCTGACCGGTCTCGCGGTACTGGTGCTCGGAGGCGATGCGGCCACGGTACGGCCCGCCGGGGTCGCGCTCGCCCTGCTCTCCGCGGCCGGCTATGCCGCCATCACCCTGCTCACCCGATGGCTCGGCCGGGACGGAGACGGCGCGGACCCGCTCGCCACCAGTGCCTGGGCCTTCGCGATCGCCGCGGTCCTGCTCCTGCCGCTGGCGGCAGGAGAGGGACTCGTCCCGCGGACGGAGCACGTGGCCCTGGTGGTGACCCTGCTCGTGTACGTCGCGGCGATCCCCACCGCCCTCGCCTACGCGCTCTACTTCGCGGGCGCCGCGGTGGTGCGGGCCGCCACGGTGTCGGTGATCATGCTGCTCGAACCGGTGAGCGCGGCGGTCATCGCCGTCGGCGTGCTCCATGAGCAGCTCACACCGGCCACAGTGGCCGGGACGATGCTGCTGCTCACGGCGGTGGTGGGGCTGGCCGTCGCCGAGGCACGAGGCGCGGCGCATGCCCGCCGGGAGGCGGCAGTCCCGGCGTGACCGGGCGGGGCGGGGCCGCTGCGCGGCTCCGCCCCGGGTCCGTTCAGAGTGCGTTCAGGTACTCCGGGACGGCGATCGCAGGATCGAGGTCGTCCGCCGGAACCGGCTCGGCGTGACCGCGGGTGAGGGGGACGACGCCGGACCAGTACGGCAGTGCGAGATCCCGTTCGTCGTCGTTCGGGCCGCCGGTGCGGATCTTGGCGGAGACCTCCCGCAGGTCCAGTCGGATCACTGCGGTGGCGGCCAGTTCCTTCTCGTCGGCGGGCCGGGAGTCCTGGGACCGCCCGGGCACGGCCTGCTCCACGATCGCGTCGAGGGCGAGGCGCCGCTCCTCGGGGTCGGTCACGGTGTGCGCCGTTCCGTGGACGACCACGGAACGGTAGTTGAGCGAGTGGTGGAAGGCGGAACGGGCCAGCACCAGCCCGTCGACATGGGTCACCGTCAGACAGACGGCCAGTCCCTCGTCGCTCCCGCCCGCCGTCCGCAGCGGGCGGGAGCCGGTCGAGCCGTGGACGTAGAGGCGCTCGCCGACCCGGCCGAAGAGCGTCGGAAGGACGACAGGTGCGCCGTCCCGGACGAAGCCGAGGTGGCATACGTAGGCCTCGTCAAGTATCGAGTGGACCTGTTCCCGGTCGTAGGAGGCCCGGTCGCGGGAGCGGGTCGGGACCGTGCGTCCGGTCGGGGCGTAGGCGGCTGCGGCGTCCGGGGCCGTGGTCTGCTGGGGTTCGGTCTCCGGCATTGCGTACTCCATTGCACTAGTGCATAATGTGTTTTGTGCTAGGAGAGTATCGGATCAGTGGGCGGCGTGCATCGGAAATTGCCGCCAGCGTGGAGCGGGCCGTCGGTTCGGGTGAGCTGGTGCCCGGGCAGGTGCTGCCTCCCATGCGGGAGTTGGCGAATCGGCTGGAGGTGAACCCCAACACGGTGGCGGCCGCCTACCGGACCCTGCGGGAGCGGGGCGTGATCGAGACGGCCGGGCGCAGGGGCAGCAGGGTGCGGCCGCGGCCCGCGAGCACCGCGCGCGGGTCGGTGCGGGTGGACGCTCCGCCCGGTGTGCGGGACCTGGGGGAGGGCAATCCCGATCCGGCGCTGCTGCCCGCGCTGGGGGAGGCCTTCGCCTCGGTCACCGAGGCGTACGCGGGGGCGCCGGGGATGTATGCGCAGGAGCCCGTCGACCCGGAGTTCGCCGCCCTGGCGCGCGCCGGGTTCGACGCGGACGGCGTTCCCGCCGGTCCGGTGATCGCCACCTCGGGCTCGCTGGACGCGATCGAAAGGGTGCTGGTCGCCCACCTCAGACCCGGTGACGCGGTGGCGGTCGAGGACCCGGGCTGGGGTGGCCTGCTGGATCTCGTCCCGGCCCTGGGTATGCGCCCGGTCCCCGTCGCGGTCGACGACGACGGGCCCCTGCCGGACGCCCTGGACGCGGCGCTCAGGGCGGGGGCGCGTGCGGCCGTCGTCACCGACCGGGCGCAGAATCCGACCGGGGCGGCGATCGGTGCGGGCCGCGCGGCCGAGCTGCGGGCGGTCCTCGCCGGATACCGGGGCGTGCTCCTGATCGAGGACGACCACGGGCACGCCATCGTCGACCTGCCGCTGTACCCCCTGGCCGGTGCCACGGACCGCTGGGCGTTCGTGCGGTCGGTCGCCAAGGCGTACGGGCCGGACCTGCGGGTCGCCGTGCTGACCGGGGACGTGGTCACCGCCGACCGGGTCTCGGGCCGCCAGCGGCTCGGGCCGGGTTGGGTCAGCCGGCTGCTCCAACGGGCGGTGGTGCACCTGTGGACGACGGGCGCGGTCGACACCCGCGAGGTGGCCCGGTCGTACGCCCGCCGCCGGGACGCGCTCGTCCGGGCCTTGGCGGACCGGGGCGTAGAGGCGCACGGACGCAGCGGGATGAATGTGTGGGTCCCCGTGAGTGACGAGACGGGGGCCGTGGCGGTGCTGCTGCACGCGGGCTGGGCGGTCGCGCCCGGAGCCCGCTTCCGGATGTCCGCGCCCCAGGGGATCCGGCTCACCGTCTCGCCGCTCACCGACGCCGACATCGGGCCGCTCGCGGACGCCGTCGCGGCAGCGGCTGGGCCCCCCGCGCCGCTGAGCTACGGATGACCTACGACGACTCGCGGCGTCGCGGTCCCGGTGGAGCGGGTTGCGGCAGGGCCGGCGCTGCGGCGGCGCGGGGTCTGCTCTGGGTCAGCGCGGCGCCCGCCAGGACGACGAGGGCGCCGACCGGGGTGTTCCAGCTCAACTGCTCGCCGAGCACGGCGACTCCGGCAGCGGTGGCGATCACCGGGATGAAGTAGGTGACCATCTGCGCGGTCGTCGGGCCGACCTCGGTGACCAGGCCGTACTGGAGCAGCACGGCGAGACCCGTGCCCAGCGCCCCGAGGGCGACGACGGCCAGGGTGGGCCACAGCGGAAAGCTGTCCGGTGACGAGGTGAACAGCGGTGTGACCAGAGCGAGTTGCACCGTACCGAGGAAGAGCTGGCTGCCGGTGAGGGAGAGAGCGGAAGAGTCGCTGCCCGCCAGGGTCCGCCGGACGTAGATCCAGCCGACGGGATAGCTGAGAGAGGCCAGGAGCGCCATCGCCGTACCGCTGAAGTCGAGACCGGTGAAGCCCTGCCACGCTCCCAGGACGGTCAGTACGCCGAGGAAGCCGAGACCGAGACCGGCGACGCGGCGGCGGGTCGGGCGGTCCTCGGAGAGAGCGACGAGGGACAGCGCCATGCCCCACAGGGGTGAGGTCGCGTTGCAGATGCCGGCCAGGGTCGACGGGATGGTCAGTTCCGCATAGGCGAACAGGGAGAACGGCAGGGCGTTGAGGAAGAAGGCGGCGACGGCCAGGTGGCCCCAGGTGCGGGAGGTGCGCGGCAGCCGCTCCCGCTTCACCGCGATGGCCACCGCCAGCACGGCGGTCCCCGACAGGAGCCGGCCGAGCGTGACCTGGAACGGCGCGTAACCGTCGGTTCCCACCTTGATCAGGAGGAAGCTGAAGCCCCAGATGAGGGAGAGTGCCGCGAAGCGCAGTCGCCAGTCCAGCGCGGGGCGGACGCCGGGCCCGGCGGGTCCGGTGGGAGGGGAAGCCGGTGCGGTCTGCCCGGCTTCCGGGGTCGCGGCGGTCGGGCTTCCCGGGGCGGGCGGTGCGCTCATGAGGTCAACGATGACGAAAGTTATCTCGTAGCACAAGTGAGACTTTGTGTGGGCGTCCGCGTAGTATTGCTTACATGTTGAACCTGGAGCGTCTGCGTACCCTCGATGCCCTGGCCAGGCTCGGTTCGGTCAGCGGTGCCGCCGAGGGGCTGCACGTCACGACGTCCGCCGTCTCCCAGCAGATGGCGAAGCTGGAGCGGGAAGTCGGCCAGCAGCTCGTGGCCAGGAACGGCCGCGGGATCCGGCTCACCGACGCGGGGCGGCTGCTCGCCGACCACGCGGCCCGGATCCTCTCCCAGGTCGAGCTCGCCCAGTCCGACATCGAGGCCCAGCGGGGCGAAGTGGTGGGCGAGATCCGGCTGGGCGCATTTCCCACCGCGGCGCGCGGGCTCTTCCCGGCCACGCTCCTCGCCCTGCGCGCCGGCCATCCGGAACTGCGGGTGCGCACACAGGAGCTGGAGCCCGAGGACGGGCTCCGTGCCGTGCTCAGGGGCGACATCGATCTCGCCGTGGTGCTGGACTGGAGCAACAAGCGGCTGCCGGTTCCGGGCGGCCTCGCCCGCGCGCAACTGCTCGACGACGCACCGGACATCGCCATGCCGGCCGGTCACCGGCTGGCGGAGCGCGAAGCGGTCGACCTGGAGGACTTCGCCGACGACGACTGGGTGTCGTGGCCCGAGGGCGAGTTCTGTTACGACTGGCTGATGTTCACTCTCCGCTCCAAGGGGATCGAACCACGCATCGCGCACCTCGCCGGTGAGCACCACACCCAACTCGCCCTGATCGCAGCAGGAATGGGAGTGTGCGTGGCACCCCGGCTGGGGCGCGGGCCGGTGCCCGACGGGGTGCGGCTGGTTCCCGTGCGGCAGAAGATGCGACGGCACGTCCACGCGGTGTGGCGGGCGGACGCGGACCGGCGTCCGTCGATCAGGGCGGCGGTCGCCGCGCTCCGGGCGGCCGGGCGGGAGCTGGACGATCCGTTGGGGGAGGCCTAGCCCTCGGGGCTCACGTGCCGGCCGGGCCGGCCAGTTTGCCGAAGTCCCAGGAGGTGACGGCATCCGGTGTGAGCCGCATCCAGGCGTGCCGGCCGTCGTGCGGCATCGTCTCCATGCCGAAGTACTTCGCCGCGAACAGCCGCTCGGGAGCCGTGAGTTCCGGACAGGGCTCGCCTGTCCGCGGCGCCTCGCCGACGAAGACGGCCTCGCCCGAGAGCTCGACCCCGCGCAGCTCCCCGTACTCCACCCCGTCGTCGACGACCACGGAAACCCTCGGGTCCTGGCTCAGCTGTGCCCAGCGCAGGCTCCGCGTGATGGAGTAGAGCCACAACGAGGTCCCGTCCCAGCAGAACCAGAGCGCACCGACGTGCGGGCGGCCGTCCCCGCCGACGGTGGCGACCCGGCAGGTCCGCTGTGCGGCGAGGTAGGCGTCGCGCTCCTCGTCCGTCATCATGATCCGGCGGCCCCGCCGCTGACTGACGGCCATGGGAACCCTCCTCCGATTGGCTGACTAGGTGTCAGGAATCATGAGGCCTCTTCCCTCATCACGCAATGGAGGTTAGCCTCGCGCGCCCGATCCGTCACCGAGAGGGGCAGACGTGCCGACCAGGGAACAGCTAGCCGAACAGACCGATCCCGCCACCACCGTCCTGCTGACGGTGGAATGCCAGCAAGGTGTGGTGGGCCCCGGCAGCGCGCTGCCCGAACTGGCCGAGGCAGCCAGGTCCTCCGGGGCCCTGCGCAATGTCGCACGGCTGGTCTCGGCCGCCCACGAGGCGGGCGTCCAGGTGCTGCACGCGGTGGCCGAACGCCGGCCGGACGGCCGCGGGGCCAACAGCAACGCCCGTCTCTTCCGCGCCGCGGGGCGGCTTCCCGTGCAGCAGCACTCCGGCAGCACGGCGGTACGGATCGCCGAGCCGATCGAGGTGGCGGACCAGGACCTCGTCGTCCGCCGGCTGCACGGGCTTTCGCCGATAGCGGGTACGGACGTGGACGCCCTGCTCCGTAACCTGGGCTGCCGCACCCTGGTCGTCAGCGGCGTATCGGCGAACGTGGCCATTCCCAACGCGGTGTTCGACGCGGTGAACCTCGGGTACACCGCGGTGGTGCCGTCCGATGCCATCGCGGGGGTGCCCGCCGACTACACCCCCGCGATGATCCGCAACACCCTCGCCCTGGTCGCCACGGTGACCTCGACCGACGATCTGCTCGGCTGCTGGCTGAGCCCCCGGTCCGGGAGACGGCAGGGCGGGCGGGGCGCTACGACGCCAGGCTGATCGAATCGCCCTGGACCGTGATCTTGGCTGCGGGCAGCGGCGTGGTGGCCGGACCGGTTTTCACGGCGCCCGTCGCCACGTCGAACTTGCTCCCGTGACAAGGGCAGTTGATGGCCCCGTCGGAGACGCTCGACACCGCGCATCCCGCGTGGGTGCACTTGGACGAGAACGCCTTGAACTCACCGGCCGCGGGCTGCGTCACCACGACCCCCTGTTCCGCGAAGATCTTGCCGCCGCCCTCCGGGATGTCGGCGGTCTTCGCGAGGACGGGACCCCCGCCGTCCCCGCCGTCGTCGGACTGCTCGACGACACCGGAACCCGCCGCCTCCTTCGAACCGCCGCACGCGGTCAGAACGGCGGCCACCGACACGGCGCCGGCCGCTGTGACGACGGTCCGGCGTCCGATGCGGGCCTCGTGGTCCTGCGATGCGCTCATGCTGGCATTTCCTTCCGGCGGTGTTCTCGGCTCCGACGCTTCGTCCAGGGGTACGCGCAGCCGGTGATCTGTGTTCAAAGCTCCAGGGACTTCCTCAGGAAGTCCCGCTCCAGCAGCAACAGACTGCTCGCGGTCCGCTCCTGGCCGACCAGGTGGCCGGCGCCCGACAACGGCAGAACCGTGTGCGGCCTGCCCGCGGCGAGCAGCGCTGCGGAGAGCCGCAGCGTGTGCGCCACGGCCACATTGTCATCGGCAAGACCGTGCACGAGCATGAGCGGCCGGGTCAGCCCCGCCGCCTCGTCCAGGAGCGAATTGCGGGTGTAGTTCTCGGGCTGCACGTCCGGGTGGCCCAGGAAACGTTCCTCCCAATGGGTGTCGTAGAGCCGCCGGTCGGCGGGGGCCGCGCCCGCCACGGCCGCGTGGAAGACCTCCGGGTGCCGCAGTACGGCCGCCGCCGCCAGATACCCGCTGAACGACCATCCCCGCATCGCCACCCTCGTCAGGTCGAGGTCCGGGTGCCGGGCGGCCGCAGCGTGCAACGCGTCGGTCTGGTCCTCCAGGACGGCCGTCAGCCGGTCGCCGTACACCGACTTCTCCCACTCCTCGCCGCGCCCCGGCGTGCCCCGTCCATCGGTGACCAGCACCGCGAACCCCTGCTCGGCGAACCACTGGGCGACCGCGGTCCACCAGGTCCGCACCTCCAGGACGACCTGCATGCCGTGGCCGGCGTAGGGGCTGAGCAGTACCGGCAGCGGAGCATCGCCCGGCCGGTGCCAGGAAGGCAGGTAGAGCCTGCTGCGCAGTTCCCGCTTCCCCAGGCGCAGGGCCAGCGGTCGCGGGGTGACGAGCGGTTCCTCCGCCAGGACCGCGATGCGGCCCTCCGGCATGCCGGCGCGGTGCACCGTCACCGTATGGCCGTCCGGTGTCCTGCTGTCGAGGACCACCGTCGGGCCGCCGACCGCCGCCGTGTGCACACCCGGTGTGCCGCTGACGCGTACGGGGGCCGCGTCAGGGCCGCCGCCCGGGGCGGACGACCAGACGTGGATCTCGGTCGGCTCCTCGCCCGCCGTGAAGAACACCCGCCCGTCCGCCGCGCCTATCACCTCGCGCACCTCCAGGCCCGGCGGTGTGACGGCCCCGCCGATGTCGAGCCCCTGGGTGTCGCCGCCCGGCCGTGCGGCGACGACGAGCGCTCCGGAGCCGAGACGCAGCGGGGTGCCCGGACGCAGGGAGACCCAGGCGCGGTCGTGGGCCCGGTGCGAGGTGCGGGTCGCGCCCGACGTCTCGTCCACCTCCAGGACGTGCACCGAGCGCTGGTCCCGCGTCTGGACGGAGACGAGTGGCCCGTGGCCGTCCCAGCCGGCTGCCACCACGTACTCGAACGCCCGGTCCGTCCACACGCCTTCGGGGTGTTCCTCGCCGGCCTCCTCGGGCAGGTGGACGCCGATCCGCTCCCCACCGACCCGAATCAGGTGCAGGGACACCTTCGCGTTCGCCGTCCCGGCGGCCGGATACGACACCACGCGGGGCGGCCGCCCGGGGTCCGAGGGGTCGGCGATGTAACGCTTGTGGACCTCCGTCGTGTCCACCCGGGCGACCAGGAGCGCGTCGCCGCGGGGCGACCACCAGTAGCCGCGCGAGCGCCCGATCGACTCCTGCGACACGTAGTCGGACAGCCCGTACGTCACGTTCTCGTCCTCCGGTTCGGCAAGCGGCCGGTCCCCGGTCCCGTCCACCCGTACGGTCCGCAGCGCGCCCTGGGACACGTACGCGATCAGGGAGCCGTCGGGCGAGGGGCGAGGATCGACGACCGGCCCGGCCGTGGCGACCCGGCGCGGGGCGCCGCCGTCCGTGCGCACCACCCAGAGCACGCCCTGGAGCGCGAAGGCAACCAGCAGGGCGGGGTCGTCGGTGGCGTAGGACACCACCCCCGAGGTGGTCACACGGGCCCGTTCCCGCCGGGCCGTCTCCTCGGGCGGCGTCTCACCCGGCGCGTCGTCGGCGAAGCCGGGACCGAGGGGATCGGCGAGGAGCCGTTCCGCACCGTTGTCGTACAGCCAGAGCCTGCTCACCGGGTCGGTGCCCGAGGTGGTCCGGACGAACAGCACGCGTTCGCCGTCGGGGGAGACGGTGAACTGCCGGGGCACGCCGAGTGAGAAGCGCCGGGTGCGGGCGAACTGGAGCGGGAAGCGCTCCGCGGCGGTCGCGGGCGCGTCGAAGGGCGGTTCGGAGGGGGGAGTCATGGCGACACCATGGCAGGTGGAAATCCGCTCGATCCATCCCGGTCCGGCCTCATATGATGCAAGGCTCGGCCGCTGGAGGGCGGCAGTCCTGCGTGCGTCGGCGAGATCACGGCGGAGCCCCGCACCGGCACGCGGCAGGCGCGTGCGATGCGGGGCTCCGGGACCCGATGACCAGCTGTCAGTGCGTCGGTGCGGCGGCGGACTTGGCCGCCGCGGCGCTCTCCTCCGCGAGCCGCTCCATACCGCTCTGCGTCCTGAGCGGCTTCTCCTTGATGAACAGCACCGCGACCAGGGCGAGGAGCGCGAAGGGGGCGCCGATCAGGAAGACGTCCGCGGTCGCGACGCCGTACGCGTGCTCGACCACCTGCCGGGCCGGCTCGGGAAGGGTGCTGAGGTCGGGAACGCCGTCCCCGGCGCCCCCGTTGTCCGCAGCTCCGCCGAAGCCCTTCTCCATCTCCTGGGCCACCCGGTGGCCCAGCACCGCACCCAGCGCGCTCGTACCGATCGCGCCGCCGAGGCTGCGGAAGAACGAGAGCACCGATGTCGCCGCACCGAGCTCCGAGGCGGGCACGTCGTTCTGGGCGGCCAGCACCAGGTTCTGCATCAGCATGCCGACGCCGACGCCGAGCACGACCATGTAGAGGCTGAGAATGCCGAACGAGGAGTCGGCGCCGATCGTGGACAGCAGGCCCATGCCCGCCGTCATGATGATGCCGCCCGCGATCAGGAAGCCCTTCCACTTGCCGCGGGAGGAGATGATCTGCCCGGCGACGGTCGTGGAGACCATCAGACCCAGGATCATCGGCAGGCTCATCAGGCCCGCGACGGTCGGCGTCTTGCCGAGCGAGATCTGGAAGTACTGCGAAAGGAACACCGTGCCGCCGAACATGGCGACGCCGACCAGGAGGCTCGCGACCGTCGTCAGCGCCACCGTGCGGTTACGGAAGATGGTCAGCGGGATGATCGGTTCCTGGACCTTGGACTCGACCAGGACCGCGGTGGCCAGCAGGACCACTCCGCCGGTGACGAGTGCGGCGGTCTGCCACGACGCCCAGTCGAACTGGTTGCCGGCGAGGGTCACCCACAGCAGCAGCGCGCTGACCCCGCTCATGATGAGGACGGCGCCGACGTAGTCGATCTTCACTTCCCTGCGGACCGTGGGCAGCTTCAGGGTCAGCTGGAGCAGCACGATGGCGAGCAGCGCGAACGGCACACCGATGAAGAAGCACCAGCGCCAGCCCAGCCAGGAGGTGTCCACGAGCACGCCGCCGATGAGCGGTCCCGCGACGGTGCCCACGGCGAACACGGCGCCGAAGATGCCGGAGTAGCGGCCGAGTTCACGCGGCGGGATGATCGCCGCCATGACGACCTGGGCGAGTGCGGTGAGGCCGCCCGCGCCGATGCCCTGCACGACGCGGCTCACGATGAGCAGCCCGACGCTGTGCGAGAAGCCGGCGACGAGCGAACCGACCACGAACATCGACAGTGAGAGCTGGATGAGCAGCTTCTTGTCGTAGAGGTCGGACAGCTTGCCCCAGATCGGGACCGTCGCCGTCATGGCGAGGAGTTCGGCCGTGACGACCCAGGTGTACGAGGACTGGCTGCCGTTCAGGTCGGAAATGATCCTGGGCAGGGCGTTGGAGACCACGGTGGAGGCCAGGATGGCCACGAACATTCCGGCCATCAGGCCGGACATGGCCTGGAGTATCTGGCGGCGGGTCATGCCGGGCGCGGCCTCCTCGGGCGCGCCGGGGGTACCGGCTTCGGGTGTGACGGCAGCGGTCATCGGCTGACGTTCCTCATTCTCTGGTGACTGGTTCTGTGGTGACTGGTCGTGCGGTTGTGCTTCTGCGGTGACGGGTGAGGCCGCGGTGACGTGGGCCTTCAGGACTTCAGGCCCCCGGCCAGTGCGGCGAAGGCCTCGCGGTAGAGGCTCTGGAACGTACGGGTGCGGCCCGAGGCCGCCCAGACCTCGACGGTGGCGCGCACGGCGGCGATCGCCACGTGAGCGAGCAGCCGGGGCTGGAGGTCGGTCTCGGGATCCTGGCCCAGACGCTCGGCCAGGACGGCGATCAGAGCGCGCTCGTCGGCGCCCTGGGCGGCCAGGAATCCCGGGAGCAACGAAGGGCTCTTCCCGAGAACCGCCATTTGGAGTTCCCAGCGCTCGTGGTCCTCCTCGATCTGGGCGAGTTCCTGGGCGAGCGCCTCGCTGAGGGCTTCGAGTGCCGTGAGGTGCTCCGGGGCGTTGAGCACGGCCCGGCGGGTCCGTTCGGCGTTCTCATGGCCGGGCCGGGTGAGCGCGTCGTCCAGGCACGGGAAGTAGTTGAAGAACGTACGCACGGAGACACCGACCGCGTCGGTGACCGCTTCCACGGTCACGTTCTCGATCCCGCGGTCCGCGGCCATGCGCAGCGCCACGTCGGCAAGGGCGTCGCGTGTCGCGCGCTTCTTGCGCTCGCGCAGCCCGAGGGATGGATCGTCGGCACTCATGAAGGTGCATGCTATGCAATTTTGCACCATGGGCAAAATTCTTTACCCGTGGTCCGTCTGTCGCCGTTGGCGCGCGTGTTCAAAAGAGGTGGCGCCTGGCTCTTCACCGACTGCGGGAGACGCCGGACCCGCCCAGGCCCCCTCACGTCCCGCAGCTGTCACCCCGGCCCGCCGGCCGCCTTCGCCGCCAGAAAGCGGGCCGGGAACTCCCCGCCCCCGTGCACCGCCAGGTCCGCCCCGTTGACGTATCCGGACAGACCGCCCGCGAGGAACAGACAGGCGTGGGCGACATCGTCGGGGACCGCCATCCGTCCCATGGGGATGGTGCCCGCCACCGACGCCCCGCCGTCCGCGCCGTAGACCCCCGCCGCGCTGTCGGTGCGGATCAGCCCCGTGGTGATGTGGTTGACCCGGACCGCCGGTGCCCACTCCAGGGCCAGCGCCTTGGTGAGGGCCAGCAGCCCGGCCTTGGCGGCCGTGTAGGCAGCGGTGCCCGGCTGCGGGTCCTGGCCGGAGACGCTGCCGATGTTGATGACCGAACCGCCACCGTCCTGGGCCCGCATGACGCGGAACGCGGCCTGTGCCACGTAGAAGGGCGCGAGCAGATTGAGCGCGATGACCTTCTCCACGAAACGCGGCGAGACGGTGGCCGAGTCCGCGTCCGGGGAGCCGCCCGCATTGTTGACGAGCACGTCGAGCCGGCCGAAGCGTTCCACCGCGGCCTCCACCAACGAGGACGCCGCCGCGGGGTCGCGCACATCGGCCGGGAGGAACACCGCCCGGCGGCCCCCGGCCGCGGGCAGTGTCTCCGGGGCGTTGCGGCCGCAGACGACGACGTCCGCCCCGGCACCCAGGAACGCCCCGGCGATGGCGGCACCGATTCCCCTGGTGCCGCCCGTGACCAGCGCCACGTGCCCCGTGAAGTCCAACGGGCTGCCGATGTCCATGCGCCGGGCCCCTCTCTGTCCGTCTGCCGGAACTGCTCAGTG
Organism: Streptomyces sp. NPDC005761; assembly: GCF_040630635.1. Taxonomy (NCBI): domain Bacteria; kingdom Bacillati; phylum Actinomycetota; class Actinomycetes; order Kitasatosporales; family Streptomycetaceae; genus Streptomyces; species Streptomyces sp. NPDC005761. The sequence continues at coordinate 168,999 of NZ_JBEXXX010000010.1, read as the reverse complement.
GGTGGTCAGGCCGAGTCCGGCGGCGAGCCGCGCCCGATGGCGGGCGGGCGGCCCGAACAGCTCGCCCGCCCCGTGCGCCCGCTTGAAGTAGCGGTGCGCGTCGTGCTCCCAGGTGATACCGATCCCGCCGTGCAGCTGGATCATCTCGCCGGCCACCGCCGAGAACGCCTCGGAGCAGACGGACTTCGCGACGGCGGCGGCGCGCGGCAGCGCGACCGGATCCTCGTCGGCGGCGAACGCGGCACCGAGAGCCGCCGAACGTGCCGACTCCACCAGGACGTAGGCGTCCGCCAGCCGGTGCTTGACCGCCTGGAACGAGCCGATGGGCCGCCCGAACTGGACCCGGTTCCTGGCGTGTTCGACGGTGAGCTCCAGACAGCGCTCCGCCGCGCCCACCTGCTCCGCTGCGAGGGCCGTGCACGCCAGGTCCCGCACGTGCTCCAGGTGTCGTCCGCCGTCGCCGGCCACGCCCAGTGGACGCCCCTCGGCACCGTCCAGCAGCCACCGGGCCTGGGCCCGGGTCTCGTCCATGGTCACGACGGGCTCGCACCGCACCCCGGCGGCGTCGGGAGCCACCTCGAAGAGCGACACCCCGTGGGCTGTTCGGGCCGCGACGAGCAGTACGTCGACGCCGCCGGGCCGGTCCAGTACGTACTCCTTGGCCCCGGTGATCAGATGGCCGCCTCCAAAGGACGGCACCGCCTCGGTGCGTATCGCCTCCGGGTCCCATGAACCCTGCTCGGCCCAGGCCAGGGTGCCCACCGACGTGCCCGCGGCGAGTCCCGGCAGCAGCCGCCCGCACGCCTCCCTGTCACCGGTGGCCAGCAACGCCCCCACCGTGAGCACCGAGGAGCCCAGACACGGCAGCGGGCTCAGGCTCCGGCCCAGCTCCTCCATCAGCACATGGACATCGCGGGCGCCGCCGCCGGCCCCGCCGTACTCCTCGGGGACGGCCAGACCGGCCGCACCGATCTGTGTGGTCAACGGAGCCCAGGCGGAGTAATGGTGATGCTGCGTCAACAGGGCCCGTACGGCCGACCGCAGCTCTTCCTGCTCCTGCGTGAGTCTCATCGGGCCGCTCCCATGACGCGGGCCCGGCATGCGGCCGGGGTGCCCCAGGCGTCACGCAGGGGACGGGCCTTGCGGATCCACAGCGACAGGTCGAGCTCGTCGGTGTAGCCCACGGCACCGTGCAGTTGGAGGGCCGTGCGCGCCGCCGCGTACGCGGCCTCGCCCGCGGTGACCTTGGCCGCGGCGATGTCGCGGCCCGCCCCCTCGTCGTCGGCGGCGAGCGAGACCGCGGCGCCGTGCACCAGCGGGCCGGCGAACTCCAGGGCCAGCAGGGTGTCGGCCAGCCGGTGCTTGACCGCCTGGAACGAGCCGATCGCCACCCCGAACTGGGTGCGCTGCGTGACGTATGCGACGGTGCGGGCGAGCAGCGCCCGGCCGACCCCGAGTGCCTGGGCCGCCGTGGCGAGCGCGGCCACATCCGCCGCGTACGCGGCGGCGGCGGCCACCGCCGGGCCTTGGGCGAGGACCGTCCCGCCCGCCGGCCGTGACAGTCGTCGCGCGGGATCCGCCGAAGGCTGTACGGTCCCCGTTCCGCTCGCGATGCGCAGGGTGTCGCCGTCCACCACGAACACCGCGTCCGCCGCGTCGGCGTCCAGGACGTACGGGCCGAGGGAGGCCACTCCGAGAGAGACGACCGACTTGCCCGAGGCGATACCGGGCAGCCTCCCGGCGGCGACGCGGTCGTCGCCGAGCCGGTCCAGCAGAGCAGCCGCGGCAACCGTCTCCACCAGTGGCCCCGGGACGGCGTGGCGCCCCAGCGCCTCGAAGGCGAGGGACAGTTCGAGGGGCAGCGGGCCGAACCCCTCGTGCTGCTCAGGGACCGCAAGGGCGAACACACCGACCTCGGCCAGCCGCACCCAGACGGCACGCCCCGGACCGTGGTCGCCGGCCGCCCATGACCGTACGAGGGCCGGGGTGTCGCAGGAGGTGAGCAGAGCGTCGAGTGAACGGGCGAGGTCCCGCTGCCCCGCGTCCAGGAGGAAACGCATCAGCGGCGCCCCTTCGGCAGGCCGAGCAGCCGCTCGGCGACGATGTCGCGCTGGATCTCGTTGGTGCCCGCGTAGAGGGGACCGGCCAGCGAGAAGGTGTAGCCCTCGGACCAGCTGCCGAGGCCCGGGGCTTCCGTCGCGTGGTCGGCGAGTTCGCCGTAGGGGCCGAGCAGGTCGAGCGCCGTCTCGTGCAGCGCGATGTCCAGCTCGGACCAGTAGATCTTGTTGAGGCTGGAGGCGGCCCCGGCGGGACCGCCCTCGCCGTGCAGGATCCGGGAGACTCCCGCGTAGGAGAACAGGCGGTAGGCGCGCGCCCCGATCACCGCGTCGGCGACCCGGTCGCGCATGGCCGTGTCAGCCGGGTCCCCGTACTCCCGCCACAGGGCGGTCAGCCGGTCCGCGGCGGCCGTGAAACGGCCCGGGCTGCGCAGGGTGAGCCCGCGCTCGTCGCCCGTGGTGCTCATCGCGACCCGCCAGCCCTGACCGGGCTCGCCGATGACGTCCTCGTCCGGTACGAACACCTCGTCCAGGAAGAGTTCGGCGAAGGCGGGCTTCCCGTCGAGCCGCCCGATGGGCCGTACGGTCACGCCCTCGGCGTCGAGCGGGAACATTAGGTAGGTGAGCCCGCGGTGCGGCCGGTCCGCGCCGGGATCGCTGCGGAACAGTCCGAAGGCCCGGTCGGCGAAGGCTGCGCGGGAGGACCAGGTCTTCTGTCCGCTGATCAGCCAGCCGCCCTCCGTCCGTACGGCCGCCGACTTCAGCGAGGCAAGATCGGAGCCGGACTCCGGCTCGGACCACGCCTGCGCCCAGATGACCTCGCCGCGCGCCATCGCGGGCAGGGCGCGGGCCCGCTGCTCGGCGGTGCCGTGCTCGAAGAGGGTCGGGGCCAGCAGACTGATGCCGTTCTGGCTGACCCGGCCGGGAGCCCCGGCCGCGTAGTACTCCTCCTCGAAGATCATCCAGCGCAGCAGGGAACTCCCGCGCCCGCCGAACTCCTCGGGCCAGGAGACCACCGACCAGCGGTCGGCGGCCAGGGCGGCCTCCCAGTCCCGGTGCGCGGCGAAACCCTCCGCGGTCTCCAGGGACGGCAGGGGAGCGGCCGGGACGTGAATGGCCAGCCACTCGCGCGCCTCGGTACGGAATGCCTCGTCGGACGCGTCGAAGTCGAGGTCCATCAGGCGCCCGCCTTCGTCGTCGCCCGGATGTCCATGCCTCCGAGCGCGTCCGGCGCGGCCTCGGCGTTGTGCGCGTGTGCCGGATGGTGCAGGCCGAACTGTGCGTTGCGGTGGTCGGGCCGGTCCATGGTCACCGTCCCGCCAGGGCCCCGCTTCCCGTAGCGCACCGGTTCGTCGTGGGCAGGGGACATCGGCCCCTCCTTCCCTAACAAGTGTTTGGTAGATTAACGTACGCCCATGAGCAGCGTCGAGGAGTTCCGCGCCGAGATCCGCGGCTGGCTGGCCGCCGGCCTCACCGGCGCCTTCGCGGGCCTTCGCGGCCGCGGCGGACCCGGTCGCGAGCACGAGGCCTTCGCCGAACGGCTCGCCTGGGAACGGCACATGGCGGCCGAGGGATGGACCTGCGTGGGCTGGCCGAAGGAGCACGGAGGCCGGGGCGCGACCATCGAGCAACAGGTCGCCTTCCATGAGGAGTACGCCCTGGCCGACGCCCCGGCACGGGTCAACCACATCGGGGAGCAACTGCTCGGGCCGACCCTGGTGGCGTTCGGCACGCCCGAGCAGCAGGCCCGCTTCCTGCCGCCGATCGTCGCCGTCGAGGAGCTGTGGTGTCAGGGCTACAGCGAGCCGGACGCCGGCTCCGACCTGGCGAACGTACGGACCCGGGCCGAGCGGGACGGCGAGGACTGGGTGGTCACCGGGCAGAAGATCTGGACGTCACTCGCTCACGACGCCCACTGGTGCTTCGTCCTCGCCCGCACCGAGGCGGGCTCCATCCGCCACGCGGGCCTGTCCTGTCTGCTGGTCCCGCTCGACCAGCCGGGCGTGGAGATCCGGCCGATCCAGCAACTGACCGGCACCTCCGAATTCAACGAGGTCTTCTTCGACGGCGCCCGCACCCGCAACACACACGTCGTCGGGGAACCCGGCGACGGCTGGCGGGTGGCCATGGGCACACTCGGCTTCGAACGCGGCGTCTCCACCCTCGGACAGCAGGTCGGCTTCCGGCGCGAACTGGAATCACTCGTCGCCCTGGCCCGCAGCAACGGCGCCGCGGACGATCCGCTGATCCGCGACCGCCTCGCCCGCGCCTGGACGGGGCTGGAGACCATCCGGTTCAACGCCCTGCGCATGCTCGACGGTGCGGCGGCGGGCGCACCCGGCCCCGAGGCGTCCATCGGGAAGATCTTCTGGGCCACCTGGCACCGTGAGCTCGGCGAACTCGCCATGAGCGTCCTGGGCGCCGGTGGTATGGCAGCCCCCGGGGCGCCCTACGAACTCGACGACTGGCAGCGGCTGTTCCTCTTCTCCCGCTCCGACACCATCTACGCCGGATCCAACGAGATCCAGCGCAACATCATCGCCGAGCGCGTCCTCGGCCTGCCCAAGGAGATCCGCCCGTGACCCGGCAACCGCCCTATGTACCGGGCCACTCCCTCCTGGCCGGACGCACCGCCGTGATCACCGCCGCCGCGGGCGCCGGCATCGGTGGAGCAACGGCCCGCAAGTTCCTCGAGGAGGGCGCCCGGATCGTCATCGGAGACGCTCACGAACGCCGCCTCAAGGAGAGCGCCGCAGCCCTCGCCGAGGAGTTCGGTGCGGACAACGTCTCCGCACTGCCCTGCGATGTCACCGCCCAGCAGCAGGTCGACGCCCTGTTCGCCGTTGCCTGCGAACGCCACGGCGGCCTCGACATCGTCGTCAACAACGCAGGTCTCGGCGGCACCGCCGACCTCGTCGACATGACCGACGACCAGTGGGCAAAGGTCCTCGACGTCACTCTCAACGGCACCTTCCGCTGCACCCGCACCGCCCTGCGCCGCTTCAAGGACCGTGGCACCGGCGGCGTCGTCGTCAACAACGCGTCCGTGACCGGCTGGCGCGCCCAGCGCGGCCAGGCCCACTACGCCGCCGCGAAGGCCGGTGTCATGGCCCTCACCCGCTGCGCCGCCCTGGAGGCGGCGGACTTCGGGGTACGCGTCAACGCGGTCGCCCCGAGTCTGGCGATGCATCCGCACCTGGTGAAGGTCACCACCCCGGAACTGCTCGCCGAGCTCACCGAGCGCGAGGCCTTCGGCCGGTACGCGGAACCCTGGGAGATCGCCAACGTCATCGTCTTCCTGGCCAGCGGCTATTCCTCGTACATGACGGGGGAGACCGTGTCCGTCAGCAGCCAGAGGGCGTGAACGCCATCGCCGGGAACGCCGCCGCCGAGCGTCGCGCCGAACTCCTGGCGACCGCCGCCGAGGTGTTCGCCGCCAGTACCTGTCCATGGTCCTCGCGGGCATCACCACGCCCACCTGATACGCCCTCATGTCCCGTACGAAGGAGCAGACATGGCCGAGGCCTACATCGTCGAAGCGGTACGCACCCCGGTCGGCCGGCGCAAGGGCGGGCTGTCCGCCGTGCATCCCGCCGACCTCGGGGCCCACGTCATCAAGGCGTTGGTCGAGCGCAGCGGGATCGACCCGGCAGCGGTGGAGGACGTCGTGTTCGGCTGCCTCGACACCGTCGGCCCGCAGGCCGGGGACATCGCCCGCACCGCCTGGCTCGCCGCGGGCCTTCCCGAGGAGGTACCGGGTACCACGGTCGACCGGCAGTGCGGCTCCTCCCAGCAGGCCGTCCACTTCGCCGCCCAGGGCGTCATGTCCGGCACCCAGGACCTGGTCGTCGCGGGCGGCACCCAGAACATGTCGATGGTCCCCATCGCCTACGCCAGTCGCCAGGCCGCCGAACCCCTGGGACTGACGGACGGCCCGTACGCAGGCTCCGAGGGCTGGCGCGCCCGCTACGGCGACGCTCCCGTCAACCAGTTCCACGGCGCCGAACTCATCGCGGAGAAGTGGGGCATCTCCCGGGAGGACATGGAGCACTTCGCTCTCCGGTCGCACCGGCGGGCGCTGCGCGCCATCGACGAGGGCCGGTTCGCCCGGGAGATCGTTGCCTACGGGGGCGTGACGGTGGACGAGGGGCCGCGCCGTGACACCTCACTGGAGAAGATGGCCGGCCTCAAGGCGGTCGTCGAGGGCGGCCGGCTGACCGCAGGCGTCTCCTCGCAGGTGTCCGACGGAGCCTCGGCGCTTCTCATCGCCTCCGAACGGGCGGTCGCGGAACACGGCCTGACCCCACGCGCCCGCATCCACCACCTCTCCGTGCGAGGCGAGGACCCGATCCGCATGCTGTCGGCGCCCATTCCGGCGACGGCGTACGCGCTGAAGAAGGCCGGGATGTCCATCGGAGACATGGACCTGGTCGAGATCAACGAGGCGTTCGCACCGGTCGTCCTCGCCTGGCTGAAGGAGACCGGCGCCGACCCGGACAGGGTCAACGTCAACGGCGGCGCCATCGCTCTCGGCCATCCGCTGGGCGCCACCGGCGCCAAGCTGATGACGACCCTGCTGCACGAACTGGAGCGCACCGGCGGCCGGTACGGCCTGCAGACCATGTGTGAGGGAGGCGGCCAGGCCAACGTGACCGTCATCGAGCGCCTCTGAGTCCTGGGATCTGCCTGCCCGGAACGAATGCCTCGCCCGGCAGGCGGACCCGCGATCGGTGCGCGACGCCGGGGCTGCCTGCGAGGAAGCCGTCCCTCCTGGTTCCCGTGCGATGCCGCTGTCGACGAGAGGAATTGCGGCGACGTCTCGCGCACCCCTTCGGGGAGCGGCGATCGATGGTCCGGATGCGCACCTCACACGCTGGATGCGCCCCGCGCACTACCCCCCATTTCGGTGAGTGAAATAGGCGTCGCCCCAGTTCAGCGCCTTGTGGTGAGGTATTGAATTCATCATTCAATTGAATGGGAAAACGCCCTGACCAGCCTCTTTCGTTTGCGGATCTGCATTCCATGCATTCCACTCGAAACGTACGGCAACCCCCCTCAATTTCCCACAGGACGGGGCAACACCCATGTACACCACAGAGACCACTGCCACCGACATCGAGCTGGACCTCGACGAGGCGCTCAACCCCGGCGAGGCCGAAGGATTCTACCGCGACTCCCGCGAGTGCGCGTACCTCGCGCTCCTCGGAGGCGGCTCCGCACTGCTGCTCTCGCCTCCGACCCCCCGCCCGAAGAAGGGCTAGTCGGTAGCACATGGACCAGTCACATGCTCCGTCCCCCCTCGCGGGTGCCGTGCATGACCTGGCAACAGAGGTGGTCCTCGCTCTTCGGAGCGGGGACCACCTCGCCACGGTTTGCGGCGCGGCCGGAATCGACGAGGACAACCGGACGGGAATCGCCGCGGTACGCGTCATCGGAGCCGATCTGCTTCTGCCCAGCGTGCTGTACGGGCGCAGTCCGCATCCGGGGGACATCGCCGTGCTCCTCCGTGCCGTGCGGGAGTTCCCGCCCCGGGCCGACGCCTCCGACGCCGCGGTCTGGAGCCACTGGGGCATGATGTCCGCCCTGCACCGGACGGCACCGGCCCCCGTCACCCCCGGAATGCCACCGGCCACCGCACCCGGTGCCGACGAGCCGAATGCGGCATGGCTCGAAGGAGCCCCCTGGCAGGCCTTCACTCATCAGCTCTCCGTGCTGGCCCCGCTCGCCGTCCCCGCCGCCTCGTCGGCCGTGCACCGGGCCGCCGCCCATCGGGTCGTGGATCTGTCCCGGGGGTTCGTCCGCGCGGTGCGGCGGCGCAACTGGCTCCAGGCGGCGGGCACCGGCCGCTGGCTGGCCGCGCTGGACGGCCGGCCCGACAGCCTGGGCCTGGACCGCGGACTCGACTTCGTCGAGCTCATGGGCGGCGCGGACCCCCGGGTCGCCCTGCACGTACGGGCAGCCCGGCTCATGGCCGAGGGGCGGGCGCGGTGACGGCATCGGTGGGCACCGCACCCGGCGTCGGGGCGGGCGCGGCGTTGACCGTCCTGCCCGCCGTACTGCGCAAGGCACTCGGCTGGGCCGACGCCCACCGTTCCGGCTTCGTCCTCCCCCCGGACGTGCTGGAGCCGCACACCAAGGTCAACCACACCCTCAAACCCCTCGGCGAACTGGCCCAGCTCTGCACCACCATTCGCCGCAGCACCGCCCCGGGCACCCCCGAACACCGGACGGCCGGAGAACTCATCACGTTCGCGTGGGACCAGGTGCACGCGGGCGACCTGCTCCTGGAACTGCTGCGAGGTGAGCCCTTCGCCGCGTACCCGTACGAGATCTACGCCGCCTTCGCCGGGCACGGACTGCGCAACGAGGGCTTCGAGGCCCTGGCCGGCACCCTCTCCGCGACCAGGGGCTGGGCCCACACCGAGCAGCACGCCAACCGGGAGCTGGGACTCATCAACTCCGAGCGGCGGGTCGGCACCGCCCCGCACGCCGACGCCGGCGAGGTGCTCGCGCGTACCTGGCTGGGCGGGCTGTGCGAACCATGGATGTTCGAGGGGCCTTCCGGCTACGCGCTGACCCACACCGTCTTCCACATCACCGACTGGTGCTGTCTCCCCGAGCGGATGCCCGCCGACATCGACGCCTATCTGCGGGCCTGGCTGCCGCCCTGGATCGACGGCTGTCTGGAGAGCCGGCAATGGGATCTGACGGGCGAACTGCTCGCGGTCACGGCAGCCCTGCCCGGGCCGCCGCCCACGGACCTGCTGGACGCGGCCTGGCCCGCGCTCGCCACCGCGCAGGCCCCGAGCGGTGCCGTACCGGAGACCGGCCCCACGGTCGCCCCGGCGCGGACTCCGTGGGGAGAGGGCCCCGCGCGGACGTCGCAGGCAGATGACACGCCGCAGACCGGCGGGGCGGGAGAGGCAGGACGAGTGGGCGAGGGGGGCGATGCCTGCGCCGAGCCGGACCCGTACCCCTTTCTCGCCTGTTACCACTCCACCCTGGTGACCGCGTTCGCCGCCGCGCTGTGCCTCAACCGGCTCACCGCGCACCGGGCGGACGCCGACGCGGCGGACGAGGCCGGGTCCGCCGGATGAGCCGCACCGGCCTCCGGACCAGCCGCACGAAGGGAGTTGCCGCATGAGCGGCATCCAGCAGATCCATGACGTCGGCGCGCGGGCCCTGGGGTGGCTGTACGACCACCGGTCGGGGTTCCGGCTGGACGACGACCCGCCTCCCGAGGTGGGGGTCCTGGACCGGTTCAAGCCGCTCGGTGAACTGGCACTCATCAGCAAGGTCATCTTCCGAGAAGGGGTCGCCGGCTCCCGGCAGGCCGCCCTGGCACGCAAGCTCCTCGACCACGCCTGGCACGAACTGCTGGGATCAGGGGGCCGCCTCCTCGACGGCCAGCGGCGCGAACCGCTCTGTCCCGTACCGATGGAGGTCTACGTACCGTTCCGGGAGCTCGGGTTCCGGGAGCCGTCCCTGGAGGCGGCCGTCCGGCTGAACCACCGGCTGAGCAGTTGGGGCGCGCTGGAGGTCGTGCCGGTGCGCCGGCTCGGACTCAGCGCCATGGAACGCCGCTTCGGGCTGGAGCCGAGCGTGCCGCTCGACGAGGCGTACCGGCGCACCTGGCTGTCGCGGCGGCCCGAGCCCTGGACGGTCGAGGGAAACATCGGCTACGACATCACCCACACGGTCTTCCATCTGACCGACTGGGGCGCCGACCCGGCCGGGCTGCCCGCCGACGTGGCGGACTACCTCGCCCTCTGGCTGCCGGTGTGGCTCGACGACTGGCTCGACCTCGGTCGCTGGGACCTGCTGGGCGAACTGCTCGTCGTGGACGCCTGCCTCCCGGAGCCGACCCTCGACCCGGCGGCCTGGGAGGGCTTCGCCGCGGCCCAGCAGCCGGACGGAGCGATGCCGGTGATGGGCGGAATGCCGGAAGGTGACGAGGAGTCCGTCTTCGACCTCGTCTACCACCCCACGCTGGTGGCGGCGTTCGCCTCGGCGCTGGCCCTGTCCCGCGCCCTGTCGGACCTCACTGCCCCGGCCCCCGCGTGACGGCCCCGCAGGAGGTCCGCCGGACCTCGCCCGACCGGCAGGCCCAGGGCGACGGCGAGCGGGCCCAGTTGCTGACCGATGCCGCCCGCACCATCGACGCACCCGGCCTCGTGATCGCGCTCAGCCACCGGGGCCGGCGCACCTACCGGCTCGACGCGGGCATGCGGCCGGGCGACGCACCCCGCTACGAGCTCGGTTCCGCGTCCAAGCCCTTCACCGGGCTGCTCCTGGCCGCTCTCGTCGCGGCGGGACGTGTGCGGTACGAGGACGCGGCGGCCGAACTGCTGGCCCCCGGGCATCCGGTGCACCCCGCCGTCCGCGCGATCACCCTGCGCCATCTGATCACCCACACCTCCGGCCTCCCCGCGCTGCCGGCCGACTTCTATCCGCAGGCGCTGCCCCGGTGGTCGACGGCGCCGTACAGCCGCTACCCCGCCGACCGCCTCGTCCGGGCGTTCCTGCGCGCCAGTCCGCGCCACCGGCCGGGCACCCGCTGGCGCTACTCGAACTTCGCCGTCTCCGTGCTCGGCCACACCCTGGCCGCCGCCACCGGCACGCCCTGGGAGACGCTCCTCCAGCAGGAGGTCCTGGACCCGCTCGGCCTGCACGGCACACGACTGCGGCCCGGGCCGCCGGCCGGCGACGCGGTGGGGCACCGGCGCGACGGCACACCGCTGCCCGCGCTGGACGTCGGCGGTTTCCTCGCGGCCGGAGCGGTCCGGGCGACACCCCCGGACCTGCTCACCTTCCTGGAGGCACACCTCCCGGCAGCCGCCGCGCCCACACGCTCGCTGACCGCTGCGTTCGCGGACGTACGGCGCCCCCTGCTGCGCCGTGGACCGGGACACGCGCACACGCACACGCTCACCTGGTTCCGCCATCCGTCACCGCGCGGACCGGTCTGCTTCCACGCGGGAGCCACGCTCGGACAGCAGATGTTCCTCGGCTTCCAGCCGGACACCGGCACCGCGGTGGCGGCGATGTGCACCCGGCGGGTGCACCGGACGGACCCGTTCATCGCGACGATTCACGCGCTGCTGACGGAGAAGCTCTGACACTCTGCTGCGTCGCCACCGGGGGCACGTGCAGGCCTGCCGGAACGGGCCCGGCCACCGCGCCGAACCGACCATCACCACCCGCGGCGGGGCGTCAGGGCGCCCCGAGCAGAGCCGCGGCGGCTGACCGGGCGTGGCGGGCCGGGGCCGGGTCGCCGCTGATGCCCGCCGTCACGACGGCTCCTTCGGCGAGGAGGAAGACCGGTTCGGCCACCGGCACGCCGGTGGCGTCGACCCACGCGGTGACCTGGGCATGAAACGCCCGCTTGTGCGACCGGACCTCGCTGAGCACCGCCTCGGACGACGGGCCGAGTTCACCGTGGGCGTTGATCCAGGCGCATCCGCGGAAACCCGGCTCGGAGAACCACTCGGCAAGCCAGTCGAAGACCGCGAGTACGCGCTCCCGGGGGTCGTGGGCCTGCTCCACATGGGCGGCGAGGTCCCCCCTCCACCGTTGGTCACGACGCCGGAGCACGGCCACGACGAGGTCCTCCTTCGCCGGGAAGAACCGGTAGATCCGCTTCAGCGGCAGACCGGATGCCGTGCGCACCGCGTCCATTCCAACAGCTTGGATGCCCCGCTCGTAGAAGAGCTTCTCGGCCGCGTCGAGCAGCGCTTCGCGATCCAGGCGGCTTCGCTCCGGGGTGAGGGGGGCCGGCATCCGAGACTCCTTGACATCGAGAACGTGCGTTCCCTACCTTAGTCGCCATCGATGGGGAACGAGCGTTCTCAGTCCGAGGAGGCAGCAATGTCGGAGGATCGACCGCCCTACCCGCCGTTCACGCGGGAGACGGCCCTGCAGAAGGTCCAGGCCGCCGAGGACGCGTGGAACTCCCGCGATCCCCGACGGGTGGCACTGGCCTACACGCCGGACTCGGTCTGGCGGAACCGGGACACGTTCGTCAACGGGCGCGAGGAGATCGTCGACTTCCTGACGCGCAAGTGGCAGCGGGAACTGGACTACGCGCTCCGCAAGAGCCTCTGGGCGTTCCAGGAGAACCGCATCGCCGTCCGTTTCCAGTACGAGTGGCGCGATGCGGAAGGCCGGTGGTGGCGCAGTTACGGCAACGAGCTGTGGGAGTTCGACGAGCAGGGCCTCATGCGGCGCCGCGAGGCGAGCATCAATGACATCAACATCGCGGAAGCCGACAGACGGCTCGACGGCCCCCGGCCCCCGCACGAACGCGGGGCCGACCTCCCCCTCCGGTAGCCCGCCATGCCACCCGGTCGCGGCGCCGCGGGGTGCCCGGCCCGGCAGCGGCTTCGGCGGGTTCAGGACCGCCGGCCTCGCTCTGTCGCGGTCGTCGGTGACGCGCGCCACCGGTGGGGCGACGTCTCATCGAGCAGTCCGGTCCGGGAGCGCAGGGAGAACCTCCTTCGCGATGTCGAGGAGCAGGCTGTCGGCGGGGGGCGAAGTGAAGCTGCTCCATACGGTGATGTCGTAATAGCCGCCCTCGTCCTGCCGGTCGAAGGCGACGGACAGCGTCCTGGCCAGGGGGCCTTCCTCGACAGGTCCGCTCTTGCGGCTGAGGTCGAACTGCATGGTGTGATCCGAGGAGAAGACCGCGGGCCGCCCCAGGACCTCGTGGGTCTTGAACTCCTCGCCTCCGGTCTTCAGCATCTTCACGTACTGGGCGATCGACAGCTGGTTGTACGTCGCCGAGAAGTGCACGGTGTACGTGGCGAACTGGACCTCGGCTTCCGGCTGGGCGATCTTTCCCCCGGTCAAGGGTGCGGTGCCGCTGGTGCCGTAAGCCGTGGTCGCCAACTCGTCAGGCCTTCCGAGGATCTCTGGCAGGTCGGGCCGGTTGAGCGCCGTGCACAGTTCGTCACCGGTCACGGCCTTAGGCGTCCCGGCATACGCCTGCGACAGCTTTTCGTGTTCGCTGTCCGAGCAGGAGGCGGGCTCCGGGATGCCGTTGTCGCCCGACGTCATGTCAGGAACCACCCACAGGGCGGCTGCGAGTGCCCCGAACACGGCCACGGCCGCGAAGGCCTGCCCCCAGGCGTTGGGCTCCTTCCTCGACGGTGCCGACCCCACTCCGGGCTGCTGCTGCGGCATCGCGTCGGCCGGTGCGTCGACCGCGGCGACCGTCCGGCTCCGGCGTGCGCGCAGCGTACGGACCACCGTCCGGATGCGAAACGCGGTGCCGACGAGGAAGGCCAGGCCGATGCCGGCCTCGACCCAGGAGTGATCATGGAAGGCGAGATACATGATGCGTACCCCGAAAACGGACCCGACCAGGATGAATACGGGCTCGCGGACCCAGAAGGGCAGGCGGCGCAGGAGGAGACCGAGCATCCGCTGATCTGACCAGAACGTATGTGCGGGCGCTGTGATGGAAGCCATAATTCCGGGTAGGTGCGGGCCTTTTCGACCCGCCGTTCGCCCGGATCGCGCTGCCGGACGCCTGTCACCCCGGCGCCGCACCCGCCCGGGCTGCGAGGGAGGGCGGGTGCGGCGCCGGCAGGCCGTCAGTGGTGCTTGGGGGCCTGGCGCCCTGAGGCCTTGACCGTCCAGGTCAGGCGCTCCGTCGCCTCGGCCCGGACCAGCGGGTCGCGGACCGAATCGGTCCGGTCCCGGGACTCGACCGTGACGGTGTGCGTCCTGCCGTCCGCGCGAACGCCCAGCGCGGCGGGGAGGACGCTGGTGAGACCCCGCGCCCGCTCCACCTGGACGCCGTCGACGTACCAGCGCAGCTCCGGCGCGGCCAGGCCGGTCAGCTCGGCCTGGGAGACCTTGATGCGGCTCGTCCTGAGGATCGCGCTTCGCGTGCCGGCCTTGCTGCTCAGTGCGTTGGCCTCGCGGTAGAAGCCGGCGATCATGGCCTCGCGACCGGGCAGGTTGAACTCGCTGATGTTCAGGGCGCGCATGAGGGAGTTGGACGTAGGGCGGTAGATCCCGAACGGGTAGTAGCTGCTGCCCTCGTACGTACCGACGGTGCCGCCCGTGGGGTCGGTCTCGCCCAGCCAGCGGTACCACTTGGTCCGGTCGGCGGCCATCTGCTGCGCGGTGAAGGTGCTGGAGTTGATGTCGGGGAGCTCGCCACCCGACCAGGTGCCGTAGCTGTCGTAGGTGTACTCGTCCGCCAGGAGCCCGACCGAGTGGGCGATCTCGTGGGCGGCGATCATGCTCGACTGCGCGTTGTCCGAGGAGAGGGTCGAGACGCCGTCGAACGGGTAGCCCTCCGCCTCGAGGCCCGAGTAGCCGGCGCCGCCGTACTTGGTGGAGTTGGAGACGACGATGACCAGGTCGGCCTCGGGGGCCTTGGCGGCGTAGGAGGCGACCTTGTCGATGTCGGCGCAGATCAGGCGCTCGGTCTGCGAGCACCAGAAGTAGCTGCCGAGGGCGGTGTCCTTGGTGACGTCGGCGGTGGGGTCGCCGGTGATGCCGGACTCGGCCGACACCGCGTCGACGGTCCACACGTTCATCAGGCCCTGGTAACTCGAGTAGGGCTCGATGCCTGTGATGTCCGCCCACTTCGAGGCCGCCGCGGTGTGGAAGGCGTCCTGCTGGTCGGCGGTGTAGCCGTCGCCGACGATCACCACGTCGAGCCGGTCGGCCGAGGGGCCGGTCACCGACAGCTTCCCGACCTCTCCGTCCGTCGTCTCCACGGAGGGCGCCGCGCTCCGGGCGGCGGAACGACCGCTCACCGCAGGCGTGTTGACGGGCACCTCGGTCCGTCGGCCCTCGCCGCCGGGCTCGGGGAAGTACTCCACGGTGACACCCGGTTCCTGGGCGGGCTCCGGGTCCATTGCGACGGCGGGAGTGGCGAGAGCCGCCCCCATGATGGCGGTGAGCGCGACGCCCACGGATATAGCGGCTGCTCTGGATGTGCGCATGCCAAGCCTCGCTCTGCTGTCCAGCCGGAAGTGAAGTAAAGCGGCCATGTAAATATGCTTAACTGCCCGCACAACCTAGGCTGGCGACGATCCGTTGGCAACAGTCCCGCAGGCCTCGGGGGAGCGGGGGGCGCGGCCCTGCGGTGTCCGCGACGGTGTCCCGAACGCAGAATGATCCAGCCGGTGACCACCGGCAGACGCAGGACGAGGGGCAGCCATGGTGGGAATCAGCAGGGCGACCGGCGAACCGCAGCGCACGGCCGACGGCGAAGCTCCCGACCGGCCGAACCGGGAACAGCCGCAGGAGCAGGAGACAGCGGCTGCGATCGGCCGCCGGGTGAAGCGGCTCCGCAAGGCGCGCGAACTGACGCAGCGGCAACTCGCCGAGCCCGCCTACACCGCCGCGTACGTCTCCACCCTGGAAGCCGGCAAGGTGCGGCCCTCCGAAGCCGCCCTCCGGCACATCGCCGAACGGCTCGGCGTCGGCCTCGAGGAACTCACCACCGGCAGGCCCGCCCACCTCATCACGGCGCTCCGGATGGAACTGGCCGACGCCCAGCGGATACTGGCCGCCGAGGACGCCGCCGACGCGCGGGCCGCCTATGAACAGATCCTCGGCCGGGCCGAGGAGTACGGGCTCGCCCCGGAACGGGCGGCGGCACTCGTGGGCCTCGGGGAATGCGCGCTGGAGACGGGCGAACCGGCGGAAGCCCTGGCCCGTTTCGAGGCGGCCGAACACGCGCTGGCCCACGAGCCGCTCCCCGCCCGGGCGCGGGCGGTCCGGGGCAGGTCGGTCGCCCACTACCTGGCCGGTGAACTCCGCTACGCGTGCTACCTGCTGGAAAGCGCGATCGACGAGCTGAACACGTCCGGGCTGCACGACCCGGGCGCCCTGCTCCAGCTCTACACGGCCTCGATCGCCCCGTACATGGACATGGGCGCCCACGCCCGCGCCGCGCAGGCCGCCGAACTCGCCCTCGCCCTCGTGTCGCAGGTGTCCGACCCCGCCCTGGTCGCCACGATGCACCGGACAGTGGCCCGTACCCTGCTCGCCGAAGGCAAGGCCGACGCCGCACAGGCCTCCCTGGCGCGGGCCACCGAGCTGTATCAGCAGCTCCAGATCCGTACCGAACTGGCTCACTGCCACTGGATGCGGGGATACGTCTGCGCCCAGCACGACGACCTGGCGCAGGCGGAGGCGGAACTGCGCACCGCGCGTTCGATGCTGGTGTCCAAGCGGGCGGCCCTGTACGTCTCACAGGTGGAGGTCGAACTCGCCGACGTCCTTCGCCGGAGCGGGAAGTCGGGGGAGGCCGCGGAGCTGCTGGAGAGCCTGCTGGCCGGGCTCAAACCGGGCCGCGGGGCGTTGCACGCCGGTGGCGCGCGCCGGCTCCTCGGGCTGATCGCCGAGGAGGCCGGCAACGTCGAGGCGGCCGAACTGCACTACGCCACCGCGCTCTCCCTGCTCGAACAGACGGGAGCCGCCGGAGACCTCGCCGACATCTGCCGGCTGCTCGGGGACCTGCTGCGCCGCGAGGGCCGCACGGAAGCGGCACTGAACGCCTACCGGACCGGCCTCGGACACCGCGCCGAACCGGGCACCACCACCCTTGGCCCCGCCCCCGCCCCGCCGCCGTTCGCACCCTGGGCCTGATGCCGAAGGCGTCGCGGAAGCCCGGGGTCCGGCCGTCGAGCCCGGTGCGCGGGCGTCGTCGTCCGTGTCCCGCCCGGCCCAGCACCGGCCGACGCACGCCACGAACCGGTCGCGCCGGGTCCGGACGGGCGCTCACGGGCGTGCACGCCTCCGGGGTGCGTCCCGCTGCGGTGTCCGGGTGTGCCGGACCATGGCGCAGGGGCGTGCATGACCTCATCCATTGCCTCGCGGTGGAGCGGCCCGCGGATTCGGACCGCCCACTCCACCCACGTACACCAGGAACGTCAGTCCGCCCCCGGCAGCGACTTCAGCGCCGCCCGCGCCTCGTCCATGATCCGCTCGACCAGCTCCGTGCAGGACGGCAGATCGTCGATCAGCCCAGCCACCTGCCCCGAGGCCATCACCCCGATGTCCGTACGCCCCTCGACCAGCGAAGCCTTCAGGAGCATGGGGGTATTGGCGGCCAGCAGTACCTGGCTCCAGGTGAGCTCCTTGCCGTGCTTCATCGCCACGCCGTCGCGGACCAGCTGGGGCCAGCTCGTACCGGATTCCTTCCGGAAGGCCGAGGCGTGCCGCAGCGCCCGCAGCAGGGAGGTGGCGCGACCCGAGCGCTCCAGCGAGTCGACCATGGCGGTACGCAGCATGCGGTGCGGCAGGCCGTCCAACTGGTCCGTCACCGTGACGTCCTTGACCGTGGCGGCCAGGTACTTCGCCTTCACCGCCTCGGGGACAGGGCTGTCGGAGGTGAGCAGGAACCGCGTGCCCATGCCGATCCCGGCCGCTCCGTAGGCGAGCGCGGCGACCAGTCCGCGGCCGTCGTGGAAGCCGCCCGCGGCGATCACCGGTATGCCGACGGCGTCCACCACCTGGGGGAGCAGCACGCTCGTGGCCACGTCGCCTGTGTGGCCGCCGCCCTCGCCGCCCTGCACCATCACCGCGTCGGCTCCCCATGCCGCGACCTTCTCCGCGTGCCGGCGGGCGCCGATGGACGGGATGACGACGACGCCGGCGTCCTTGAGGCGGGCGATCAGATCCTTGGAGGGGGCGAGCGCGAAGGACGCCACCCGTACCCCTTCGGCGATGATGATCCGGACCCGCTCGCCCGCGTCGCCCGCGTCCGCCCGGAGGTTGACGCCGAACGGCTCGTCCGTACGGGACTTGACCTCGCGGACCGCCGCGCGGAGCTGCCCGGCCGTCATCGTCGCGGAGGCCAGGATGCCGAGCGCCCCCGCGTTCGCGGAGGCCGACACCAGCCGGGGGCCGGCCA
The DNA here is from genome assembly GCF_040630635.1 of Streptomyces sp. NPDC005761. Lineage (NCBI taxonomy): Bacteria > Bacillati > Actinomycetota > Actinomycetes > Kitasatosporales > Streptomycetaceae > Streptomyces > Streptomyces sp. NPDC005761. The sequence continues at coordinate 151,059 of NZ_JBEXXX010000010.1, read as the reverse complement.
CCCAGCCCATGCCGGTCTGCACGATCGGGTAGCGCACCCCGGTCAGCTCGGTGAGCGCGGTCGTAAACGGCACAGGCCCGCTCACGCCGGGACCTCGCGTTCGCGGAGCCCCCTGGGGTCGATGACCTCGCGGATGAGGCGGAGTTCGTCCTCCGTGGGCTCCCGGGTGAACGGCACCTCGCCGGGCACGGCGAGGGTGAAACCGGTGGCCTCGGTGACCTGCTGGACGCTCACACCGGGGTGCAGGGAGCGCAGCCGCATCGTGCGGTCGGGGGTCTCGAAGTCGAAGACGCCCAGATTGCTCACGACTTCGGGGATGCGGTGGTAGCGGGTGGCCGAGGGACCGGCCACTGCCGCACGGTCGTACCCGACGCCGCTGACCATGTCGACGTGCTCCACGAACACCCGCGAAGAGTGCTTGGGCACCCAGTAACTCGTAGGGTTGTTGAGGGTGTTGACGGGGGCGCCGCGCACCCCGAGCAGTTGGCGGGTGGGCCTGGCCCAGTCGCCGATACAGGAGATGTTCTGGTTGCCGTGCCGGTCGATCTGGCTGGCGCCCATCATCACGTGCCGGCGTCCCGTGGCGGTGAGCGTCAGGTGCTGGCGATACGGCAGCCAGCCCTCGACGCTCCCCGGCCTCACCCCCACCGCCGGGGTGTCGCTCATCAGGAGCGCCTCCCCGTCGGTCAGCAGCAGTTCGGGAGAGAAGGTGAGCCTCGCCAGGCGTGCCCCGATGGCCGGGACGGTGCCCATGGGGCTGGCGAGGACCTCGCCCGCGCCCCGCCACGCCTCGGCGCACGCCACCACGCAGTACTCGGCGCGGCTCGCCGACCCGATGCCGGTGGTCCCGGTGCCGCTCATGCTTCCTCCTGGTGGAACGCGGTGACGGCGGCCTGGTAGGCGGCCTCGTCCCCGGACAGGAACCGCTCGACGAAGGCGGGCCAGGCCTCGGGATCGCGGGCGGCCCGGACGTAGGCGCGCTGGAAGGCCTCGTCCCGGTCGTGGTCGGGTGCGCAGGAGGTGAAATGCGCCCCGTTGGGTGTCTCGACGACACCGTCCACGAACATCCGCTTGATCAGCAGCGTCTGCGGTCCGTGCTCCTTCAGCAGGTCGGCCGTCTCCACGATCCGCTCGCAGGAGACGAATCCCTGATCGGCCGCCTCGCAGAACAGATCGTCGAAGTACGGGTCGGGGCCCAGGTACTGGCCGTTGCCCTGCACATCGCAGCGGTTGAGGTGGACCAGAGCGGCGTCCAGCCGCAGCGCCGGAGCGGCGACCAGCTTCTCCCCGTCCTCGTACGGCGACGTGACCGTCCGCAGGGCCGGGTTGACCTCCATCAGGTCCGAGCCGAGGCCGGCGCGTACCGGCATGAACGGCAGTCGCTGTGCGCCCGCCGTCAGGCCCCACATCATCATCGCCTCGTCCATCTCGACCATCTCGAAGGCGCCGCGCTGCCGGGCCGCCGTGAAGTGCGGCTCCAGCGGGATCGAGTCGAGCGTCCCGAAGGCCGCGACCAGCTTGCGGATCTTCCCGGCCGCCGCGAGCAGCCCCACGTCGGGGCCGCCGTACGACACCACGGTCAGGTCGGTGATGCCGGAGCGCAGGAGCGCCCGCACCAGTGCCATCGGCTTGCGGCGCGAACCCCAGCCGCCGATGCCGACCGTCATGCCGCTCTCCAGCCGGCCGACGACGTCGTCGGCCGCCATCGTCTTGTCCTGTGTCACGACCGCTGCTCCTTGTCCGTGCCGAAGGTGTCGCGCACCCGGCCGGCGACGCCGCTGAGGTTGGCCTCGAAGGTGAAGCCCTGCTCGAAGCGGTAGCTGCGGCGTACGTCGACGGGGTCGATGCCGTTGATGGCGGCCTTGGCCAGCCGGATCAGAACGCCGTTCTTCGTGGCGATCTCCCCGGCCAGGTCCAGGGCGGCCCCGGTCAGCCCCTCGCGCGGCACGACGCCGAACACCGAGCCGTGCCGGTGCAGTTCCTCCGCCGTCACGGTGCGCGAGGTGTAGTAGAGGGTCCGCATCAGGTGCTGCGGCACCAGCCGCGCCAGGTGCGTGGCAGCGCCGAGCGCGCCGCGGTCCAGCTCCGGCAGGCCGAAGGTCGCGTCCTCGGCTGCCACGATCACGTCCGCGTTGCCGACCAGGCCGATGCCGCCGCCCAGGCAGAAGCCGTGCACGGCGGCGACGACCGGGACCTCGCACTCGTAGACCGCCGCGAACGCCTCGAAGCAGCCCCGGTTGGCGCCGATCAGGGCCTCGGGCCCCTCGGCGCGCTGCATCTCCTTGATGTCCACGCCCGCATTGAAGCCACGTCCCTGGGAGGTGAGCACCACGCAGCGGATGTCCGGGTCGGCCCCGGCGGCGCGCACCGCCGCTGCCAGGTCGTACCAGCCCTGTACGGGCAGGGCGTTGACCGGAGGGAAGTCCACCGTGACGAGAGCGACGCCCTCGCGGGGGACGGAGGTGGAGACACCCATGAGCGGATCAGCTACCTTTCCACCAAACGTTTGTTAGGTCCAAAAGGTAGCAGCGATACGAACGGCGCGGGAGGGCGTCATGACACTCGGCGCTACCGGCGCCCCCACACATCGCTCGTTGCTCCCGCCCCTCGAAAGGACACTCGCCATGACCTCACCGACCGCCCTGTGTGCCGGACGCGTCGCCGTCGTCACCGGCGCCGGCCGTGGACTCGGCCGTGCGCACGCCCTGGCCCTCGCCGCCGAGGGCGCGAAAGTCGTCGTCAACGACCTGGGGGTGGGCCTCGACGGCTCGGGCCCGGGCGCCGGCCCCGCCCAGCAGGTCGTGACGGAGATCCGGGCGGCCGGGGGCGAGGCGGTCGCCCACCACGCAGACGTCGCCACCTCCGAGGGCGCTGCCTCCCTCGTCGCCACCGCGCTCGACTCCTTCGGCCGGCTCGACACGCTCGTCAACAACGCCGGATTCCTCCGTGACCGGATGCTGGTCAACCTGGACGAGGACGACTGGGACGCGGTGATGCGTGTCCACCTCAAGGGGCACTTCCTGCCGCTCAAGCACGCGGCGGCGTACTGGCGTGCCGAGGCGAAGGCCGGCCGGACGCCGTCGGCCCGGGTCGTCAACACCGCTTCCGGGGCAGGGCTGCTGGGCAGTGTCGGCCAGGGCAACTACGCGGCCGCCAAGGCGGGCATCGTGGGGCTGACCCTGGTGGCCGCCGCCGAGATGGGCCGCTACGGCGTCCAGGTCAACGCGATCGCCCCGGCCGCCAGGACCCGGATGACCGAGGCCGCCTTCGCCGAGACGATGGCGGCCCCCGGGGAGGGGGCATTCGACGCGATGGCGCCGGAGAACGTCTCGCCGCTCGTCGTATGGCTGGGTTCCGCCGCGTCCGCCGGGGTGAGCGGCCGCGTCTTCGAGACCGAGGCCGGACGGATCACGGTGATGGAGGGCTGGCGGCCCGGCCCCACCGCCGACAAGGGCGCCCGCTGGACCCCGGCCGAGGCCGGCGAGGCGGTGACCGGTCTGCTGGCCGCGGCCGTGATCCCGCAGCCGGTGTACGGCGCCTCCTGAACGGTGCGCAGCCGGCCCGGTGTGCGGCGAGGGCGGCAGGCGGGGGCGGGAGGTGGCGTGGAGGATGCGGGTGAGCGGCTCGGTCGAGCCGACGGGCCGCCGCGCCCCGGGTGGGTCGAGCCGCGGAGTGCTCCCGCCGGTTCCATCGCCCCGGCGCCGGTCATGGAACTGCAGGAAGCGGCGCCGTATAGCCTGGCGAAATGCTGACAGAAGTCACCGCGACCCGCTATGTCACGCCCCTGCGTGAGGGCGGCTCGCTCCCCGGGATCGTCGAGGCCGACGACCTGGGTACGTACGTCATGAAGTTCACCGGAGCCGGACAGGGCCGCAAGACGCTCGTCGCGGAGGTGATCTGCGGACAGCTCGGGCGGCGGCTCGGGCTGCGCGTGCCCGATCTCGTGCAGATCCAGCTGGACCCGGTGATCGGTCTCGCCGAACCCGACCAGGAGGTGCAGGAGCTGCTCAAAGCCAGCGGCGGGCTCAACCTGGGGATGGACTTCCTGCCCGGCTCCCTCGGGTTCGACGCGCTCGCCTACGAGGTGGATCCCCGTGAGGCCGGACGCGTCGTCTGGTTCGATGCGCTGATCAACAACGTCGACCGCTCCTGGCGCAACCCGAACATGCTGATCTGGCACGGCGACCTGTGGCTCATCGACCACGGCGCCACCATGATCTGGCACCACAACTGGCCGGGTGTCCAGGCGTCCGCAGCCAAGCCGTACAACGCGTCCGACCACGCGCTCGCGCCGTTCGCCCCCGACATCGCGGCGGCCGCGGCCGAACTCGCCCCGCTGGTCACCAGGGAACTGCTCACCGAGGTCGCGGCAGACGTGCCGGACGAGTGGCTGGTGGACGAGCCGGGCTTCGAGTCGACCGACCAGCTGCGGCGCGCCTACGTGGAGGCGCTGCTGCCGCGCGCCGCCACGATCCACGAGCGGATCACCCTGGACGCGCCGACCGCTTCCAAGCCCTCACAGGCCCCGGGATGGCTCTCCGAGCGCCTCGCCCCGCGGCACGACGACGAGAACAGCGAGAAGGGCGGCCGGCCGTGAGCAAGCGCGATGTCTTCGAGTACGCCCTCCTGCGTGTGGTGCCACGGGTCCAGCGCGGTGAGTTCTTCAACGCAGGGGTGGTGGTCTACTGCCGCGCCAAGGGGTTCGTCGCCGCCCGCACCGAACTCGACGAGGGCAAGCTCCGGGCCCTGGACCCCGGCGCCGACGTGACCGGCGTGCGGGCCGCCCTGCACGCCGTCGAGGGCGTCTGCCGCGGCGGTACGGACGCGGGGCAGGCGGCGGGGGACGACGCAGGCCGACGCTTCCGCTGGCTCATCGCGCCGCGCTCGACCGTCATCCAGCCGAGCCCGGTGCACAGCGGTCTCACCACGGACCCCGCCGCCGAGGTCGAACGGCTTCTCGACCTGCTGGTGCGCTGATACGGGCCGCTGCGGCGCCGCCCCCGTCCGCCGCGGGGACGGCGCCGTCCGGTGTGACATGCGCCGCTGCGTCCGTGGGCCGTTGACACCGGGTGCCAGGGCTTCTAGCGTCTCGTCTGCTGAAGGTACTAAGCGGTTGCTCAGTTATCGCGAACGTTCCCGCGGGCATGACGCGCGGGAACGGTCCCGACGTCCGCTGAGCCGCGACCCAAGGGCGAGGAGAGCCAAGCATGTCCACCACCGAGCAGCGCGTAGCCATCGTGACGGGAGCCGCACGGGGCATCGGTGCCGCCACCGCGGTCCGCCTGGCGGCCGAGGGCCGCGCCGTCGCCGTACTCGACCTCGACGAGGCGGCCTGCAAGGACACCGTCGAGAAGATCACCGCCGCGGGCGGCCGCGCCCTCGCCGTCGGCTGCGACGTGTCGGACAGCGCCCAGGTGGAGGCCGCTGTCGCCCGGGTCGCCGCCGAGCTCGGTGCCCCGACGATCCTCGTCAACAACGCGGGCGTGCTCCGCGACAACCTGCTCTTCAAGATGAGCGAGTCCGACTGGGACATCGTGATGAACGTGCACCTCAAGGGCGCGTTCCTGATGGCCAAGGCCGTCCAGAAGCACATGGTGGACGCCAAGTTCGGCCGGATCGTCTCGCTGTCCTCCTCCTCGGCCCTCGGCAACCGCGGCCAGGCCAACTACGCCGCCGTCAAGGCGGGTCTGCAGGGCTTCACCAAGACGCTCGCCAAGGAGCTCGGCAAGTTCGGCATCACGGCCAACGCCGTGGCTCCGGGATTCATCGTCACCGAGATGACCGCGCAGACGGCGGAGCGCGTCGGCATGGGCTTCGAGGAGTTCCAGGCCGCCGCCGCCACTCAGATCCCGGTACAGCGTGTCGGCTTCCCCGAGGACATCGCCAACGCCATCGCCTTCTTCTCGGGCGACGACGCGGGCTTCGTCTCGGGCCAGGTCATGTACGTCGCCGGCGGACCGCTCAACTGACCCGAAGGGCTACGGACATCATGACTGTGCAGGACAGTGGCAAGGTCGCGCTGATCACCGGGGCGAGCCGGGGCATCGGCTACGGCATCGCCGAGGCGCTCGTCGCCCGCGGCGACCGGGTGTGCATCACCGGACGTGGCGAGGACGCGCTGAAGGAGGCCGTCGAGGCACTCGGTTCCGACCGGGTCATCGCAGTCGCGGGCAAGGCGCACGACGAGGCGCACCAGGCGGCGGCCGTCGAGCGCACGATGGAGGCGTTCGGCAGGGTCGACTTCCTGGTCAACAACGCCGGTACGAACCCGGTCTTCGGGCCGATCGCGGAACTCGACCTCGATGTGGCCCGCAAGGTCTTCGAGACGAACGTGATCTCGGCGCTCGGCTTCGCCCAGCAGACCTGGAAGGCGTGGCAGAAGGAGAACGGCGGGGCGATCGTCAACATCGCCTCCGTCGCGGGTGTCTCCGCCTCGCCCTTCATCGGCGCGTACGGCATGAGCAAGGCGGCCATGGTCAATCTGACCCTGCAGCTCGCCCACGAGTTCGCGCCGGTCGTCCGGGTCAACTCGATCGCACCCGCGGTCGTGAAGACCAGGTTCGCCCAGGCCCTGTACGAGGGCCGCGAGGCGGAGGCGGCGGCAGCGTACCCGCTGGGCCGGCTCGGTGTCCCCGAGGACATCGGCGGGGCAGCTGCCTTCCTCACGTCGAGCCAGTCCGACTGGATCACCGGGCAGACCCTCGTGGTCGACGGCGGGATTTTCCTGAATGCCGGCGTGAGCTGAGAACGGCCTGGGCCGGTTTGGCCCTGATTGCCTCAAGTGCCCCGCCGGACCAGCGGATTGACCCGGCGGGGCGCTGCGGTATGGTCTGCCGACCCATGGCTGATCGAGGAGCGTGCACGTGTTCTACCGGGCCAGTCTGCAGGCTGCTGCAGCCCTTGCTTCCCTGTCTTTGCTGGCCGGCTGCGGTCTGCTCCCCGGCGGCGATTCGGACGTGGAACAGAAGCTGTCGGTCGGGACCACCAGTTCGCCGTCGACCCTTGATCCCGCCGCGGCCTGGGACGGCTCCTGGGAGCTGATGCGCAACGTGTTCCAGACCCTGGTGAGCTTTCCCACCGGCAGCACGAGCCCCGTGCCGGACGCCGCGGACAACTGCCGGTTCACCGACAACACCAGCACCGCCTACCGCTGCGAGCTCCGCGCGGGGCTGAAGTTCTCCAACGGGGACAAGCTCGACGCCGAGGCCGTGAAGTACTCCATCGACCGGATCAGGACCATCGCGGTGAAGGGCGGCCCGGTGGGCATGCTCGGCTCGCTCGACCGGGTGGAGACCAAGGGCGACGACGTCGTCATCTTCCACCTGAGCAAGCCGGACGCCACCTTCCCGTTCGTGCTGGCCACGCCGGCCATGTCGCTGGTGGCGCCCAGCGCGTACTCGGAGCACAAGATCCGCGACGACGGCACGGTGACCGGTTCCGGCCCCTACCTGCTGGACGGCTACAAGCAGGGGGACCGTTCCGAGCTGGTGCGCAACCCCGATTACAAGGGCTTCGCCGATCGCAAGAACGACGCGGTGACCATCCGGTACTTCAAGGAGTCCGGTGCCATGGTCGCGGCGCTCAGGAAGAACGAGATCGATGCCACGTACCGCGGCCTGGGGGCCGAGGAGGTCGTGAACCTCGAGGACAACAAGGAAGCGAACAGCGACCTGCAGATCGTCGAGTCGGTCGGCGCCGACATCCGCTTCCTGGTCTTCAACCCGGAGGACCCGGCAGCCGGGAACCCGGCCGTCCGGCGCGCCATAGCCCAGCTGGTGGACCGTGACGCCCTGGTGGCGAAGGTCTACCGGGGTACCGCCGAACCGCTCTACTCCATGGTCCCCAAGGGCATCGCGGCCCACGCGACCAGCTTCTTCGACACGTTCGGCGACCCGGACCGCAAGAAGGCCAGGAAGATCCTCACCGACGCGGGCATCACCGAGCCGGTCGCGATGACGTTCTGGTTCACGACCGACCGGTACGGATCCTCGACGGCCCCCGAGTTCACCGAGCTCAAGCGCCAGCTGGAAGCCTCCGGGCTGTTCAGGATCACCCTGAAGAGCAAGCCCTGGAAGACCTTCCAGGAGGGCTTCACCAAGGGCGAGTACCCCGTCTTCGGCCGAGGCTGGTTCCCGGACTTCCCGGACCCCGACAACTTCATCGCCCCGTTTGTCGGCAAGGAAAGCGTCACCGGCATGCCCTACCTGAAGAACGAGATCACGAACGAGCTGCTGCCCCAGTCCCGCAAGGAGAGCGACCGCGGCGCGGTCAGCAAGCAGTTCGAGCGGGCCCAGAAGATCCTGGTCGACGATGTCCGGCTGCTGCCGCTGTGGCAGGGCAAGCTCTACGTCGCCGCGGGCGAGGACATCGGCGGCGGCGAGCGCGCGCTGGACCCGCAGACGGTCATGCAGATGTGGGAGCTGTACCGCAAGGCCAGCTGGTAGCGGGCCCCGGGGGCCGGCGTCCCGGCCCCCGGAGGGCTCCCCGGAGCCCGTTGTCAGTGGCCCCCGGTAGGTTCTGGGATCAAGAACCGATTGCTTACCGGAGGTTGTTGACGTGACCGACACCTACCCGCTGCCCGAGTCCTGGCGCGGCGTCCTCGGCGAGGAGCTCGCGAGCCCCTACTTCAGGGAGCTCACCGAATTCGTCGAGAAGGAGCGGGCCGACGGGCCGGTCTATCCGCCCCGGGAGCAGGTGTTCGCTGCCCTGGAGGCGACCCCGTACGACAAGGTGAAGGTCCTGGTCCTCGGCCAGGATCCGTACCACGGCGAGGGCCAGGGCCACGGTCTGTGCTTCTCCGTGCGGCCGGGTGTGAAGACGCCGCCTTCCCTGCGCAACATCTACAAGGAGATGAAGGAGGAGCTCGGCCTGCCGGTCCCGGACAACGGATATCTGATGCCATGGGCCGAGCAGGGTGTTCTCCTCCTCAACGCGGTGCTGACCGTGCGTGCGGGTGAGGCCAACTCCCACAAGGGCAAGGGCTGGGAGAAGGTCACCGACGCCGTGATCCGTGCCGTCGCCGCACGGCCCGACCCGGCGGTCTTCGTGCTCTGGGGCAATTACGCGCAGAAGAAGCTGCCGCTGATCGACGAGGAGCGCCACGTGGTGGTGAAGGGCGCGCACCCCTCACCGCTCTCGGCGAAGAAGTTTTTCGGCTCGCGCCCGTTCACGCAGATCAACGAGGCGGTCGCGGCGCAGGGGCACCGGCCCATCGACTGGCGCATCCCCGACCTGGGCTGAGGGCGCGCCGGAGCCTGAGTGCGAATGTCCGCCACGACGACTAGCGTCGAACCGGCTGCAACCGGACGGATCCGGAAGATATGGCAGGGATCCATCAGGAAGCGGTCCGAGTGTGCCGAAATCGATCGGCCGGGCGTGGGCGGACAGGTGCGAGGGAGACCGCGGTGACGGAGCAGCAGGAGGCGTCGCAGGACGTCGTCATGACCAGAATCGGCCAGGCGATCATGTTGCTCCACGGCGGTGACCGGGAGGAGGCGCGCAACCGCTTCGGTGCGCTCTGGGCGGAGATCGGTGAGAGCGGCGACGCGCTGCACCGGTGCACCCTCGCCCACTACATGGCCGACACCCAGGACGACCCAGGCGACGAACTGGCCTGGGACCTGCGGGCCCTCTCCGCCGCCCAGACGCTGAGCGGCGAGGGTGCGGCGCGGCACCGGGACGCGCTCGCGGTACGTGCCTTCCGTCCCTCGCTGCACCTCAACCTCGCAGCGGACTACGTGAAGCTCCGGCGTCCCGCCGCCGCCCGGATCCATCTGGACCGGGCCCGAGAGGCGTCGGGCGTCCTTGCGGACGACGGCGTGGACGACGGCTACGGAGGCGGTGTCCGGGCGGCCATCGGGCGGCTGGAGCGGCGGCTGCGGGAGCTCTGACCGGTGCGTCGCGGACGGGGCCCGTGCGAGGGAGGGCGAGGTCCGGTGGCCCGCCGGTGCCGGGCGCCGGACCACGCCCTGCCGTCGCGTCAGCGGCCGTAGGTGTCGTCGCAGATCCGCGACTGCGGACTGCCCGCGGGCCAGTGCCCGTAGCCCCGGCCGAGCGCACATACGTCCGCCCCGGTGACCGGCGCCGGCAATGCGGGAGCGGGCGCGGGCGGAGCGGCCCGGCGAGGCTGCGGGCGCGCCGGGCGGGGCCGGTGCTGCTGCGGGGGCGGCGGGCCGTCGCGGCGCGCTGCCGGGGGCGCCGGAGCCGCCCGGCGGGAAGCCGGGGGCGAGGGCTTCGGATCCGGCAGCGCCTCCAGCGTGTCGCGTACCGGGGGCCGGACGATCTGCGGGGCCAGGTCCTGCGCCGGCCGACTGCTCGGCGGGCGCGTCGGTGCGCTCGGATCCGGTTGTACGGACACGCACCCGGACAGGGCCGTGACAGCCACGCCGACCAGGAGTTTCACGGTGGTTCTGGTTCGATGCACCTGATCAACTCTGGGGTGCGGACGGGCCGCCGGGGGAGTCGGAAAGCCCGGATTGGCCCGCACGAGTGACCCGGTCAGCACGACGCCCCGGGTGTCGCCGGGCGGGGTTCCTCAGAGGTCGCCCAGCATCCCGCGCAACAGTTCGCCGAAGCCGGTGCGCAGCTCCGCCTCGGTCGGGACGGAGCGGTGGTGGGAACCCGCCGCGCACGAGAACATCAGCCCCTCGCACCAGGCCACCAGGGACAGGGTGTGCCGTCCCGGCTCCGGCGATCCGGCCGCCGCCATCAGGGCCTCCAGCGGTTCGCGGAACTGCCGGCCCGTCGCGTCGTAGAACGCACGCAGTTCAGGGCGGCGGGTGGCCTCCAGGGCGAGTTCGTACCGGCAGACGAGCAGGTCGGGGTGGCCGGTCAGGTAGCGGTGGAGGGCCGCCGCGAGGCCTGCGATCAGCGCGTCGGGGCCCAGGGCCGGTCCGGAGCCCTCGCCCGGTGCGGCAGCTGCGGCGACGGGCCCCGGCGTGCCTTCCACGGGGCCGCCGGGCCCCGGGCCGGGCACCGGAAGATCTCCCGGTGCGAGCACCCGGGCCTCACGTTCGGCCAGTCGGCGCACCGCCGCCTCCAGCAGGGACTGCCGGGTGCGGGCGTAATTGGACGTCGACCCCTGGGGCAGCCCCGCGCGCTCGTCCACGGCGCGGTGGGTCAGTCCGCGCATGCCGCGTTCGGCGAGGAGCGCGAGTGCGGCGTCGGCGATGAGCGCGGCCCGTGAGGAGGCGGCGGCGGTGCGTGTGGCCATGGGGTCAACCTACCGCTGAAACTACACCTGTAGTAATGTCACCGTGTCACTACAGGCGTAGTTCCTGAGAGATGAGGAGGAGCCATGGACACTCCCCGCGCGGTCGTCATCGGCAGCGGAATCGGTGGCCTCACGGCAGCGGTGGCGCTGCACCGCTCCGGCTGGCAGGTCACGGTCCTGGAGCGGGCCGCTTCGCTGGAGCCCGTCGGGGCCGGTATCGGCCTCGCCCCCAATGCTCAGCGCGCACTCGACGTCATCGGGCTCGGCGACGACATCAGGGCCCTGGCGGCCTGGCAGGGGGAGGGAGGCATGCGCAGCCCGGACGGCCGCTGGCTCTCCCGGACCGACAGCACCGCCGCCGCCGAACGGTTCGGCGGCCCGCTCGTGCTGGTCCACCGGGCCACCCTCATCGACTGTCTCGCCGCCGGACTGCCCGCGACAGCCATCCGCACCAACTGCCAGGCGTACCTCGTGGATCCGGGGGTCGCAGGGGGCAGGCAGGCCATGATCCGCACATCGGACGGGACGATCGAGGCGGATCTCGTCGTCGGCGCCGACGGCATCCACTCCGCCGTACGCGGCGCGCTCTTCCCGGATCACCCCGGGCCGTCCTACGCCGGTCTCACCACCTGGCGTGTCGTCGTCTCCGCACCCCCCGAGCCGTTCGCCCCGCACGAGACGTGGGGTCGCGGCGCCCTCTGGGGCACCCAGCCGCTCAAGGACGGCCGTGTCTACGCGTACGCGGCGGCCGCCGCCCCCGCCGGGGAGCGGGCCGGCGACGAACGGGCGGAACTGCTGCGCCGCTTCGGCGACTGGCACGCCCCGCTCCCGGGGATCATCGCAGCCGCCCTGCCCGAGGGTGTGCTGCGCAACGACGTGTACCAGATGACCGAACCGCTGCCCGCCTTCCACCGCGGCCGCACGGTCCTCGTGGGCGACTCCGCCCACGCGATGGCCCCCACCTTGGGGCAGGGCGGCAACCAGGCCATCGAGGACGGGATCGTGCTCGCCCACCACGTGGCACCGGGCGGGGACCTCGGTGCGGGTCTGGCCGGCTACACCGCCGACCGGCTCCCGCGGACGACCGCCGTCGTCCGCAAGGCCGCACAGGTCACCCGGCTCATGCGGCTGACCTCCGCCCCCGCCGTCGCCGCGAGGGACTTCGTGATGTCCACGCTCTCCCGGCTCGGGCCGGGGCTCGTCCTGCGCACCTTCGACGGCATCGCCGACTGGCGGCCGCCGCAGCACACGTATGCTGCCCGGACCAAGGACGCGCAGGCCCGGCCGCGGCCGGCCTCCACGGAGGAGGCCCGCGACGTGCCGCGCTGAACAGCGAGAGGGAGACCCTGTGAAGGTCGGCTGCATCGGGCTCGGCGACATTGCGCAGAAGGCGTACCTGCCGGTACTCACCACCCTGCCGGGGGTCGAACTGCATCTGCAGACCCGCACCCCAGCCACCCTGTCCTCCGTTGCCGCCGCGCACCGCATCCCGGCCGGGCAGTGCCACACCGACCTCGACTCCCTGCTCGCCCAGGGCCTGGACGCTGCCTTCGTACACGCACCGACGGCCGTGCACCCGGAGATCACCCGCCGGCTGCTCGAAGCCGGTGTCCCCACCTACGTCGACAAGCCGCTGGCCTACGAACTCGCCGAGTCCGCGCGCCTGGTGGAGCTCGCCGAGGCACGCGGTGTCTCGCTCACGGTCGGCTTCAACCGCCGGGTGGCGCCCGGCTACGCGCAGTGCGTCGAGCACCCGCGCGACCTGATCCTCATGCAGAAGAACCGGGTCGGGCTGCCGGAGGAACCGAGGACCATGGTCCTCGACGACTTCATCCACGTCGTCGACACCCTGCGGTTCCTGGTGCCCGGGCCCGTCGAGCACACGGTCGTCCGGGGCAGGATCCGCGACGGCCTGATGCATCACGTCGTGCTCCAGCTCTCCGGGGACGGCTTCACCGCCGTCGGGGCGATGAACCGCCTCAGCGGCTCGACCGAGGAGCGGCTCGAGGTCTCGGGCCAGGACTCCAAGCGCGAAGTGGTCAACCTCGCCGAAGTCATCGACCACAAGGGCCAGCCGAGCCTGCGGCGACGCGGCGACTGGGTACCGGTGGCCCGCCAGCGCGGCATCGAACAGAGCGTCCTGTCATTCCTGGACGCCGTCCGGGCCGGAAAGCTGCGCAGCGCCCGGGACGCCCTGGAGACGCACGAGCTGTGTGAGCGCGTCCTGATGGACCTCGACTGCGCGTAGTGCATGCGGCCCGGCCGCACCGCGACGTTCCGGATGCGTGCGGTACGGGCCCGATGCAGGCTGGGTGGATGGACCGCCGGCCCGTGGAGGTGACCTCGTGAAGCGCCACCGCGAGCCAGAGGGCTGGGGTGCGCTCCAGCCGCCTCCGGGGTACTACTCGGCGGACGGGCGGCCGCCCGACGCCGTGCAGCGTGCCCTGATCCTCGACTGGGCGGTCAACCAGCGGATCGCGCGCGGCTGGAGTGTGGAGTCCCGCTCCGAGACCCAGATCGTCATGGTCAGGGGCAAGCTGCCGAACCACGTGCTGCACGCCGTGCTGACCGCCCTCACCTGCTTCCTGTGGGGCGTGGTCTGGCTGGTCCTGGGTGTGACGAGCAAGGTCGAACGGGTCGCGCTCACCGTCGACGCCATGGGCGACATCGTCACCGTGCACGGGCCGGGCCGCAGCATCCTCTGAGACCCGGACTCACTGGGGTGCCGACTTCCTCGGCTCCTCTTCGGCCGTACGGGCGGAGCCCACCGAGCCCGCATCTGCCGGGACCACCGCGGCCACCGCCCCCGACGGCGCCGTGCGCTCGCGCGGGCGCACATCCCGAATGCCCGCGAAGGCACAGAAGGCGGCCAGCACGCCCAGCGCGCCGTACAGGGGCCAGTCGCCCAGCCGGACGTACAGCGTCGTGCCCCGGGCCAGCGGCACGCCGTACACCGCCGCCCCGCTCGTGTCCGTACCGAGCGGAGCCCCGAGGCGCTGCCCCTGCGGGCCGTACACCGCGCTGACGCCCGTGAGGGTGGCGTGCACCATCGGGCGGCCGTTCTCGGCGGCCCGCAGCGCCCCCAGCGAGGCATGCTGACCGGGCGCCCAGCCGTGCTGGAAGGACGACGTGGACGACTGCGCGATCAGGACCAGGGCGCCGTCACGGGTCAGCCGCCGGCTCATGTCGGGGAAAGCGGACTCGAAGCAGACCAAAGGGCCGATGCGCAGGCCGTGAGCACCGGGCGGCGCCATCGTCACCGGGCCCGTGCCGCGCAGGCGGTCCTCGCCCGCCGCCTTGCCCATCGAAGTGGCCCAGCCGAGCGCCGAACGGGCGGGGACGTACTCCCCGAAGGGGACCAGGCGCATCTTGTCGTAACGGTCCCCGGTCAGCCCCTGCGGGCCCACCAGCACCGCGCTCTTGAAGATCCCGGTCCGGCCCGCCCCGTCGGTCTGCCGGGCGTCCACGTTCACCAGCACATCGGCACCCACCAGGCGCGACAGCGCCGCGAGCCGGGCGGTGACATCGGGCCGCCTGGCCGGATCGACGCCGACGCTGCTCTCACCCCACACGACCAGGTCGAGGTCCCGGCCCGCGAGCGAGCGCGTCAGCTCCTCGCTGCGCGCGAGGCGTCGCTGCACGCTGCCGGGGCCTTCGACGACACCGGGCTGCACGACGGCGATCCGCACCGTCCCGGCCCGCTCGGGCTGCGGCGCCCACACCCACACCGCCCCCACGGCCACGGCACCCGCCACGAGCGCGACGACCGCGGGCACTCGGGCGGAAGGCGCGGTGAACAGCAGGGCGAGCGCCGTATTCACCCCGACCACCAGCAGACTCACCAGCCACACCCCGCCCACCGACGCCAGCCTGAGCGCCGGCGGAACCTGCCACTGGCTCGCGCCGAGGAGCCCCCAGGGGCCGCCGAGCCCCTCCCAGGACCGGACCGTCTCGATCATCAACCAGCCGCACGGGACCACGGTCACGGCCGCCACGGCCCGCACGCCGGACACCCGCCCACGGAGGAGCCGGGAGACCAGCAGCCCCCACGGGGCCCACAGCAGACCGAGCAGGGCCGCCAGCACCACGATGAACACATGCAGGCTCGGCATGAGCCAGTGGTGGACCGCCAGCATGTAGCCCGTCCCGCCGAGCCAGCTGTCGAGCGCCGCCCGGCGCCCCGTACCGGCTGACCGGATCAGCAGCAGCAACGGGACCAGCGCCACGTACGCGAACCACCACAGTCCCGGTGCGGGGAAGGCGAGCGCCGGCAACGCACCTGCCAGGAGCGCGGCTCCGCCGCGCCACAGGGGTGAGCCGAGTATCCGGTCGCCCCGCATCCGCCCCACGGCCCCGCTCGGCATACCGCCCCTCCTCGTCCTGCCAGGGGGCAGGCATCGTCCGCCAACGGTTCCCCCTGTTGTTCCCAGTGTGGGGCAGCGGAAGCGGACGGGGCGGTTCGCCCGGCGCGTCATCCGGCGGATCATCCGGCGGTGAGGGCGCCCGACAGGTTCCGCCACTTCTCGTGGACCGTCACGCACTGGATCCGCCAGCCGGCGTCGGTACGCAGCAGCTCGAAGGCGTAACGCCCGCCGGAGACGAAGTTCGGGGTGGTCGCCCGGTCCGCGGAACCGGCCTCCCCCTCCGGCCCGCCCACGAGCCGCATCGGGTTCATGTAGTCGGCCTGCAGCCGGGCGCGGTCGCCCGGATAGCCGCCGAGGTCCTGAAGCTCCAGGCGCCGGTTGACGATCAGATGCTGCCGTACGGGAAAGAGCAGCATGGTTTCGGAGAGCCAGTCCGCGACCTCGGCCGCGGGGCCCTCGATGCCGCCCGCGGTGCGGTAGTCGGCGCGGCCGTCCGCGGTGAACAGGGCCCTGTAGTCCGTCCACGCACCGTCGTCCACCGCCACCGCGTAGCCGGTGATCACTGCATCGATGGAGAGCCGGTCCATCACGGTCGAGAGATCCACGCGCTGCGTCATCGGGTCAGTGTGGGCCCACGGGGGTCAGGGGCCAAGGGCCGTGCGCCCACGTCGGTCCGCGAACGGCCGGAACCGGCCGGGGAGGACCCCCGCGGGGCCGGCGGCGACGGCGCCGCAATCAGATCAGCAGGGGACCACGGCCACCGGTCCGAGCGCATGCGTGAGCGTCGTCTGCGCGACGGGGGAGAGCCCGAGCCCGAGGGACTCGCCGCCCTTGCGCCGGCCGATCACGGTGAGGGCCGCGGTCGCGGACGCGGTCACCAGGGTGCGCGACGCGGAGCCGTTGACGGGCTCCTTCGTGACTTCGACCTGTGGATACTTCTCGCGCCATCCCGCCGTCAGCTCGGCGAGTGACCGCTCGGCGGAGTCGGCTGCCGCGTCCCGGTCGAAGACGGGGCCACCGGAGAGCATGGACGAGAACATGGTCCAGCCGTGTACGACCCGCAGCCGCGCACCGGGCCGGGCCGCCGCTGTCTCGAAGGCGAACGCCAGCACCCCCTCGCTGCTCTCGTCCGCGGCCACTCCGGCGACGACGTCCCGGAAGACCTCCGGAGTGCTCTCGTCCCGCTCCTCGTCCGGCTGCCCGCCGTTGATGACGACCACGGGGCACTTGGCCATCGAGGCGGTCGCCAGGCTGTTGGAGCCCAGCATCAGGGAGCGGAACCCGCCCAGCCCGCGTGAACCGACCACCACCAGCGAAGCGTCGCGGCTGAGCGAGACCAGCGCGGCCGAAGGGAAGTCGAGCGGTGCGAGCGTCGTGGGGCGCAGCCCGGGAGCGATCCGGTTCACACGCCGTACGGACCGCTCGAGGAGTTCCTCCGCCTCGCGCTGCTGCGCGTCCTGGCCGGTGCGCCGGGTCAGGAGGCGCACATGCACGACCATCAGGGGGAGCCCCCGCCCGGACGCCTCACGGGCCGCCCAGTCCAGCGCGTCGCTGCTGTGCGTGGACCCGTCGACCGCTGCGATCACGGGAAGCTCGGTGCCGGTCATGGATGCCTCCTGAATGCGTCGGTGTGCGCCCCGCGCCAGTACGTGTACCTGCCACCCGTCGGGCCCCCGCCCGGGTTGCCGGGCCCGGCAGCGCGAGCGGACCTTCCTCGTACGCTACGGCCGGCCGGCGCCCGCCGCAGGGGAGGCACCGCGGGAGCCGTCGTACGAGGGCCCGGCACGGCGGACGGCGGACGCCTGTTGTCCTCGTCGGCCGGTGCGCCTGCGCCTATGCTCGCGGGATGGAGCAGAGCGAAGTCGTGAAACGTGTGATCGGCATCCTCACCGAAGCGGGCGAGATGCGCCGTCTTCTGGAGGAGGACCCGGACCGTGACGACCCCAGCACCGATTCGACCGTGGTGACCGCCCTCCTCAACGAGACGATGCCACGGATCGCGATCCCCGAGGACGCCACGATCGAGGACGTGGTGGTCCTGGTCGGCCGGGAGGTCGGCGGCGCGGTGGAACAACTCGTCGGCGCGTTCACCCTGGCGTTCGCGATGCTGGCGCAGGTGCACGACGCGGGGCAGACGGACGTCTCGTCCGCGGACGTCCTCCAGGACCTCGCCCTGCGGGCCGAGCAGTTCGGTTCGGAGGGCCCGGGAGGACCGGGGGACACCGAAGTGTAGGAGAGGGGGTGCATGACGCCATACTCGGCGTCATGCGTATCGACTTCGATCCCGGGGCCACCGACACGGGCACGTTCTACCGGCTGCTCACCGCCGTGGTCGTCCCCCGGCCCATCGCGTGGGTCTCCACCGTCACCCCGGACGGCGAGACGGCCAATCTGGCCCCCCACTCCTTCTTCACGATCGCCTGCGTCAGCCCGCCCGTCGTGCAGTTCACCTCGGTCGGGCGCAAGGACACACTGCGCAACATCGAGGCGACGGGTGCCTTCGTGGTGAACTTCGCCCCGGAACACCTCTTCGAGCAGATCAACGCCACGGCGACCGACTTTCCGCGCGGCATCAGCGAGTTCGAGGCCGTGGGCGTCGAGCCGGAGCCCAGCCTCCGGGTGAAGCCGCCGCGTGTGGCGGGGTCGCCGGTCGCGCTGGAGTGCGAGCTGCACAGCACGGTCCTGCTCGGTGACTCCACCGTCGTGTTCGGCCGGGTGGTGCATGCCGCGGTCGACGAGGACGTCATGGCGGACGGGCATCCGGAAGTCACCGCGCTGAACCCGCTGACCCGGCTGGGAAAGGACGAGTGGGGCACCTTCGGGGGTGTACGGGAGATCTCCCGCGTCCCGTACGCCCAGTGGCAGGAGGACCGCGACGGCCGCTGACGCGGCTGTGCAGGCGAAAGTCGAGCGGACCGGGCGACGGTGCCGACAAGGGCGCCCGGGACAACGGATAGTCTCAGCAGGCCTCGTCGGATACCGGTGCCCTGGTGGGTGTGGGGCCGGGACGGTGCCACACCCCGTCGCCGCCGTGTTCCGAGGACCGGACGGCGTCCCGGGGCCCTCACAAGCAACTGCGAAGTAACAGGAGACCCGATGGCTGATACCCCGCCCCGCCAGGTTCAGCGGCGCTCGGACGAGAGCGCGGCGGGCTCGGCGTCCGAGGCCCCGGGCCGTGTCGAGGCCGTGCCGACACCGCGCTACCAGGGGCTGTTCGTCGAACCCGATCTTCCGCCCTTCGTCGAGACCGAGTGACCCCACCCGCATCGAGGGGCCCGCGCTGCCCCCGTACCCACTTCGGTGGGGGCGGGGGAGACAGGCGGCAGGGAACCGCGGCCGTCCGGCCCGGCGCGCTCAGGCCGCTGCGAAGTCGTGGGCGGCGGCACCCTGCCACTCGACGAGGGACGGGGTGTCGAGGGCCCGTGCCGGGTCCGCCATGCCTGCGTCGGCGAGGAACACGATGACGTCGTGATCGCTGTGCGCGAGCCCGAGTCTCTCCTCGCGGCCGGCGATGTGCACGGTCACGAGCCGGGCGCCTGAGGGTGTCGGTCGGTGGATCACGATCGGGGGAGTAGCCATACATCCAGCGTGGCCCCAGCCGGGCGCGCCCGCATCCGGTTCGGGTGCGGGCGCCGGGCGAGGGCACGGCGGTACTCCTCCCCACGCCGGTGGGCGCGAGCCGGTGAACCGCCTCGCGGGCCGTGCACCGAACCGGCCCGATGCCAGGTACTCAGTGGCGGCATGCCGGTGTGCTGGACGAGGATGCACCCCGTGGCCGACGAACCCAGCGGGATGACTCTGAGCAAGCAGGACCTTCGTGAGGTCACCGGATACTCCGCCGAGAGCGCGCAGGAAGTCCTGGAACTCTTCGAGAGCGCGCACCCGGCCGACCCGCGGCCCCGCGAGGCGATCGATGCCGCGTGGAGGTTCGCCCGCGGGGGCGAGCGCGGGAAGGCACTGCGAGATACCGGGTGGGCAGCGCACAGGGCGGCCCGGGACGCGGAGAGTGCGATCGCGGGCGATGCGGCGCGAGCGGCGATGTGCGCGGCATCCGCTGCGTATCTGCACCCGCTGGCCGACGCGCACCAGGTGAAGCACATCCTGGGGGCAGCGGCCCACGCGGCGAGAGCGGCCGAGCTTCTGGCGGGCGGTCTCCGGGATGTCGGCGCTGATCACATCGAGCGGGCTCGCCGCCGCGCGGCACCTGCCGTCGTCGACGTGCTCACGCGCTACCCCGCCGCGCCTCCTGGTGGAGGGCGCGTCGGGGAACTGCTTCGCGATCTGGATGCGGCTCTGCGCAGCCGTCACTGACGGCCGGCGCACGAGGCGGGTCAGCCGGCGGACTCACCCGCATGCGGGCTCAGGGACCCGGCACCCACCAGGATGAACAGCACGATGCCCAGAATGATCCGGTAGATCACGAACGGCATGAAGCTCTTGGTCGTGATGAACTTCATGAACCAGGCGATGACCACGTACCCCACGCCGAACGCGATGAACGTCGCGAAGATCGTCGGGCCCCAGGAGACATGCCCCTCGCCCGCGTCCTTCAGCTCGAAGACACCGGAGGCGAGCACGGCCGGGATGGCGAGCAGGAACGAGTAACGTGCCGCCGCTTCACGGGTGTACCCCATCAGCAGACCACCGCTGATCGTCGCTCCCGACCGGGAGACACCCGGGATGAGAGCCATGGCCTGGCAGAAGCCGAAGATCAGGCCGTCCTTGACACCGAGTTCCTTGAGCGACTTGCGCTCCTTGACGGCCCGGTGCTTGCCGCCGGCCTCGTCGCGCGCGGCCAGCCGGTCGGCGATGCCGAGGACGATGCCCATCACGATCAGGGTGGTGGCGATCAGCCGCAGATCGCGGAACGGGCCCTCGATCTGGTCCTTGAACGTCACTCCGAGCACGCCGATGGGAATCGAGCCGACGATGACCAGCCAGCCCATCTGCGCGTCGTGATCGCCCCGCATCGAACGGTCCGTCAGCGACCTGAACCAGGCCGAGACGATGCGGACGATGTCCTTGCGGAAGTAGATGAGGACTGCCGCCTCCGTGCCGATCTGGGTGATCGCGGTGAAGGCCGCGCCAGGATCGTGCCAGCCGGCGAATGCCGCGGTGAGCCGCAGATGCGCGCTGGAGGAGATCGGCAGGAACTCGGTCAGTCCTTGAACGAGGCCGAGGACGAACGATTCGAACCAGCTCATGGGGCTTGGGCCATCCCGGAGTGATCATGCATCGGCCCACGGCGTCGAGCCGTCGGCGGCGTGCGGATTGCGGTCGTGCGATGACAGGGCCGCACCGGGCCCGGAGATCGTCGGTCGGTCGCGGGCAGCGTATCGCCCCCGGATGAACAGATGGACGACTACCCCCGCGCAGCCCGTCGCATCACTCCGCGCCGAGCCGGTGGCGCCTGCGCCAGGCGACCACGGCCCCTCCGGCACCCGTCAGCACGATGAAGCCCATCGCGGCCAGGAAGGCCGGCGAGGTCGGAGAGGTGGCCGAGCTCCCCGCCACGACGTACGCGGCCGTGTTCGGGATCGACCCGAGGCCGGTCGCGACGAGGAACGGCGGGTACCCCATGCGCGAGACGGCCGCGCAGTAATTGGCTGCGGCGAACGGCACCCCGGGAAACAGCCGCAGCGCCAGCATCGAGCGGAAACCGTGCCGGCTCAGCTGGCCGTCCGCCGCCCGCATCCAGCGTCCGCGCAACAGCGTGCGCAGCGCGTCCTGGCCCAGCACTCGGCCGAGCATGAACGAGATGCCCGCGCCCAGCACCGTGCCCGCAAGGGCCGCCGCGAGTCCCGCCTGAGAGCCGAACAGCGCACCGGCGGCGAGATTGAGCAGCGGTCTCGGTACGAAGGCCACCGTGCAGACGCCGTACGCGAGGCCGAAGAGGACCGCCGCGGCGGCCCCGTCGCTCAGCTGGGCGGGCCGGCCCGAGGCGAGGAGCCGCTGCGGTTCCAGGAGCAGCATCGTCGAGGAGGCGGCCAGCAGCACCGCCACGAGCAGGGCGAACCGGGACCAGGGCGACAGCAACACCCGTGTGCAGCGCACGGCGAGGCCACCGGCGGGCCGGGTGACGGAGACGGGGAGCATTCGGGGAGAGTAACCGAAACGCGTAGCTGATCGCCGTAATGTGAGCGCCATGAGCCATGGAGCCGAACCGGCTCGGGAGGGCGCCGAAACATCCGCCGGCCTGCCGCGCAGCGTTCTCGCCGGCACGGTGCTGGAGCGGCTGACCGTGCTGTACCCCACAGCGGCCGACCCCGTACGTGCCCGGTCGGCCGCCGCGTACATGAAGCACGTCGCACCGTTCCTCGGCATTCCCACGCCCCGGCGCCGGGCGCTGTCCCGCATCGTCCTCGAAGGCACCGCACGCCCCCGGGAGAGCGACTGCACGGCGGTCGCGCTGCGCTGCTGGGCCCTGCCCGAGCGGGAGTACCACTACTTCGCCGCCGACTACCTGCGCCGCCACATCGCGCGCTGCTCGTCAGGATTCGTTCCGGTCCTGCGTCATCTGGTCACCACCGTGCCCTGGTGGGACACCGTCGACACCCTGGCCGCCCACGTCGCGGGACCGCTGGTGGCCGCCGACCCGGAGCTGCGGCGGACCATGGACGAGTGGATCGAGGACGACGACCTCTGGATCGTCCGCACCGCGCTGCTGCACCAGCTCCGGTTCAAGGAGGCCACCGACGCGCACCGGCTCTTCGCGTACTGCCTGCGCCGCGCGGACCACCCCGACTTCTTCGTCCGCAAGGCGATCGGCTGGTGCCTGCGGGAGTACGCCAAGACGGACCCGGCGGCCGTACGGGACTTCGTCGACGACGCCCGGGACAGGCTGGCACCGCTGTCCGTGCGCGAGGCCACCAGACACCTCTGAGGCGAGGCCGCGCCCA
The DNA here is from genome assembly GCF_040630635.1 of Streptomyces sp. NPDC005761. Lineage (NCBI taxonomy): Bacteria > Bacillati > Actinomycetota > Actinomycetes > Kitasatosporales > Streptomycetaceae > Streptomyces > Streptomyces sp. NPDC005761. The sequence goes on along the minus strand of NZ_JBEXXX010000010.1, from coordinate 128,584 downwards.
ATCCCCTTACCGCCCGCAGAAATTCGTTCGACGGACCGACGGCCGTCGGACATGATCGAGCCATGTTCCGGTACGCCTTCCTCGCAGCGCAGTCCGCAGTCGCGGACACGCCGAAGGCTGCCGTGAGCCCCCTCGCAGCAGTTGTCGCAGCAGCGTTCACCGCTGCCGCAGCGCCCCTCGGCGGCGCCCGAAGCTGACCCTCCCCCGACTGTCCGGCGGACCCCGCAAGGGGAGGGTCGGCCGGGCCCCGGGGTCCCCTCTCCAGCTTCGCGATCCAAGGAACGAACCATGCCCAAGACGGCATACGTGCGCACCAAGCCGCACCTCAACATCGGCACCATGGGCCACGTCGACCACGGCAAGACCACCCTGACCGCCGCCATCACCAAGGTCCTCAGCGATCGGGGCACCGGCACGTTCGTCCCGTTCGACCGCATCGACCGGGCGCCCGAGGAGGCGCAGCGCGGCATCACCATCAACATCTCGCACGTCGAGTACGAGACCGGCACCCGTCACTACGCGCACGTCGACATGCCCGGACACGCCGACTACATCAAGAACATGGTCACCGGTGCCGCCCAGCTCGACGGGGCGATCCTCGTCGTCTCCGCGCTGGACGGGATCATGCCGCAGACCGCGGAGCACGTGCTGCTCGCCCGGCAGGTGGGTGTCGACCACATCGTCGTCGCCCTGAACAAGGCGGACGCGGGTGACCCCGAGCTGACCGACCTGGTCGAGCTGGAGGTGCGCGAGCTGCTGTCCGCGCACGGGTACGGCGGCGACACCGTGCCCGTCGTGCGGGTGTCGGGCCTGCGGGCGCTGGAGGGTGACCCACGCTGGACCGGGGCTGTCGAGGCGTTGCTCGACGCCGTCGACACGTACGTACCGATGCCGGTGCGCTACACCGACGCGCCGTTCCTCCTGTCCGTGGAGAACGTCCTGACCATCACGGGCCGGGGCACGGTCGTCACCGGCGCCGTGGAGCGCGGCACCGTGCGCGTCGGCGACCGGGTGTCCGTGCTCGGTGCGGACATCGAGACGGTCGTGACCGGTCTGGAGACCTTCGGCAAGCCGATGGAGTCCGCGGAGGCCGGTGACAACGTCGCGCTGCTCCTGCGTGGTGTCGAGCGCGACAGGGTGCGACGCGGCCACGTCGTGGCCGCGCCCGGCAGCGTCACCCCGAGCCGGCGCTTCACGGCGCAGGTCTACGTCCTGTCGGGGCGCGAGGGAGGCCGCACCACCCCGGTCGCCACCGGATACCGGCCGCAGTTCTACATCCGCACCGCCGACGTCGTCGGCGACGTGGACCTCGGTACGACGGCCGTGGCGCGCCCCGGCGAGACGGTCACCATGACCGTCGAGCTGGGCCGCGACGTGCCGTTGGAGTCCGGTCTGGGCTTCGCCATCCGTGAAGGCGGCCGCACCGTCGGCGCGGGCACGGTCACCGGGGTGCTCTGACACGTACGACGGTCCAGGGTCCGCCTCCCGCACCCGCGGGGGGCGGACCGCGGTCGGGACCGGCCGGCTGCACGCCGCACAATGGTGGCGTGAACGAGTCGATACCCGTCGTGCGCGATGTGGACCACGGCACTGCCAGGCTGCTCCCCGACGTGGACCGGGAGCGGGCCTGGCTGCTCACGGTCGACGACTCACCCCAGTCGTACGTCGACCTGGACGCGCCGGAGCACCTCGAGTTCGAGTACGCGCGACGGCTCGGCCATGTCGTGGACTGCGCGGCCGGTCCGGGCGCCCCGCTGGACGTCCTGCACCTCGGCGGCGGTGCCCTCACCCTGCCCCGCTACGTCGCCGCCACCCGCCCGGGCTCCCGGCAGGAGGTAGCCGAGGCGGACCGCGCCCTGCTGGACCTCGTCACCGGACATCTCCCACTGCCGGACGACAGCGGGATCACGGTGCACGCCGCGGATGCCCGGAGGCGGCTGGAGGAGACCGCTCCCGGCTCGGTGGACCTGGTGATCGCGGATGTCTTCGGCGGCTCACGGGTGCCGGCCCACCTGACGTCCGTGCCCTACGCCCAGGCCGCGGCACGGGCTCTGCGCGCCGACGGTGTCTACGCGGCCAACCTGGCGGACGGGGCGCCCTTCGGATTCCTGCGTTCGCAACTGGCCACCTTCGCGACCGTCTTCGGGGAGCTGGCACTGATCGCCGAGCCCGCCGTGCTGCGCGGGAGGCGCTTCGGGAACGTGGTCCTCGTCGCGTCGCGGTCCCCCTTCGACACGGCTGCCCTGACCCGGCGCTGCGCCGCCGACGCGTTCCCGGCCCGGGTCGAGTACGGCAAGGCGGTTGCCGTGCTCCTCAAGGGTGCCCGGCCGGTGGGCGACGAGGAGGCGGTCGCCTCACCCGAGCCGCCCGACGGCGCCTTCAGCATCGGCTGACGCCGGCGGGACCTTGGCCAGCACCTCGGTGGACGTGGTCCGCCGGGTCAGATTGCGCACGTCCGGCACGAACAGCACCGCGGCGGTGACCAGGACGACCAGCCCCGCACAGCCCCACAGCGCCTGACTGCGGCCGACCATCGACTCCACGGGGCCCGCGAGCGCGGTGGCGACCGGCACCATGGCGACCGAGCCGAACCAGTCGTACGCCGCGACCCGGGACAGCTTCTCCTCCGGGATCTCCTGGTGCATGGCCGTCATCCAGGAGACGCCGAACACCTCGATGGCCGCCCCGCTGACGAACATGACCAGGCAGAGCCCCTCCACCGGCAGGGGGACCGCGAGGCCGGCCGAGGGCAGGGCCAGCGGGAAGACGCAGAGCGTTCCGGCGAGCAGCAGCCGTCTCGGCTTCCACCGCACCATCAACAGCCCCCCGGCCACGGTGCCGGCACCGAACGCGGCGAGCGCGAAACCCCACGGGCGGGCGCCTCCGAGCTCGTCCTGGGCGACCAGCGGCCCGTAGACGGCCTCCGCGGCCCCGACGGCGGCGACGACGACGGAGAACTGCGCCACGACGGCCCAGAGCCAGGTGCGCCCGATGAACTCCTGCCAGCCGTCCCGCAGATCGGCGAGCAGACCGCCGCCCGGTTGGCGGGAGGGGATGTGACTGACGTCCAGGAAGGCGCGCAGTCCGCCCGCCAGGGCGAAGGCGGCGGCGTCGACGGCCAGCACCCAGCCCGGGTCCATCGCGGCGATCATGGCGCCGCCGAGCGCCGCGCCGCCGATGGCGGCGCCCTGCATGGACATCCTGAAGAGGGCGAAGGCTCGGCTGGCCTGTTCGCCGCTGACGCTGGACATCAGCATGCCCTCGGCCGCGGGGCTGAAGAACGCCTGCCCGGTGCCGCACAGGGCGGTCAGCAGCATCATCTGCCAGAGCTGCGGCTCCCCGGCCAGGACCAGCCAGGCGAAGGCCGCCTGGGAGACACAGTTCAGAGCGTTGGCCGCGACCATCACGCGATGGCGCGGCAGCCGGTCGGCTATCGCCCCGCCGATCAGCAGGAAGAGCACGAGCGGCGCGGTCCTGGCGGCGGCCACCAGGCCGACGTCCCCGCCGTCCCCGCCCGACTGCAGAACCGCGAACGCCGCCGCGATCAGCGCGCCATGGGTGCCCAGGCCCGTGATGATCGCGGCGGCGGTCAGCAGCCGGTAGTTGCGGCCCGCCGGGGTGGGGCGGTCCGAGGAGGGTGCGGGGTCGGCTGCGTGAGTCACTCAGGGACTATCGCGGCAGTGGCCCCGTTGTGCCAAATGCATTCCCGCCGGTCAGGACTCGGTGATCTTCACCAGCCGTACCGTGCTGAGGATCTTCTGGACCGTCGAGTCCGGCAGTTCGCCCTCGACGCCGGCCGCGGCGTACAGCACCCAGGAGGAGAAGGCGCCGCTGCTGTTCTTGAAGGTGAAGGCGATGGTCTTGCCGTCGCTGTCACACTTCTTCTTCTTGGTGACGTTCGGGGCGGTGGCGGTGACCAGGCTGCCCGTGAGGCCCGACTTGGTGGTGTACTGCTTGGCCTTGCTGATCTTGATGGTCTTCTTCGGCATGTGCTGGGCGTACGCGCCCCACGCCCAGGTGCCCGCCTCGTTCCTGGCGTTCAGAGCGGCGTCCGTGGCGCCTTCGGCGCCGCGGGTGCCGGTGCCGGCGAGGCTGTAGTTCTCCTTGGTGCCGTCCTTGTCGGCGTCGTCGACGCACCACTTCTGCTTGAGGTCCGCAGGAGCGGAGAAGCCGATGAGCGGCGAGCCGTCACCCTTCGCGTCGTCCTCGAAGTACGAGAACGTGCCGGGGGACCCGACCTCCCAGTCGCCGGGCACGTCGAACTGTGTGCCCCACTTGGGGTTGGTCACGACCTTCCAGCCCGCGATCAGCGGCTTGGCGTCGCCGTCGGTGCCGCGCGGGTTCGCCTCGGGCGAGGAGGCGCTGTCGGAGGGCTTGACGGGCGCCGACGACTTCTTGTCGTCGGCGACGTTCTTGCCGTTCTCGTCGTCGTCCTTGTTCAGCACGACGACACCGGTGACCGCCGCGGCCACGACGACCGCGGTCGCCGCGACGATGGCGACGACGGTCGTCCTCTTCTTGTCGTTCCCCGGCTGGGGACCGCCGGGCGGACCGGACACCGCGTACTGCGGGACGGTCGGCTGCTGGTACGGATTGGGCTGCTGGTGTCCGGGCTGGCCCTGCTGCGGGTAGCCGTACCCGGGCCCGCCCTGCTGCGGGTAGCCGTATCCCGGCTGCTGCTCGGGACCAGGCTGCTGGTACCCCGGCTGCTGATAGGGGTTCGGCTGCTGGTACCCCGGCTGCTGGTACGGGTTCTGGTTCTGGTCCTGCGGGTTTTGCTCGCCCCCGGGCGGCTGCTGTCCTGGCCACATGGCGAGTAACGATAGAGGGGCCCTGCCCGGGCGGCTACGGCCGCCCCCGTGAGCGGACGGTGAAGGATGCGGCGGGCGCGCGCGGGGCCCGGCCGCGGTGGCGTGGCCAAACATCTCTACTCGTGAGTAACCTCTGGTTCATGAACGCTGAACAGATGACCGCGGGCGACATGGTGGCCGCCTCGGTCCCGATGGTCCGGACCCTCAACCTCGAATTCCTGGAGTCGACCGCCGAGCGCGCCGTGGTCCGCATGCCGGACCAGGCCGACTTCCACAACCACGTCGGCGGACCGCATGCCGGCGCCATGTTCACGCTGGCGGAGTCGGCGAGCGGGGCCGTGGTCATGGCCGCGTTCGGTGACCAGCTGACGCGGGCCGTCCCGCTCGCCGTGGACGCCCGGATCGCCTACAGGAAGCTGGCCATGGGTGAGGTCACCGCGACCGCCGCACTCGGCCGTCCCGTCGCCGACGTCGTCGCCGAACTCGACGCGGGGGAGCGCCCCGAGTTCCCGGTGGACATCGAGATCCGGCGCGCCGACGGTGCCGTGACCGGTGAGATGACCGTGCTCTGGACACTGCGCCCCCACGTCTGACTCCGGATGCTCCAAACGGGCCGCCCCGCGCCCGGATGGGGGCGGGGCGGCCCGTCCGGGCATGCGGGGGCGGGCCGGCCTTCGCTCTTTCGGGTCGGAGAGGGCCGACCGGTAGGCTTCCGCCGTGCGCCGAGGAGTTGTCCGGCGGGCGATGAGGACATCACTACGGAGGAACCGGCGTTGCACATCCAGGAGTGGCTGGAGACCGTCCCCGCGATCAGCGTGTACGTCCTGGTGGGCGTGGTCATCGGGCTGGAGAGCCTGGGCATTCCGCTGCCCGGCGAGATCGTGCTGATCAGCGCGGCACTGCTGGCCGCGGGACACGACGGCATCAATCCGTGGATCCTGGGCGCCTGCGCCACGGCCGGGGCGGTGATCGGCGACTCCATCGGCTACGCCATCGGCCGCAAGGGCGGACGGCCGCTGCTCGCCTGGCTCGGGGGGAAGTTCCCCCGGCACTTCGGCGAGAGCCAGATCGCCATGGCGGAGCGCTCGTTCCAGAAGTGGGGCATGTGGGCGGTCTTCTTCGGCCGTTTCGTCGCACTGCTGCGCATCTTCGCCGGACCGCTCGCGGGCGTTCTGCACATGCCGTACTGGAAGTTCCTGATCGCCAACGTGTTCGGCGGCATCGCCTGGGCCGGCGGCACCACGGCCGTCATCTACTCGGTGGGCGTGGTCGCCGAGGCCTGGCTCAAGCGGTTCTCGTACCTGGGGCTGGCGATCGCGGTCCTGATCGGACTCGCCTCGATGCTGATCCTCAAGAACCGGGCCAAGAAGGCGGCCGCACAGTCCACCGGGACCGCGGCCGAACCCGAGACGGTCCCGGTCGCCGACTGACGACGACCGGGTGGCCGGCCGAGCGGAGGCCGGGCCCCGGCCTCCGCTCCGGCGCTCAGTCCTCGTACGCCTGACGGTGCGCCTTGGCCAGTTCCACGTAACCGACCGCGTTGAACCTGATGCCTTCGAGCTCCTCCTCGGTCAGCTGCCGCTTGACCTTGGCCGGCACGCCCGCGACCAGCGAGCCCGGGGGCACGCGCAACCCCTGCGGAACGAGGGCCTGGGCGGCGATCAGCGAACCGGCACCGATGTGCGCGCCGTTGAGCACGGTGGCACCCATGCCGACCAGGACGTCGTCCTCGATGGTGCAGCCGTGCAGTACGGCGTTGTGCCCGACCGAGACGCGCTCGCCCACCGTGACGGGGAAACCGGGGTCGACGTGGACGCTGCAGTTGTCCTGGATGTTGGAGCCGGCGCCGATGACGATCGGGCCGCAGTCGGCCCGCAGCACCGCGTGGTACCAGAGGCTGGAGCCCGCGGCCATCGTGATCTCACCGATCGCGACGGACGTCGGTGCGGTGAAGGCATCCGCGTCGATGACCGGCGCCCTGCCGCCCATGGCCGTGATCAACGCCTGCTCTGCCATCGCGCGTCCTCCCGTGCTCCGGTGCCGTGGGGTGGGGTTCTCCGGTCTCCGCCGGACGGCCCCGCCCGGCAAACGGTATGCGACGCGTCGGCCGCTTCGCGGGCGGGTGGGGTGAAGATCACAGGCCGGCGCGGGGACCGCCCGCGGGCCGGCCTATACCGTGTGCGAGTGCCGAAGAACAGAAACACGTTCTCCTCCCTGACCGCCTGGCGGCGGCGCGCCCTGTCCGGAGCGGTCCACCGCTGCTGGCGCTGGGTGCGGGAGACGGGCGCGGTCACGGCGGCGCACCCCGGCGGCCTGCGGTTCCGCCGGATCGGAGAGGGCACCCGGCTGGCCTTCCCGCAGGGCACGGTGTTCGGCGAACCGTGGATCGAACTGGGCGCCCACTGCATCATCGGTGAGCAGGTCACCCTGACGGCGGGGCTCATGCCCGATCTGGACCTCGGATCCGACACCGTCCTGAAGCTCGGCGACGGAGTGGTGCTGGGCCGCGGCAGCCACGTCGTCGCCGACACCACGGTGACGATCGGCTCGGACACGTACTGCGGGCCGTACGTCTACATCACGTCGACCAACCACAGCTACGACGACCCGCAGCAGCCGGTCGGCAAGCAGTGGCCACGGATGGAGCCGGTGTCCATCGGCCCGGGCTGCTGGATCGGCACGGGAGCGGTGATCCTTCCGGGCGCCAGGCTCGGCCGCAACGTGGTGGTGGCCGCGGGCGCGGTGGTACGCGGCGAGGTGCCCGACCACGCGGTGGTCGCCGGGGCCCCGGCCCGTGTCGTACGGAGCTGGGACCCCGAAAAGGGGTGGCAGCCGCCTCTGCGGACACCGGCACCGGTACCGATCCCGGCAGGCGTGACCCCGGAACAGCTGCTGGCCGTGGCGGAGCTCGACGAGGGCTGATGCCCGCACCGTCGCGTCGGACCAGGGCGAGAACCGGCGGCCGTCATCCCGTCGCGAGCAGCACCGTGCCCAGCAGCGCCAGCCCGGCTCCCGCTGCCTGCACCCCGCGCAGCCGTTCCCCGAGGAGCCCGCGCGCAGCCAGGGCCGTGACCACCGGATAGAGCGAGGCCAGCACGGCCGCGACAGTCACCGGTCCGTGCTGGGCGGCGACCGAGTAGGTGCCGTTGGCCGCGACGTCCGCGAGCCCCACGAAGGTCAGCGCCGGCAACGCGGCGAGCACCACCGAGGCGCCACCCTCCTCGGGCAGGGCGCGGGCCCCGCGCCGCACGGAGACGTACAGCGCCGTGCCGCCCACCGCCACATTGGTGATCCGCTGGACGAAGAGCGCGAGGAACAGTCCGGTCACCGTGGTGGACGCCTCGGCGATGAGGGCCATCACGGCCCCGAAGCCGAACGCCGCCACGAGGGTCAGCAGGACGGCCTGCCGCTGGACCGGTGCCCCGCGCAGCTGCGGCCCGCCCGCCATCACGATGCCGGCCACGGCGACGGCCACCCCCGCGCACTGCAGCAGCCCCGGACGTTCGCCGACGGCCAGTCCGATGCTCACGGGCACGGCGACCCCCAGCGACCCGAGCGGCGACACCACGCCCATCGGGCCGAGCGCCAGGGCCTTGTAGAAGCTCAGCATCGCAACCGGCCCGACCGCACCTGCCGCGACGGCGAACCAGAGCTGCCCGCCGGCCTCGCTCCAGCCCCCGGTCGCGATCACGATCACGCCGAGCACCGCTGCGGCGACCACCTGCGAGACGACGACCACGGTGAGGGCGGGCGCACGCCGGGTCAGCACCCCGCCGCCGAAGTCGGCAAGCCCCCAGAGCAGGCTGGTGGCCAGGGCGAACAGTGCTGTCATGAGCGGGCCTCGCAGTACAGTGCGATGAACGGGTGGGTCACCACACGGTAGTGCAATATCTTAGACTCTTATCCAGAATATTGGACGGAACGTGACTGACCTCGACCAGCTGACCCAGTCCCTCGCCCGGAATCTCAAGCGCTGGCGCGGTGAGCGGGGCTTCACCCTGGACGCACTGGCCACCCGCGCCGGGGTCAGCCGCGGAATGATCATCCAGATCGAGCAGGCCCGCACCAACCCCAGCGTCGGCACCACGGTCAAGCTCGCCGACGCCCTCGGGGTCAGCATCACGACGCTGCTCGACTACGAACAGGGCGCACCGGTTCGCCTGGTCCCCGAGAGTCAGGCCGTCCGCATGTGGTCCACCGAGGCGGGCAGTTCCACCACCCTGCTGGTCGGAACGGAGGCGCGGGGCCCACTGGAGCTCTGGTCCTGGACGCTGATGCCCGGCGAGGGCAGCGCCTCCGACCCGCACCCCGAAGGCACCGTCGAGCTCCTCCATGTCACCGCGGGCACCCTCACCCTGGTCGTCGACGGCGCCCGGTACGCCGTGCCCGCCGGCACCTCCGCCACTTTCGAGGCGCACCACCCGCACGCCTACCGCAACGAGGGCTCCGAGCACGTCACCGTCACCATGGCCGTCTCGATCCCGCCCGTCAGGTGAGACGCCCAACCAGCAAAGGATTAGGGGCTGTTAGCGTTGCGCGCATGCGCGCCCCCATCGGCTCCTTCGAGGATGCCCGTCCTGCCGCCGACCGTCTCGAACTGCTCACGGCCCCGGTCGCCCGAGCGGTCCGGGAGGGCTGGGGCGGCGTCCCCGCCGAGCAGGTCATCCACGTCGACACGGATCCGGAGATCGCCGACACGGCGGCCTTCGTCGCGCATCACGGGGCCGAACTGCTGCGCCGGTCCGCCAACTGCGTCGTGGTGGCGGGCAAGCGCGGCGGAGAGGTCACCCTTGCCGCCTGCCTCGTCCTGTCCCACTCGCGCGTCGATGTGAACGGTGCTGTCCGCAAGCACCTCGGTGCCCGCAAGGCCTCGTTCGCTCCGATGGACACGGCGGTCGGTGAGACGGGAATGGAGTACGGCGGCATCACGCCCGTCGGACTCCCGGACGACTGGCCGCTGTTGATCGACTCTGCGGTGGTGGACGAGGAATGGGTCCTGATCGGCAGCGGCACCCGCCGGGGCAAGTTGATCATGCCGGGCAAGGCGTTGGCGGCGCTGCCGGGCGCGGTCGTCGTCGAAGGCCTCGGGGTCTGACCGAATCGTGTCTCGGACCGCGATGCGTTTTGTGCATCTCCTGGTACCGGCCCCCGCTCTGCGGGAGTCTGGGCCCGGTGTGCCCCGGTCCCGGCCCCGTCCGGGGTCGGCGGGTCATGCCTTAGACCAGATGGGGGGCGTGCGGGGGTGTGGCCGGAACCGCGGGGCGGACCTGTGCGTTTGTGGTGCGCGGCGCCCCGCGTGCCAAGTGGCCATTCCTGGAGTTATGTCCTATTTATAGGGAAAGTCAGGGACTCGCGTCCCTGTCCGTGCCGGGTTAGCGGCGATCATGAACGTCCTCAACATGAAGGGCCTTAAATGAAAACTACACTCGTCTCGGCGGCCGTCCGGCCGGGGATCTCTCCCCGCAGCCAGGCCGTGCCCCGGGTGCCGCTCGCTCAGCGAGCCGCTGTCCAGGGCGGCGGGGCCCTGCCCGCATCGATCAGTCGGCTCATGTCGACCGACGCCGGGGCGAGTCCGTTGGTGATCGCAGCCTTTCAGTCGTCCGTCTGAGTAGCCGAACAGATACCCGTCATGGACCGGCCACCCCCTTCTTTGAGCCAATTCGTGCTGAAGATGCACAGCCGCTGTGATCTCGCCTGCGATCACTGCTATGTGTACGAGCACGCGGACACGAGCTGGCGTGGCCGGCCCCGGGCCGTGACGAAGCAGACCCTGGCCAGGGCGGCGGATCGCATTGCCGAACACGCCCTGGCACATGGTCTTCCCGTGGTCCACGTGGTGCTGCACGGTGGGGAGCCACTGCTTGCGGGGCCGGAGAGGATCCGGTGCGCGGCCGAGGAGCTCACCCGCGCGCTCGACGGGATCAGCGCGCTGGATCTGCGCATTCACACCAACGGCGTCCTGCTCAACGAGGAGTTCTGCGAGCTCTTCGCCGAACTCGGCATCAAGGTCGGGGTGTCGCTCGACGGAGACAGGGCCTCCAACGACCGGCATCGCCGCTATGCGGACGGACGCACCAGTCACCCCCAGGTCCTGCGCGCCGTCTCCCTGCTCAACCGCCCGGGCTACCGCAGACTCTTCGCCGGGCTGCTCTGCACCATCGATGTCGAGAACGATCCGGTCGCCGTGTACGACGCCCTCGTGGCCCTCGACCCGCCGCGCATCGACTTCCTCCTCCCGCACGCGACCTGGGACGTTCCCCCGCCCCGCCCGCACGGCTCGCTGACGCCCTATGCGGACTGGCTCGATGTGATCTACCGGCGATGGAGCGCCGCAGGCAGGCCGGTGCCGGTGCGGATCTTCGACTCCGTGCTGCGGACGCTGCGCGGTGAGAGCAGCCTCACCGAGTCCTTGGGGCTGGCGCCGGCGGACCTCGTGGTCATCGAGACGGACGGCACGTTCGAACAGGCCGACAGTCTCAAGACGGCCTACGACTCCGCTCCCGCCACCGGTATGAACCTCGTCGACCACACCCTGGACGAGGTGCTCGCCCACCCCGGCATGCTCGCCCGGCAGCAGGGGCTGGAGCAGCTCAGTGACGAGTGCCGCGCCTGTCCGGTGGTCAACTCCTGCGGCGGCGGCCTCTACGCGCACCGCTACCGGACCGGAAGCGGCTTCCTCAACCCTTCGGTCTTCTGTCCCGATCTGATGGAAATGATCACGAACATTCGTGACCGGGAGGCGGCGACACCGGTGGGGAGCGGCACGGAGCCGCTCGACGCGGCCGGACTCGACGAACTGGCCTCGGGCTTCGGCAGCGCCGCGACCGTGAACCGGCTCGTGGCTGCGCAGGCCGAGATCAACCACGAACTGCTGGCCGCGGTGGGCGAACGTGCCCCGCGCGGTGATCGCACCGCCATGCAGGCGTGGGAGTTGCTGATCGACCTCGACACCGGAGCGCCCGAGGCACTGGACGCGGTGCTGGCGCACCCGTACATGCGGCCCTGGGCTCTGCGCGTGCTCGAAGGCGGGTCGCAGTGGTCCGCCGCTGCCGGTCTGGCCGAGATCGCCGCCGCCGCCGCACTGCGGGCCGGGCGCGGCGACACCGTCGCCGTCCCCGTGAGGGAAGGGCTGCTCCGCCTGCCCGGTCTGGGTGCCGTGACCCTGCCCCGGGACGCCGCACTCGCCGAAGTGTCCGCGGACGCCGAAGGGTTCTCGGTACGGGCGGCGGGCCGCCACGTGCGGATCGACCGCGAGGAAGGGGTGGACGGCCTCACCCCGCACTGGCAGCCGGTGCGGGTGGTCGAACCCCCCGGTTGGTCCGTGGCGCTGGAGGACACCGACCCCCTGCGCGACCGCCATCAGTGGCCGGTCGCCGGGCGGCTCTCCGCGGGCGAGGCCAAGCTGTGGGCGCAGGACCTGGCCCAGGCGTGGGTGCTGATCCAGGACGAACTCCCCGGCTACGCCCCGGGAGTGTCGGCCGGTCTCCGAGTCGTCACGCCGCTGCACGCACCGGGGGGCAGTGATGTCAGCGCGGCTTCCCGGGACGCCTTCGGGGCGATCGGGGCAGCCCGGCCCGAAACCCCCGAACTGCTCGCGCTGTTGATCGTCCACGAGTTCCAGCACGTGAAGCTGGGGGCGGTCCTGGACAGCTTCGATCTGCATCGGCCCGTCGACGGCGGACGACTCTTCTACGCGCCGTGGCGCCCCGATCCGCGACCGCTGGACGGCCTGCTTCAGGGCACGTACGCCCATATCGCGGTCACGGACTTCTGGCGCGTGCGCAGGCACACCGCGCAGGGTAAGGCGGCGCACCTGGCCGAGGCGCAGTTCGCACGATGGCGCGAGCAGACGACCGAAGCCGTTGGGGTGCTGGCCGGGTCGGGTCTGCTGACCCCCCTGGGCGAACGGTTCGTGGCCGGAATGCGGCATACGGTCGAGCAGTGGGCGGGTGAAGACGTCTCCGCCGGTGCCCTGGCCCGCGCGCGCGGCTCGGCCGAACGGCATCGTGCCGACTGGGCGGCTCGCAATCCCGCGCATGCCGCGCGGCTCGGTTCTTGATCCCTCTTCGGAATTGACGGTTATGGCAGTAATTGATTACCCCGCACCGAAAGCGGAGGGGCGGGGTCGATAATTAGGCGCGTTCCCGCCGTTCCATCGAAGATTCGATACTTCCTAGACTGAGGTCCCACACGTGGACCGGGGGAAACGTTGGATCTTGAAGGTGCCGGAGCACAGGGAGATGAGCCGAGACCGTACTTCTTCCTCAGCTATGCGCATACACCCAGGAACGATCCGAAGGACAAAGACCCGAATCTCTGGGTCGAAAGATTCTACCGGGACCTGTGCGCCCACGTTCTGCAACTGACCTCCTTGCCCGCCGGGGTGCCGGCCGGTTTCCTGGATCAGCAGATGCAGCCGGGGGAGGGGTGGCAGGAGCGGCTCTCCGAAGCCCTGGCGTACTGCAAGGTCTTCGTGCCGCTCTACTCACCGCGCTATTTCCTGAGCGAGCAGTGCGGCCGGGAGTGGTACGCGTTCTCCAGCCGTGCGGTCCACTACCAGGCGGCCCGCAGCAACGGCGGCCAGATGTCCGGCATCGTGCCGGCGCTCTGGGTGCCCGTACCGCCCAGGCAGCTGCCGCAGCCGGCGGAACGGCTGCAGTTCAATCACGCGGCCTTCGGCGAGGAGTACGCCGACGAGGGTTTCTACGGGCTGATCAAACTGCGCTATCTGCGGGACCAGTACGAAAGAGCCGTATATCTGCTGGCCAAGCGCATAGTGAAGGTGGCGGAGCAGAGCCGGATGCCCGAAGGGGACCCGCAGCAGGACTATGCCGCGGTGCCGAGCGCCTTCGGACCGCCCGGCAGGGCCAGGCAGATGGAGATCTCCGTGCTCGCCTGCTCCCGCTCCGATCTGCCGCCCGGCCGTGCGCCGGACTGTTACGGGCCCGCGCAGCGCGACTGGAATCCGTACCACCCCAAATCGTCCCGGCCGCTGGCCGATCACGCCGTCGACCTCGTGCGCAACCTCGACTACCAGGTGAGGGTGGGGGAGTTCGAGGCGGAATCGGAGCGGCTGCTCGGCACCGAGCGGCCCCAGGCTCCTGGCCTGCTGCTTCTGGACCGGTGGGCCCTGGACACTCCGCGACGCCAGGAGTTGCTGAGACGGCTGAGCGAGAACAGCCGGCCCTGGATCAGTGTCATGGTCCCGTGGAACCGCGATGACCCCGACTCCGGACACCGGGAGGCCGACCTCCGAGCCGTACTCGAGGGAGTGCTCGAATCAGGGCCCGAGGGGGAGTTCGGCCACCGGTCGCACAGCGGCGGTGTCCCCACCCTGGAGGCCTTCAGTCAGGAACTCCCGGGAGCGGTGAAGGCCGCGGAGCGGCACTACGCCGCCCATGCCGAGACATTCCCGCCCGAGGGCCCGAGCGGCGCGATGCCGCGACTGCTGATCGACGGCGTGGGCTACGGAACCAGCAATTCCGCTCTACCCGTCACCGGTACGGGCCACGACGCGGGCGATCCCGGTGACGGTGACGCCCCCGAGGGGGAGGACCCAGCAGATGACCGAGAACCGTGACGGCACCGTCGTCACCTTCTACTCCTACAAAGGCGGTACCGGCCGCACCATGGCGCTCGCCAATACCGCCTGGATTCTCGCCGCGAACGGCTATCGCGTACTCGCCGTCGACTGGGACCTCGAAGCCCCCGGCCTGCACCGGTTCTTCCATCCGTTTCTCGATCTTTCCGACCTGGCCGCCACTCCCGGCCTGATCAACCTGATCACCGAATACCAGGAAGAGGCGCGCAGGCCTGCGGCGCGTGATCCGGAATGGCATCGCGAATACGCTCGCGTGAGGCCGCACGCCACCTCCCTGAACTGGGCGTTCCAGCGGGGTGGGAGCCTCGATTTCCTGTCTGCCGGTCGCCGCAACCGGGACTATTCCTCGACCGTCGGGCGGATGGACTGGGACGATTTCTACGAACGCTACGGCGGCGGCCAGTTCTTTGACGCCATGCGGGCCGACATGCAGAAACACTATGACTTCACCTTGATCGACAGCCGGACCGGCCTGAGCGACATCGCCGACATCTGCACCGTCCAGATGCCGCAGGTGCTGGTGGTCTGCTTCACTCTGAGCGACCAGAGCATCGAGGGCGCGTCCGCCGTGGCCCGCGACATCGAAGAACGGTTCCACGACAAGCACATACGGATCCTCCCTGTGCCCATGCGCATCGACGACGGGGAGAAGGAGAAGGCCGACGCGGGACGCGCCCTGGCCAGGGAGAGCTTCCCCGGCTTCCCCAGCGGTCTGGCCAACGACGAACTGGCCAACTACTGGGGCACGGTGGAGATCCCCTACCGGCCCTTCTACGCCTATGAGGAGATCCTGGCCACGTTCGGTGACGCGCCGAACATATCGAGCTCCATGCTCACCTCCTGCGAACGGCTGACCGCGGTGCTCACCGAGGGCCGGGTCACCGCGCTGCCCGCGATGGACGAAGCGGAACGGCTGGCCTACGTGGCGGCCTACACCCGGCGCAGGCCCGTCCCACCGTCCAACATCGTCCTCACCCATGTCGCCGAGGACCAGATGTGGGCGGACTGGCTGGAGGCCGTCCTGACCCGTGCCGGTTTCCACGTCATGCCCGTGGACGTGCGCAGTTCCCACACGGCCTGGAACGACGCGGAGTGGGCAGCCGCCGGCACCTTCCGCGTCGTCCCTGTCGTCTCCCAGGCCTACCAGAACTCGCGTCGCGCCCGGAGCCTGTGGGAGTCAGCCCTGGGGCTCGACCCCTCGGGGAGCCGGCGCCAGCTCGTTCCGGTGCGGATCAGTGACGTACGTCTGACCATGCCGCTCAACAGCCGGGGCATCGTCGATGTCGCGCGGCTGGACGAACGGGAGGCCATCGGCGCCGTACTGACGGCGCTGGACCGGCCCGAGGCCATCGATGCGGCCCAGGGCGCACCCGGGGGCCCGCGGTTCCCCGGCACGGTGCCCGCGGTGTGGAACGTACGTCCCCGGCACGCCGAGTTCACCGGTCGTGGATCCGTACTGGTGCGGCTGCGTGACCAGTTACGCGGCAGCAGCCGCTCCGCGCAGCATCTGCCGCAGGTCCTCTACGGGCTCGGCGGGGTGGGCAAGACGCAGGTGGCGCGGGAGTACGCGCACCGGTTCCGGGCCGACTACGACCTGGTGTGGTGGGTCGAGGCCGAACAGCCCGACCGCGTGGTGTCGTCCCTGGCGGAACTGGCGGAGAAGATGGGCCTGCGCGCCGGTGACGTGGTCGCCGAAGCGGCCAGGGCCGCACTTCAGGCGCTGCGGAGCGGAGCGCCGTACGCGCGCTGGCTGATCATCTTCGACAACGTCGAGGACCTCGACAAGGCGCTGGAACTCTTTCCCGACGAGACCGGACCCCTGACGGCAGGTATCTACGGTCACATTCTCGCCACCTGTCGCAACAAGCCGATCTCCAGTCGTGTGGAGCCGGTGGAGGTCGAGGTCTTCACCCGGGCGGAGAGCGTGGAGCACCTGTGCCGCAGGGTGCGCAAGCTCCCGGCCAGGGACGCGGACCGTGTGGCCGAGGCCGTCGGCGACCTGCCGCTGGCGGTGGAGGTCGCCGCCGCCTGGCTGGCCGAGACCGCGACCCCCGTCGACGCCTACGTCGAACAGCTCAGGGAACAGAGCACCAAGGTCCTCTCCCTCGGCAGGCCCGAGGACTACGCCCTCCAGATCGGCGCCACCTGGAACATCTCCATAGCCAGGCTGCGCAAGGAGTCCAAAGCGGCGGTCCGACTGCTGGAACTGTGCTCCTTCTTCTCCGCCGAACCGATCTCGATGACGCTCATCGGCAGCGACTCGATGTTCCGCTCGCTCCTTCCCTACGATCCCGATCTCCGTGAGCGGTACATGCTGGGGCGGGTCATCCAGGCGCTCAACCGCTTCGCCCTGGCCAAGGTGGACCCGGCCGACAGCAGCATCCAGGTCCACCGGCTCGTCCAGGCCGCGGTCCGGGCGGGGCTGTCGTCCGAGGAACGGGACACGGCGGTCCACGAGGTGCACCGCATACTCGCCGAGGCCCGTCCGCCGCAGGGCGCGGACCAGGACAACCCGGTGAACGACCCCAGGAGCTGGCCGGCCTTCGAGCTGATCTGGCCGCACCTCGGGCCTTCGGGTGTCGCGGACTGCGACGAGGCCGAAGCCCGGCAGCTGATGGTCGACCGCATCCGCTACCTCCTCAAGCGCGGTGATCTGGAGAGTGCGAGGGCCCTGGGGACCCAGCTCAACAAGACCTGGACCCAGGAACTCGGCGAGGACGACCTGCAGACGCTGAACCTGCGCTTCGAACTGGCCAACGCCCTGCGCGCCCAGGGGAGGTACCCGGAGGCCCGCCGGATGGACGAGGACACACTCGCCCGCCAGTCCCGCCTGCTGCGCAAGGACCATCCCAGCCTGTTGATCACCACCGGCAGTCTGGCGGCGGACCTGAGGGCTCTGGGCCGGTTCGACGAGGCGCTGGAGCGGGACCAGAAGATCCACCATGTGATGCGCGAGACCTTCGGCGACAATCATCCGCGTACCCTCGTCGCCGCCCACAACCTCGCCATCGACTACCGGCTCACCGGCGACAGCGAGGCAGCACGCCGGCTCGACGACCTCACCGTGGAGCGCCGCAGCTCACTGCTCGGCGAGGACCACCCGTACACCCTGACGACCAAGGGGCACCTGGGGCGCGACCTGAGGGAGACCGGTGAGTACGAGTCCTCCGTCCAGATCCTCCGCGAGGTCAAGGCAGCCTTCGAACGGGTCCTCAACGCGGACGTGCCCGAGGCACTGCGTACCGCCAAGAGCCTGGCGGTCTCCCTCCGCAAGGCGGGACATCCGCACGAGGCGAAGCTCCTGACGGAGGAGACGTACAACCGCTACCGGGAGAGGTACGGCACCAAGGTGCCCGACGCGCTCGCCTGCGGGCTGAATCTCGCGGCGGACTTCTCCGCGGTCGGCGACAAGCAGGCGGCGCTGGATCTGGCCCAGCAGTCCCTGGACGGCTACCGGGCGACGCTGGGAGAGGACCACCCGTTCACACTGGCCTGCCGTAACAACGTCGCCATCTACCTGCGCGGCATGGGGGCGGCCCAGTCGGCGGCGGAGGCGGGCGAAGAGGTCAGGGCCGCGCTGGAGGCCGGCCTGGGGGCACTGCACCCCTTCACGCTCTGCGCCGCCATCAACCTGGCCAACGCCTACGGCGACCTGAACCGGCTGCAACTGGCCGAACGCTGGGAACGGGCCGCTCTCGAAGGACTCCTGGACCGCTACGGTCCGGCGCACCCCGATGTGCTGGCCTGCCGCTCCAACCTGGCCGTCACCCTGCGTTCGATGGAACGCGAGAGGGAGGCGGAGCGGCTGCGGGCGGAAGTCGTGCCACTGGCCGTCGAGCACCTGGGCATGGATCATCCGATCGCGGTGGCGGCCCGCACCTGGCGGCGGATCAACCGGGATCTGGAACCGCAGCCGGTCTGAACCGCTCAGGAGGTGAGGTGGCCGGCCGGACCCGGCCGGCTGCCCGCCTCCGGGGGCCCGGCCGGGTCCTCATCTGGTGACCCAGCCGAGCACCCGGGTGAGGACGCGCAGCGCACCGAAGTGCGCGGCGCCGCGCTCCACCACCGTCTCGGCCCCGGGGATGCGTTCGCCGAGCCAGCGGGTGTGCTGCGCCGGTGCGAACACATCGTCCTCGCCGTGCCACAGGAGCACGGGCGAGGCGATGTCCTCGGGCCGGAACCCCCAGTCGCTGCTGAAGGACATGACATCGTCGACCCAGCCGTCCGCGGAGCTGCGCAGCCCCTCGGCGAAGTTGCGCACCAGCATGGCGCGTATGCCGGTGTCGGACACGATCCCGCGGTCCGACGCCGACAGCCCGCGGTGCATGTCGACGACCGAGCCCATCGGGTCCGCCCGGATCGACGCCGATCTGCGTTCCAGTGCGGCGGTGAGCCTGCCCCGACCCGCAGCGGCGTTGATGTACTCACGGACATTGGACTCGGTCATGCCCTCGAACCAGTCGAGCCCCTGCGCGTCGCGGGGCGCCAGCCCGACCAGCGCTGCCGTGCGGGCGGCGCGGCCCCTCAGGAGCGCTGCGCAGGCGAGGGCGTGCGGCGCCCCGCCCGACCGTCCCACCACCGCGAACTTGCCTATGCCGAGGGCGTCGGCGATGGTCACGACGTCGTCTGCCACATGGGCCACGGACCGGCCGGGCAGGCGGTCGGACGCCCCGTATCCGGGACGGTCGTACGCGATGAGATGGATGCCCAGCCGGTACAGAACAGCCCCGCGCGGGGCCGGCCCGAGGCGGCTGCCCGGGGTGCCGTGGAGCAGGAACACCGGTCTGCCGTGCGGATTCCCGAAGCTTTCAACGGCCAGATCCCGGCCGTCCTCCGTGCGGATCAGCTGCTCCATCCGGTGCCTTCCCCTCGGGGCCGATACGCGGTAAGTATGAGTCTCACAAGGCAAGTTGGATATAGGTGCACCGACCAGGAGGTTGCCGCGCAGGCGCGAAACGCCGTCAGGAGTGCGCCCCCTGTGCGCCGTCAGCCCGTCGTATGTGGTGCACGCCGAGCTCAACGAGTGCGCCCCCTGTGCGCAGTCAGCCACCCGGTGGCGAACGCGACCGCAGCCGGAAAGCGGAACAGGCGGCCCGTGGCGGAGCCCACCGGGGCGGTGCCGACGGCCGTCCCCCGGTCCGACCGTTCGAAGTCCGTCCCCAGCGCCGTGAAGTCGCTGTCGTCCAGCGCCACGTCCTCGTACTCCCACCACCGGCGCCGGTCGCCGTCCCGCACCACGCAGCGGTAGGTGCGGCGGGGCGGGGACGGTACGCGGTACTCGGCGAGGTGGAAGGCGGTGCAGGAGCCGAAACCGGTGCCGAGCAGCAGGATCTGGGCGCGCAGTTCGTGCAGGCGGGCCAGTGGGGAGTCCTCGCCCAGGTGGCAGTCGGGGCGGTGCTCCGCCACCACGTGGCCGGCCAGGGGCCCGAGGGCGGCGAAGGAGGTCTGCGGATGTGCGCTGCGGGCGGCGCCCGGGGTCAGGCGCACCGTCTCGGAGAGCCGGCCCATCGACGGGGCCGCCGTGGTGGCCGGGTCGAACGCGGGCATCGCCGCCCGGACGGCCTCCCGCTCCCGGTCGTCGAGGCCGTGGACCAGGGCGCGGTACTGCGGCGAGGTGTCGGAGTTCTCCGGGGTGAAGGACGGGACCACCAGCGTGCCCTCCGGGCCCAGGGCGTCCCGCAGCCCGGCGGCGACCGCCTCCGCGCCGCCGTCCACCGCCCCCACGGCGCTCAGTGACGCGTGCACCATCAGGACGCCGCCGCGCTCGACGCCGAGCGCGGCGAGTTCTTGGGAAAGCAGGGTCCGGCTGTGCGGGGCAGCGGACACGCTCGTGGAGGGGGCTCTGCTCACAGCGGGCCATCCTCCCAGCCCGGAGCGGAGTGTGATACCCCGCACATACGACCGCCCGGGGCGCTCAGCCGTTCAGCGCGGGTATTTCGATGGCGGGGCAGCGGTCCATGACCATGTCGAGCCCGGCCGCCCTGGTGCGCTCGTACGCCTTCTCGTCGATCACCCCGAGCTGGAACCAGACCGCCGAGGCACCGGCCGTCACCGCCTCGTCCGCCACCGCGCCGGCCAGCTCGCTGTTGACGAAGACGTCCACCACGTCGACCGGGAAGGGGATGTCGGCCAGTGAGGCGTAGCCCTCCTCGCCGTGCACCCGTTCCGCCTTGGGATGGACGGGAACCACCCGCTTGCCGAAGCGCTGGAGCACCTCGGCCACCCCGTAGGCCGCGCGCGAACGGTTGTCGGACAGCCCCACCACCGCCCAGGTGTCGCCGGTGTCCTCGAGAATCCTGCGGATCGTCTCCGTGTCTGCGTACATGATCCGCACAACGGACGGCCGCTCCGGACCATTCCCGCAGCTGCGCATAGGCTGGCCGGATGCAGGAGCAGTACCGGACAGTCGCCCGCGCGGGCGTGCACGAGACCGAGATCAACCGATCACGCTTCATCTGCGCGCTCGCCCCCGCAGCCACCGAACAGGACGCCCAGGACGTCGTCGCACGCGTCCGCAGGCAGCACCCGACCGCCTCGCACAACTGCTTCGCGTACGTGATCGGCGCCGACGCCTCCGTACAGAAGGCCAGTGACGACGGCGAGCCGGGGGGCACCGCGGGCGTCCCCATGCTGCAGATGCTCACCCGCCGCGAGATGCGCTACGTCGTCGCCGTCGTCACCCGCTACTACGGCGGGGTGAAACTCGGCGCAGGCGGACTCATCCGGGCCTACGGGGGCGCGGTCGGCGAGGCCCTCGACGCCATCGGCACGCTCACCCGGCAGCGGTTCCGGATCGCGGAGGTCACCGTCGGACATCAGCGCGCAGGCCGGCTGGAGAACGAGCTGAGGGCCACCGGACGCAGCGTGCGCGCGGTCCGCTACGCGGAGGCGGTGACCATCGAGATCGGGCTTCCGGACGCCGAGGTCGAGGAGTTCCGCCGCTGGCTGGCCGACGCCACGGCGGGTGAGGCGGAGCTGGCACTGGGCGACGAGGCGTACGGGGACGCCTGAGCGGCCGCTCCCGCACACCGGCGCCGGGAGACGAGAGCTCTTCCCGCCTCGGGCCCCGGAGGCGTGCCCGGTGATGGGAGACTGTGGTGCGTGAGGGGACAGGGGCGGGGGCGCGCAGGTGTGGCGGGCGCCGGCACCCGGGACCGGCCCGGTGCGCGACCGGACAGGACCCGGGGGACGAGGAAACGAAACAGGCAGGTCGGAGCCGGCTCTTGAGGATTTTGCACACATCGGACTGGCACCTGGGCCGGTCGTTCCACCGGGTCTCCCTGCACGAGGCGCAGGCCGCCTACCTCGATCACCTGGTGGCCACCGTGCGTGAGCACGAGGTCGACGTCGTGCTCGTCGCGGGTGACGTGTACGACAGGGCGGTACCGCCGCTCTTCGCCGTGGAGCTCTTCGACGACGCATTGCACCGTCTCGCCGCCGCCGGGGTGCCGACCGTGATGATCTCAGGGAACCACGACTCGGCGAGGCGGCTGGGTGTCGGCGCGGGGCTCATCGGGCGGGCCGGCATCCACCTGCGGACCGACCCCGCGCGTTGCGCCACCCCCGTCGTCCTGCCGGACGGGCACGGAGACGTGGCGTTCTACGGACTTCCGTATCTCGAACCCGCCCTGGTCAAGGACGTGTTCAGCACGGAGCGGGCCGGGCACGAGGCCGTGCTGTCCGCCGCCATGGACCGGGTCCGGGCCGATCTCGCCGAGCGGCCGGACGGCACCCGGTCCGTGGTCCTCGCCCACGCCTTCGTCGCGGGCGGTGAGCCGAGCGACAGCGAGCGCGACATCACCGTCGGCGGAGTCGCGGCCGTCCCCGCCGGGGTCTTCGACGGCGTCGACTACGTGGCGCTGGGCCACCTCCACGGCTGCCAGACCGTCGCCGAGCGCGTCCGGTACTCCGGCTCCCCCCTCGCGTACTCCTTCTCCGAGGTGCACCACCGCAAGACGATGTGGCTGATCGACCTGGACGCCTCGGGCGCGATCGCCGCCGAGCGGATCGACTGCCCGGTGCCCCGCCCCCTCGCCCGGCTCCGCGGCAGGCTCGACGCCCTCCTCGACGACCCCGCCCTCGACCGGCACGCAGACTCCTGGGTCGAGGCCACCCTCACCGATCCGGTCCGCCCGGCCGATCCGATGGCCCGGCTCGTCGAGCGCTTCCCGCACACGCTCAGCCTCGTCCTCGAACCGGACCGGGCACCCGACGACCCGCACATCTCCTACGCCCAGCGGCTGCGCGGACGCGACGACCAGAGCATCGCGGAGGACTTCGTGGCCCACGTCCGGGGCGGTTTCGGCACCGACGAGCAGGAGCGCACGGTGCTCCGCAGCGCCTTCGATCACGTACGGGTCGACGACGGCGTGCGCGAGGTGAACCGATGAGGCTCCACCGGCTCGACATCACCGCCTTCGGCCCGTTCGGCGCCACCCAGGAGATCGACTTCGACGCGCTCTCCGCAGCCGGACTCTTCCTGCTGCACGGTCCGACCGGCGCCGGCAAGACCTCCGTCCTCGACGCAGTGTGCTACGCCCTGTACGGGGCCGTGCCCGGTGCCCGGCAGAGCCCCGGCACCTCGCTGCGCAGCGACCACGCGCCCGCGGACCTGCCCACCGAGGTCCGGCTCGAACTCACCGTCGGCGGGCGCCGTCTGGAGATCACCCGCCGCCCCGCCCAGCCACGGCCCAAGAAGCGGGGCGGCGGCCACACCACGGAGAAGGCACAGAGCGGCCTGCGGGCGTACGACCCCGAACAGGGCTGGCAGGCGCAGAGCCGCTCGCACCAGGAGATCGGTGAGGAGATCACCCAGCTCATCGGGATGAGCCGCGAACAGTTCTGCCAGGTGGTGCTCCTGCCGCAGGGCGACTTCGCCCGGTTCCTGCGGGCCGACGCGGAGGCGCGCGGCAAGCTGCTCGGCAGGCTCTTCGACACCCGCCGGTTCGCCGCCGTCGAGGAGCGCCTCGCCGAGCTCCGGCGCGTGGCCGAGAGCCGGGTCAGGGCCGGGGACGAACAGATCCTCGCCCTCGCTCAGCGGATCGCCCAGGCAGCCGGTCCGGCCGGGCGCGAATCCCCGCTGCCGGGTGTGCAGCCGGGCGAACCGGGGCTCGCGGACGCCGTACTGGAATGGGCGGCGACGGCCCGCAGCGGCGCCCGGGAGCGGCTCGACATCGGCGGCGTGCTGGTGGCGGCGGCCGAGAGCCGGCAGGGTGCCGCCCGGACCGCCCTGGACGCCGAACGGGAACTGGCCGCACTCCAGCAGCGGTACGCCGAGACCGGGCGCCGCGCCGCCGCGTCCGAGGCGGGCAGGGCCGGACACGACGACGCCCAGGAACAGCTGAGGCGCGCCCGCAAGGCGGACCGCGTCGCGCCGGCCCTGGAACTTCGCGACGAGGCCGAGCGGGCGTACCGGCGTGCGAGCGCGGCCCGCGACCTCTCCCGGGCCCGCCTCCCCGACAGCCTCGCCGAAGCCGGCGCCGAGCAACTGGCCGCTCTGGAACGCCGGCTCCGCGAAGAGCTGGGCGGACTGGACGCCGCACGCCGCGCCGAGCGGCGCAGCGCGGACATCGACAGCGAGCGCACCGCGCTGGAGCGGCAGGCCCGGGCGGACGACGAACTGATCCGCGACGCCGAGGGGTGGCTGGCCGACTGGGAGGACACCCGCAGCGGGCTGCTCACCCGTATCGAGGCGGCGCAGGAGGCCGCGACACGTGCGGAACTCCTGGCCGGCCGGCTGGAACCGGCGCGGCGACGCCTGGCCGCGGCCCGCCGAAGGGACGCGCTGGCGGCCGAGGCGGTCGACGCCGAGGAGCGGCTCGGCGCGGCCCGTGAGCACGCGCTGGGCACGCGTGAGCACTGGCTCGACGTGCGCGAGCGACGGCTGCGCGACATCGCGGCCGAACTCGCGCGGGAACTCGTCGAGGGCGAGGCCTGCGCGGTCTGCGGCTCCGTCGACCACCCGCAGCCGGCCCGCGCCGCGGACGGACACGTGGACCAGGCGACGGAGGACACGGCGGAGGCCGCTCACCGGCTTGCCGAGCAGGCGCGTACGGAGGCGGAGCACGCGCTCGCAGCCGTACGCGAACGGTATGCGGCAGCCCGCGCGGAGGCCGTGGAGTCGGCCGGAGCCGACAGCGTGGCGGACGCGGACGCGGCCGGGCCGACGGCCGGGGCCCTTGCCGGACTCGTGGACACGCTGACCGCCGAGCACGCGCAGGCGTACCGGACCGCAGCCGGGATGCACGCCGCACGTGAGGCCCTGGCGGCAGCGGAGCGGGAGCAGGCGCAGCGGGCCGAGGACCGGCAGCAGGCCGAGCGCCGGGCCGCGGCGCGCACCTCCCGTCGCGAGGGCCTGGACGCTGAACAGGCTTCACTGGAAGAGGTGTTGGCGCTGGCCCGTGGCGAGTCGGGCACCGTCACCGAGCACGCCGCGCTGTTGCAGAAGCGGGTTGCCCTGCTCGTCGAGGCGGCCACGGCCGTGCGGGAGGAGGAGGGTGCGGCAGCGCGGCTCAAGGAGGCCGACGACCGGCTGGCGGACGCCGCCTTCCGGGCCGGATTCGACACGCCGCAGGCCGCGGCAGAGACCCTGCTCGCCGACTCCGGCCAGCGTGCGCTCCAGCACCGCATCGACGCCTGGCAGGCCGAGGCGGCCGCGGTGGCCGACCGGCTCGCCGAGGCCGACGCCCGTGCCGCCGCCGGCCGGGCCCCGGCCGATCCGCATACCGCGCAGCGGGCCCACGACACGGCCGAGCGCCTTTTGAGGGACGCGTCTGCGGCCCTGGCGTCGGCGCGGGAACGCTGCGCCGAGCTCGACAGGCTCTCCCGCCGCGCGGCGGACGAGGTGCGTGACCTGGGGCCGGTGCGCGAGGAGTACGAACGGGTCGCCCGGCTCGCCGGACTGACCGCGGGCACGTCCGCGGACAACGAACGCAAGATGCGGCTGGAGTCGTACGTGCTCGCGGCCCGTCTCGAGCAGGTGGCGGCGGCCGCCACCGCCCGGCTCCGGCGGATGTCCTCGGGCCGCTACGAACTGGTCCACTCCGATGCCCGGACGGGAGGCCGCCGGGCCGGACTCGGCCTGCACGTCATCGACGCCTGGACGGGACGCGAACGCGACACGGCCACGCTCTCCGGCGGCGAGACGTTCTTCGCCTCGCTCGCGCTGGCGCTCGGGCTCGCAGACGTGGTCACCGACGAGGCGGGGGGCGTACGGCTGGACACCCTGTTCATCGACGAGGGCTTCGGCAGCCTCGACGAGCAGACGCTCGACGAGGTGCTCGACGTGCTCGACTCGCTGCGGGAACGGGACCGCAGCGTGGGCATCGTCAGCCACGTCGGTGATCTGCGCCGCCGCATCCCCGCCCAGCTGGAAGTGGTGAAGGAACGGCACGGATCGGCCGTGCGGCACCGGGTGGCCGACGGGGTCAGCGACTGACCGCCCGTCTCGGCAGCGGCGAGGAGTAGACGACGCTGGTGGTGACGGACCCGAGGGCGCCGATCTTCCCGGAGACCGTCTCCAGATGCCTCATGGAACGGGCGGTCACCTTCAGTACGAAGCAGTCGTCACCCGTGACGTGATGGGCCTCCACGACCTCCGGCGTGGTGTCGAGGAGGTCGTGGAACGGCTTGTAGTTGCCGTTCGGATACCGCAGCCGCACGAAGGCGAGAACCGGCAGTCCGAGTCGTTCCGGATCGACCACGGCCGCGTAGCCGCTGATGATCCCGGCCTCCTCCAGCCGGCGCACGCGCTCCGTCACGGCGCTCGACGACATCGAGACGGCCCGCGCGAGCTCGGCGAATGTCGCGCGTCCCTCGCGCTGCAGGGCGTCCAGGATGCGCCAGTCGGTGTCGTCCGGTGAATAGTCGGTCATGGAAAGAGGAAACAGGGGATTCCCCGGCAGATCAAGAGGTGTGCCGGGGATCTCTCCTTCCGGCGATGGGTGGCCGGTCGTAGATTTTCACCATGACCACGCACCCCATGAGCACGCACCCCATGACCACCCCCGCCGCCAACGCCGTCCTGCGGGTCCCGCCCGCCGCTCCGGCAGCGGCCGCCGCCTATTTCGGCGCCTCGCTCGCCTTCCACGCCGATGTCTCGGACGTCGCCGCCGCACTGGCCTCCGGGGACGACACCGGCTTCGTGCTCCTCGACTCCCGTTCCACCGCGTCCTGGGACCAGGGGCACATCCCCGGAGCCGTACATCTGCCCACGGCGCTCATCGCCGCACAGGCACGGCAACTGCTCGACCCCGCCGTGCCCGTGGTCACCTACTGCTGGGGCCCCGGCTGCAACGGCGCCACCCGTGCCGCGCTCGCCCTCGCCGAACTCGGCTATCAGGTCAAGGAGATGCTCGGCGGCTTCGAGTACTGGGCGCGTGAGGGTTTCGAGTTCGAGACCTGGCAGGGGCGCGAACGGCGTACCGCCGACCCGCTCACCGCACCGGACGAATCCGGCGACTGCGGGTGCTGACACCGCCCGGCCGGTCCCGGGCGCCACGTCCGGGACCGGCCGGCGCAGGTCAGAGCTTCGACAACTCGTCGACCAGGTCGTCCAGACCCAGCGGCCCCTGGGACAGGGCGGCCATGTGCCAGGACTTGAGGTCGAAGGCGTCCCCGTGGGCGGCGCGGGCGTTCTCCCGGCCGAGCAGCCAGGCACGCTCTCCCAGCTTGTACCCGATGGCCTGGCCCGGCATCGAGAGATAGCGGGTCAGCTCGCTCTCCACGAAGTCGGCCGGCCGGCCGCTGTGGTTGCCGAAGAACTCCTGGGCCAGCGCCGGCGTCCACCGCTCACCGGGGTGGAACGGTGAATCGGCCGGAATCTCCAGCTCCGCGTGCATGCCGATGTCCACGATCACCCGGCAGGCCCGCATCATCTGGGCGTCCAGGTAGCCGAGCCGGCGCTCGGCGTCGGGCAGGAAACCCAGCTCGTCCATCAGACGCTCCGCGTAAAGCGCCCAGCCCTCGGCGTTGGCGCTGACGATGCCGATGGAGGCCTGGTAGCGCGAGAGGCTCTCGGCGACATGCGCCCACTGCGCCAGCTGGAGGTGATGGCCGGGCACACCCTCGTGGTACCAGGTGGAGACCAGGTCGTACACCGGGAAGCGGGTCTCACCCATCGTCGGCAGCCAGGTGCGTCCGGGGCGGGAGAAGTCCTCCGAGGGGCCCGTGTAGTACGGCGCCGCGGCGCCACCGGGGGGAGCGATGCGGGACTCCACCTTGCGGACCCGCTCGGCGAGTTCGAAGTGCGTACCGTCCAGGGCCTCGATCGCCTCGTCCATCAGGCCCTGCAGCCACGCCTGGACCTCGTCGACCCCTTCGATGTGCTTGCCGTGCACATCGAGGTGGGCCAGCGCCTCCCAGGGGCCCGCGCCCGGCAGTACCTTGTCGGCCTCGGTCCGCATCTCGGCCAGCAGCCGGTGGTATTCGGACCAGCCGTACGCGTACGCCTCGTCGAGATCCAGATCGGTGCCGTTGAAGTAGCGCGACCAGCGGGCGTACCGCTCACGGCCCACCGTGTCCGGCTCGCCCTCGATCGCGGGCGCGTACACCTCCCGCATCCACTGGCGCAGCTCCTCCAGCGACTCGGTGGCCTGCGCCGCGGCGGCGTCCAGATCGGTGCGCAGGGATTCCGGTCCGGCGGCGGCGAAGTCCCGGAAGAATCCCGTCGTGCCGTCCCCGACCCACTCGTCGAGCTGGCCGATGAACGTCGCCGTGGCGCGCGGACCGCCGTACAGCTTCCGCTCCAGACCGAGCGCGAGGGACTCGCGGTAGCCGGACAGGGCGCCCGGAACCGCCCTGAGCCGATCGACGACGGCTGCCCAGTCCTCGTCCGTCTCCGTGGGCGTCACCGTGAACACCTCACGGATGGAGTGGGCCGGGGAGTGCAGATTGGAAACGGCCCGCAGCGCCTCGTCGGCCTCGTGCACGGCGAGTTCGGCCGTCAGCCGCTCCCGCAGGAGGCGGCCGCAACGGCGCTCCGCATCGTCGGCCGCACCGGGGAGCTGCTCCGCGCGGTCGAGCCGCACGAGGGTGGTGCGGGCCAGTTCTGCCAGCGCTTCCTGGCCGGCGGGGGAGAAGTCGGGAAGGCGGCGCGAGCTCTCCGCGACACCCAGATAGGTGCCGGAGATCGGATCGAGTTCGATGAATGCGTCGACGTAGGTGTCGGCGACCTGGCGGGGCAGCGCGCTGCTCGGAGTGTCTGACATGTGGACATCCTCGTACGGGGAAGGCCTCCGCGTCACTACCGTTCGGCGCCAGGGGCCTGGCCCGGACCGCCCTCGGCCGGCCGGCTCGAAGGCGGCAGCAGTGGACCGCATTCCCACTGCTGGAATATCAGCCGCGTCTCCACGCGGGCCACTTCGCGCCGCGAGGTGAACTCGTCCAGAACCAGACGCTGAAGATCGGCGGTGTCGGTCACCGCCACGTGGACCAGATAGTCGTCGGGGCCGGTCAGATGGAAGAGCGCACGCGACTCGGGCAGCGTCCTGATCCGGTCGACGAAGGGGCCGATGAGCTCCCGGCGGTGCGGCCTGACCTGTACGGACAGGAGTGCCTCCAGGCCGCGGCCCAGTCTGGCCGGGTCCAGTCGCAACTGGTGACCGAGGATGACGCCCGTGCGGCGCAGCCTGGTGACCCGGTCCAGGCACGTCGACGGGGCGACCCCGACCTCGGCCGCGAGCTCGCGGTAGGTGGTCCGGGCATCGTTCTGCAGGAGCCGCAGAATATGCAGATCCACCGTATCGAGAGCGACAGAATCGGTCATTCGCCGAACGTAGCACGGGGTTCCTCCATCACGTCCCGGTCTTTGTTCAGAGTGAGGTCATGGACACCGAATCCTCGCTGGCGCCCTCGACGACACCCCCGAACCGGGCGCAAGCCACCGAAGCCGTGCACGCCGGACGCGAAGACCTCGCGGCTCTCGGCCTGCACGCCCCGCCGATCGACCTGTCCACCACCTACCCCTCGTACGACTCCCGGGGCGAGGCGGAACGGATCGACTCCTTCGCCGCGACCGGTGCCCGGCTCGACGGTCCGCCGGTCTACGCACGGCTCGACAACCCGACCACCGCCCGGTTCGAAACGGCCCTGGCGCGGCTCGAAGGGACCGCGAGCGCCGTGGCGTTCGCCAGCGGGATGGCCGCGCTCACCGCCGTTCTGCTGGCCCGCGCGAGCATGGGACTGCGGCATGTGGTGGCCGTCCGCCCGCTCTACGGCTGCAGCGACCATCTCCTGGGCGCCGGGCTCCTGGGCACGGAGGTGACGTGGACGGATCCGGCGGGCATCGCCGAGGCGATCCGCCCCGACACGGGGCTCGTGATCGTCGAGACACCTGCCAACCCGACGCTCGCCGAGGTGGACATCCGGGCGGTCGCCCACTCCTGCGGCTCGGTGCCGCTGCTGGTCGACAACACCTTCGCCACTCCGATTCTCCAGCGGCCCGTCGAGCACGGGGCGCGGATCGTCCTGCACAGCGCGACGAAGTACCTGGGCGGTCACGGGGACGTGATGGGCGGGGTCGTCGCCTGTGACGAGGAGTTCGCGGCCCGGTTGCGCCAGGTGCGCTTCGCCACCGGTGGGGTGCTCCACCCGATGGCCGGATACCTGCTGCTGCGTGGTCTCGCCACGCTGCCGGTGCGCGTCCGGGCCGCGTCGGCGAATGCCGCGGAACTCGCCCGTCGCCTCTCCGCCGACCCGCGGATCGCCCGTGTGCACTACCCCGAACTGGGCGGCGCGATGGTTTCGTTCGAGGTGTACGGGGACCCGCACCGGGTGATCGCCGCGGTGCGGCTGATCACGCCGGCGGTCAGTCTCGGCAGTGTGGACACCCTGATCCAGCACCCGGCCTCCATCAGCCACCGCATCGTGGATGAAGGGGACCGGCAGTCCTCGGGGGTCGGTGACCGGCTGCTGCGCATGTCGGTCGGACTGGAGGACGTCGAGGACCTGTGGGCCGACCTGTGCCAGGCACTGAGCGGCGAGGAACCGGTCCGTCAGCTGGTGGTCAGCGCTCAGCCTGCTCGTACGGCGGCAGGGAGCGCACCGGTGCCGCGCCCAGCCGGGCGGTGATCACGAGCGTGCCCTCCTCGATCTGGTAGTCGAGCGGCAGCGAGAGCGCACGCATGGCGGCGACCATCCCGGTGTTCGACGCCTGGGTGACGGCGTAGACGCTCTCGCAGCCCGCCTCGACGGCGAGCGCCACCAGGCGGCCCAGAAGCTCGGAGCCGATGCCGCGGCGCTGCCAGTCGTCCTCGACGAGCAGGGCGACCTCGGTCTCGTCACCGTCCCAGAGGAGGTGGCCGAGGGCCACTGTCCGGCCGGAGGCCGTCTGCACGGCCAGGGTGCGCCCGAAGCGCGGGCTCAGCAGGTGCTCGAGATAGCGGTCCGCGTCGCGCACGGGGCCGTGGTAGCGCAGCCGCAGGGTCTGCTCCGAGCAGCGGTCGTGCATGGCCCTGGCCGCTTCGAGGTCGCCGCGGTCCGCCCGGCGCACGGTGATGGCGTTGCCCTCGGGGAGGGTGAGTACGTGCGCGCTGCGCGGGATGCGGGGGCCGAGGCGCGCATCGAGTTCGACCAGGGCGCGCGCCCTGGCGAACTCCGTAGGAGTGAAGGGGAGGTAGGGGCGCTCGACGGTGATGACGCCGCCGGACGGATCACGCAGTCGCATCACCGTCTCCTCCAGCACTCCCTCCACGGGCGCGGTCTCACCGGTGGCACGTCCGCTGATCGACATGGCAGGCAGGGAGTGGATGGTGCACCGGCCGAGCAACTGGCGCAGGGCGAGAGGAAGTTCGGCCGCGTCCAGCGCGGTCCGGGTGGCGAGGCCGAGTACCCGGGTCGGGGCATCCACCAGATCGTGGGCGTCGGCGCGCTCGATCCAGGTGGAGCGGCCACCCGCTTCGGAGATGGCACGGGTCAGCTGTGCCGCGGGCAGCGAGGCGGGAGCGCGCAGCAGGAACTCGTCGACGGTGCCTTCGGCCAGCGGGTGCGTCTGCAGGGTCAGGATGTCGATCCGGTGGCGGGCCAGCACGGTGCAGAGTGCGGCCAGGCTGCCGGGCGCGTCCCGGACCGTGGTCCGCATCCGCCACAGCACCGTCTCGGCGGCTGCGGGATCCGGTGACGGGGCGTCGGCCCGCACCGCCCGGTCGTCCGCGCCTGCCGGGCCCTCCGCATCCGGCGGTGGCGCGTGACTGTGCCGGCGTGCCCACCAGGTGTGGAACGCGGCGGTGGCGGTCAGCGCCACCGCCGAGGCGATCAGCAGATACGGGCCGTCCGGCTGGTGTCCGATCAGGTTGGCGATCGCGTCGGCGACGGCGACGGCGGTGAACAGGGCGGCGAGTTCGATCAGGTCCCGGCGCCAGTGGTGGGGGCGGCGGGCGTTCTTCGCGTAGGTCACATCAGTCATGACTTCACTGTGACCGAACGGTGTTGCCTGATCACGAACGCCTTGTGACCGATGGGTTAAGTGTGGATCTAGTCGCCTATCGTCTGTTTTTGGTCGGTTGCAAGTCCATTTTGAGCGGCGTTCGGGCCGGGAATCGTTGCCCGGCCGGGCCGCGCCTGGCGCGCGGCGCGTGCCGGGCCGCCGTGCGGCGCCCCGTGCTCCTGCCCGGGCCCGGCGCGGTCAGGTCAGGCAGCCCGGTTCACTGCCCGACGCGTCCGGGCTGGAGCACCTTGCTGAACAGGACAGATCCGCCCTGTGCGCGAAGGCGTACGGTCAAGTCCCCGCTGTCACCGTCGATGTCCACCTCGCCGAAGAGCGCGGGTGCCTCCATGGGCGAGACGTTGGCCCGGTCGGGCGCCTGAACGAAAACCTGATCGGGGCCGAATGTGCCGTCGAGCGCGTTGGACGGGAACTGGCCGGCCGCCAGCGGTCCCGTGACGAACTCCCAGAAGGGGGCGAAGTCCTGGAACGCCGCCCGCTCGGGGGCGTAATGCTGGGCGGAGGTGTAGTGCACGTCCGCCGTCAGCCACACCGTGCCGGTGATTCTGCGGTGCTTGATGAACCGGAGCAGTTCCGCGATCTGCAGTTCGCGGCCGAGTGGGGCCCCGGGATCGCCCTGGGCCACGGCCTCGAAGTTCGTGGCGCCGTCGGCGACGACGAGCCCGAGGGGCATGTCCGCGGCGATCACCTTCCAGACCGCCCGGGACTTCGACAGTTCGCGCTTGAGCCAGGCCAGTTGGGCGGCGCCGAGGATTCCGGTGGTGTCGTCGGGCTGTCGGCCGGGGGAGTTGGCATTGCGGAACGTCCGCATGTCCAGGACGAAAAGGTCGAGCAGCGGACCGTGCCGGACCACCCGGTGGACCCTGTCCCCACCCGCGGATCCGTGCAGGCTCGACACCGGGAAGTAGTCGCGGAAGGCCTGCACCGACCGGGCCGCCAGTACGTCCACGTTCTTCTCGGTGTACCGGGCGTCGTCGAGGATCTGCCCGGGGTACCAGTTGTTGCGCACCTCGTGGTCGTCCCACTGGATCACCGAGGGCACCTGCGCGTTGAACCTGCGGAGGTTGTCGTCCAGGAGGTTGTAGCGGAAGTTGCCCCGGTACTCGGCGAGGGTCTCCGCCACCTTCGCCTTCTCCTCGGTGGTGACGTTGTGCCAGACACGTCCGTCGGGCAGCGTCACGCTCGGCTCGATGACTCCGTCCGCGTAGATGTTGTCCCCGCTGCACAGGAAGAAGTCGGGATCCAGGCGGCGCATCTCGTCGTAGACCCGGTAGCCACCGATGTCCGGATTGATACCCCACCCCTGGCCCGCGATGTCGCCGGACCACAGGAACCGCACCCCGTCCCGTCGGCGTGCTGGCGCGGTCCGGAAGGTGCCGTACACCGGTTCGCCGGTACGCCGGGGGTCGTCCGGGGCGGCGAGCGTCACCCTGTAGTGCACCTGCTCACCGGGCGGCAGGCCGTACAGCGGCGTCGTTCCGGTGAAGTCCGTACCGGAGCCCAGCAGCGGCCCGTGCCAGGTGCGGGCGCGCCGGAAGGACTCGGTCGCCGACGTCTCCACCACCATCCGGGCCGGCCGGTCGGAGCGGACCCACACCAGAGCGGATGACGACGTGACATCGCCGACCTGCACACCCCAGGCCGCGTCCGGGCGGCCGGACCGTGCGAAGGCCGGAGCTGCCGCGCCGGCCACGGGGAGCGTCAGTGCGGCCGTGGCCACCAGCGAGCCGCGGAGCACGGCACGGCGGTCGGGGGAAGGAATTCGCGGACGGTACGGCATCGAGAGGCCTCCGGCGGGTCGGACGTACGGACTGCTGAGCGACCGGCCCACCCTCGCGCCCGACGGAGGCGGGCACACCAACGCGAGGTGAATACCCGGCACCTGCCCCGACGCCCGGTCAGCGCCCGCCTCGCGGGCACGCGGCGAGCAGTTGCACACCGCGGGTGATGTCCGCCGGCGGCAGGTGCGCGTATCCGATCACCAGGCTCACGTATCCATCGGCGGAACGTGCGTCACCGCAGTCACCGAGAGGCCTCAGCGCGATCCCGGCCTCCGCCGCGCGGCTCACGAACTCGGCCTCGGGACCGTACTGTCCGGGCAGCCGGGCGATGACGTGCAGTCCGGCCGCGATACCGCTGACCTCGGCTCCCGGAAAGTGCTCGGCGAGCGCGGTCGTCAGGACGTCGCGGCGCTCGCGGTAGGCGCGCTGGCAGCGGCGCAGCTGCCGGTCGTAGCCTCCCCGGACGATGAAGTCGGCGAGCACCGCCTGGTCGACAGCCGGATTGCCCATGTCCATGGTCCGCTTGCGGTCGACGATCTCGTCCGTCATCGATGCCGGAGCCAGCAGCCAGCCGAGACGCAGGCCGGGAGCCAGGGACTTGCTCACGGAGCCGGTGTAGGCGACGTGCTCGGGGTCGAGGCCCTGGAGGGCGCCGACGGGCGCGCGGTCGTAGCGGAACTCGCCGTCGTAGTCGTCCTCCACGATGACGCCGTCCGTCTCCCTGGCCCAGTCCAGAAGCCGGCTGCGGCGGGCGGCGGAGTACGCGATGCCGGTGGGGAACTGATGGGCCGGAGTGGTCACGACGGCGCGTACGCCGGAGCGCACGAGCGGCCCGATCGACAGCCCTTCGTCGTCGAGCGGGAGCCGCACCGTGGCGAGACCCGCCGACGCGAAGAGCGCGGCGTGCTCGGGGCTCCCGGGATCCTCTACACCAACGGTGCCCAGTCCGCGTCCGTGCAGGACGAAACCGAGCAGCGTGGTCGCCTGGGCGACGCCCGAACAGACCAGCAGGCGCTCCGGGTCGGCCACCACACCGCGGCGCCTCGTCAGCAGGGCGGCCAGGGCATCACGCAGTTCAGGCAGCCCGCGCGGATCCGGATAGCCCAGCGCACTGTGGGGCAGCCTGCCGAGAACCGAACGGTGCGTGGCGGCCCAGGCGCTGCGAGGGAAGAGCGAGAGGTCCGGCGTCCCCGGCCGGAAGTCGACGTGGGTTCCGGGGGCGCGGGGAGCGAGATCGCGGGCCCCGCCCCTGGCGGCCCGCACCGATCCGCTCACCCATGTCCCCGCCCCCTGCCCGCTGCGCAGGTAGCTCTCGGCGGTCAGCTGTTCGTAGGCCTCGGTGACCAGACCGCGCGAGACGCCGAGATCGGCGGCGAGAGCGCGGCTTGCCGGCAGCCGGGTCCCGGGCGCCAGGCGGCCGGAACGGACCGCCTCACGCAGGGCGGACTGCAGCGCCCGCCCGCGCCCACGGGCCGGGGCCGAAGCGGCCGGAAGCAGCAGTTCCCAGGCCGCCGAGACGGACTCCTGCGCACCGCCGGCGGTGGCCGGCATGGAATTGGTCCCCGAAGACGTCACAAATGTGGACCTTAAACCGGGCCGCCCATCCGCATAGCGTCGGTCCCATGAATGTGACCTATCTGCGTGGCGCGTCTCTCGCCGCCTTCGCCTCCGTCCTCGTCGGTGTCTCCTTCACCGCCAACAGTGTCCTCGGCGACTATCCGTATGCCGGCGGTCAGGCGCTGCGCTACGGACTCGCGGCCCTGCTGCTTCTGCCCCTGCTGAACCGGGCCGGTGAGCCTCCGCCGGCCGAGGTGCTCCGTGGGCTCGGCCCCAGGCAGTGGGGCAGGCTGGCCCTGCTCGCCGCCGTGGGAATGGTCGGCTTCAACCTTGCCGTCCTGGCGGCCGAACGGTCCGCGGAGCCGGCCGTTCCGGGCGTGTTCGTCGGGTGCGCCCCGATCCTCGTGGCCGTCCTCGTGCCACTGGCGGCCGGGCGCAGGCCGACGCGTGCCGTGCTCAGCGCCGCGGCGCTGGTCGCCGTCGGCGCGTTCACCGTCCAGGGCTGGGGGCAGACCGACACGGCGGGCATCGTCTTCTCCGTCGGTGCGCTGGCGGGTGAGGTGGGCTTCGCGGTGATCGCCGTGCCGGTGCTGCGTCCGCTCGGGCCCAAGCTGCTCTCCGCGACGGTCTGCGCGATCGCCGCGGCGGAGTCCACGGTCCTCGGGCTGCTGGTCGACGGCACGGGATTCGTCCGCGTGCCCACGACCGGCGAGGCGGCCGCGCTGGTATGGCAGGCCGCTGTGGTGACCGTCATCGGGTTCGTCTGCTGGTACCGCGGCATGCAGCGCATCGGAGCGGAGCGCGCCACGCTGTTCCTCGGGCTGATTCCCGTGGCCGCGGCGCTCAGCGCCCCGCTCGTCGGTGCCGGCTCGTACGGCCTCGCGCAGGCGGCGGGCAGTTGCCTGGTCGGGGCCGGGGTGGCGATCGGCTCGGGCGTCCTGAACCGGCGGGGTCGAGAGAGGGCGGCGGAATCAGCGGCTGGTGTCCAGAATCACCCGCGCCACCAGAGCCGGGTCGTCGTTCATCGGCACGTGGCCGCAGCCGGGAAGGCGGACGAGCCGGGCACCCGGGAGGGCGTGCTTGGCCCTGATGCCCTGGCGTCGAAGGAGCAGCCGGTCGTGGCCGCCCCAGGCGATGGTCACCGGTAGACCCGGGACGTCGTCGGTGAACCGGACGGTCCGTCCGGCGGCCAGTGTCCGGTGGAAGCCGGTCGCCCTTCGCAGGGCAAGGGTCTCGGACACGGCGGCCTCAGGGGAGCGCCGCCCTGGCCGGGCATAGATCGTGCTGGTCAGGACGGTGCGACCGGCGGCGGTCAGGGAGAGCCGCTCGATCAGGGGCAGCGGCATCGACTCCGCTGCGAGCCGCATGGCGCGGAGCGTTCCGAACGCGTACCGGCGCTCGGGATCCGTCCAGAAGCCGGCGGGCGAGAGCGCGGTCACCGAGCGTGCGAGCTTCTCGCGGCCCAGCTCCAGTGCCAGCAGCCCGCCGAGCGAGTTCCCCGCCACGTGGGGTCGGTCCACCCCGATCGCCTCGCAGAAGGTCCCGAGCAGTGGCGCCACGGTCGTCAGTTCGTACGTGACGTCATCGGGCAGCCCGGGGGAGGCGCCGAACCCGGGCAGGTCCACGGCGATGACATCCCGCTCCAGGGCCAGGAGCGGGATCACCGGGTCCCAGGCCTGACGGTGGTGGCCGATGCCGTGGAGCAGCAGCAGCGGCTCGCCGGAACCGGATCGCTCGTACGCCACGGACACGGTCCGCGGGCCTCGGGGT
This sequence comes from Streptomyces sp. NPDC005761, assembly GCF_040630635.1. Classification (NCBI taxonomy): domain Bacteria; kingdom Bacillati; phylum Actinomycetota; class Actinomycetes; order Kitasatosporales; family Streptomycetaceae; genus Streptomyces; species Streptomyces sp. NPDC005761. Next base: position 91,624 of record NZ_JBEXXX010000010.1, on the reverse strand, counting down.
GACTCGACGGTGAACGAGACCGTGGTGGCCATGGAGGGGCTCCCGGGTGAAGCGGCACGCGCATTCCGTACCTGCAAGCGGCTTAGACATTCCGTCAGCAACAATTACCGCCAGGTAGCTTGTAGTTCAAGAGGGCAGGGGAGGTGAACTGGACAGGCTGCGCAGGGTCGGCTGGGATGGAACGGTGACAGCCGAAACCGCGACCGACCTCTTCGAGGAGCACCGGCCCGTACTGATCGGGGTCGCCTACCGCATGCTCGGCCGGATCGCCGACGCCGAGGACGTGGTCCAGGAGGCTTGGCTCCGCTGGTCGGCGGCCTCGCGGGAGGATGTGCGCGAGCCGCGTGCCTTCCTCGTCAGGATCGTCACCCGCCTCGCCATCGACCGGCTGCGTCAGCTAGGGGCCCGGCGCGAGGCGTACGTCGGACCGTGGCTGCCGGAGCCGCTGGTCACCGACTTCGGGCCGGCCGCACCCGACACGGCGGAGCAGGCGGTGCTCGCCGACTCGGTCTCCGTCGCCGTACTGGTCGTCCTCGAGTCACTCTCCCCGCTGGAGCGCGCCGTCTTCGTCCTGCGCGAGGCCTTCGGCTTTCCGTACGCGGAAATCGCCACGACACTCGACAGGTCCGAGACGGCCGTACGTCAGCTTGCCGGGCGCGCCCGGCGCCATGTGGAGGAACGCAGGCCCCGTTACGACGTCGATCCCGTCCAGCGGCGCGACCTCACGGAGCGCTTCCTGGCCGCGGCCGCCGGCGGTGACTTCGATGCGTTGCTGGCGCTGCTTGCCCCGGACGTGCGGCTCGTCGGCGACAGTGGCGGAAAGTCGAAGGCGCCGCTGCGGATCCTGGAGAGCGCGGACAAGGTCGGCAGGTTCCTCTTCGCCGTCGCCCACGGCCAGGTCCCCGATCTGGAAGTCCGGTTCCTGGAGCTGAACGGCGGCCCGGCGGTGCTGATGCTCTCCGGCGGGAAGCCGGACTCCGTATTCCAGGTGGATGTGCGGGACGGCGTCATCCAATGCGTATATATCGTTCGCAACCCTGACAAACTCACCACATTCGGCGGGGAATAGCCGCCCTCGGCCGTCTCCTGCGGAAGTCGCCCCCGGCCGCCCGTGCCGGAGAGCCGCCCAGCCGCGCACCGAAGCCCCGCGAACCCGTCCGGACGTGGGGCTTCTTGCTGACCCGAGCCCCGCCTTCCGCGAACGTCCTGTGAACGCTGCACGGCGGATCGCGGGTTCGCGGTCCCGTGGCCGCAGGATTGGTCTTGACCAAGGGGGTGCGCCGTCCTATGGTCTCAACGTTAAGGCAGGAACCTTTAATAAATAACGTCGCGGAAAAGCCGCTGGGCGATTGCGGAGGACAGGGTGGGGACCACGCAGCTGGAATCGGTGCAGGAGCCGAAGTACTGGCACCTCAAGACCGTGCTCAGTGAGGCACTCGACTCGGACTTTGCGGTGGGGGAGATCCTCCCCAACGAGCGTGAGCTCGCCGCCCGGTTCGGCGTCGCCCGGGCGACGCTCCGGCAGGCCCTGGAGCAGCTCGAACTCGAAGGAAGGCTGCAACGCCGCCGGGGAGTGGGCACCACGGTCGCCCCGCCGCGCGTGGGCGTCGCCGTCTCCACGGCGCAGCACGACTGGTCCGGAGGCGGCGCGGGCGAGGCCTGGCAGTCGGTGGACTGCCGGACGGCGGCCGCGCCGGCCGCCGTGGCCGCCATGCTGGACGTGGCGGGCGACGAGCCCGTCCACATCGTGCGCAGGATTCGCCTCACGCACGGGCAGGCGGTCGCCGCGGAGCTGCTGTACGTACCGGCCGCCTCCGTTCCGGACCTCTCGGCGATAGACGCCGCGTCGGGTCCCGCCAGGGCGCGCAGCGTCGTACGGGAACTGCACCGGCTCGGCCTCGACGGGCAGGACCGTTCCGTGGAGCTCGGTTCGGCGCGCGCGGACGACGCCAAGGAGCTCGACCGGCTCCCCGGTGCCCCGGTCCTCGTCGTGACGACCCGCTACCTCGCGGCCGGCGGCACAGCGGCCGTCTCCGTCGCGACGTACCGGGCCGACACCTGCCGTCTCACCTTCGGCGACTCGGGCGACCTGGAGATCAGCCACGACGACCGGCCGCGCCAGGCATCCTGACCGGATGACCGCACGCCGGCGCGTGCACCGTACGGCCCGTCGCTTCAGCGGCGGGCCGTCACCGTTCCCTCGACCGCGAAGAGCTGTTCCTCGACATGGTCGAGCGCCAGACGCAGTGCGCCCGTGGCCACGGCAGCCTCGCCGAGCAGCGACAGGGTGACCCGAGGGGGCCGCAGACAGTAGCGGGCCAGCTCACCGCGGAGCGGGTCCAGTACCCCGTCCAGTCCGGCGGCCCAGCCGCCGATGACCACCAGTTCCGGATCGAGCGCCAGCACCAGCGCCGCCACGTCGTGGACCAGACGCTGGATGAACCGCTCGACGGCAGCCTGCGCCTGCTCATCGCCCTGCCGCGCCTTGGCGAACACCGCGGCGACCGCATGTTCGTCGAGCGGATCCAGGGGCGTGTCCGTCGTCGACAGCAGCCTCTCCGGCGTGACGCCACGGCCGAGGAGATGCAGCGCACCGATCTCGCCCGCTGCCCCGCCGAATCCGCGGTGCAGTCTCCCCCCGATGAGGGAACCGGCCCCTGGGCTGAGACCCGCCAGGACGAACACGATGTCGTCGGACTCCGTCGCCGCCCCCTTCCAGTGCTCCGCGACCGCCGCCGCGTTCGCATCGTTCTCCACGAGCACGGGGCAGCGGAACGAGCGCCTCAGACGCTCACCGAGCGCCAGCCCCGTCCAGTCCGGAAGAGCGGTGCCGAGGCGGACGGTGCCATCGGCCTCGACGATGCCAGGGCTGCCCACGCCGACCGCCCGCAGACTGCTGCGGGCCACGCCCGTCCGCCGCAGGACGTCGGCGACCACGGCCCGCACCCTGTCGAGTCGGTCGTCCGCGCAGGCGGTCTCCGACACCTCGCGTGAGCCGGCACCGATGATGCGGCCGTCCAGTCCCGACAGCAACGCCGAGACCCGGTGCGGGCCGATCTCGATGCCCAGAAGGTGTCCTGCCTCGGCCCGGAACCGGAACCGGCGGGCAGGACGCCCCTGACGCCGCGCCTCGGCACCGTCCGGGGCCGACTCGACGACCAGCCCTGCTTCGAACAGCCCCTCCATGACGCCCTCGACCGTAGGCCGGGACAGGCCCGTGATCCGGGTCAGGTCGGTAAGGGTCGGGGATTCCGCACCCCTGAGGGCGTGCAGCACCACCGCGGAATTGATCCGACGCAGCAACGACGGGTCCCCACCGGTCAGCCGGCCCACGGTGTGTCCTCCCAGCTTGTGCGCATGTCAGGCGGATCGTACTCGTTGCTCAGGGACCGGGCGACCGTGGGCGCCGGGGCCGTCCGTGAACACCCGGTATCAGCCAGGAGCGACGAATCCGGACTCGTAGGCGGCGATGACCGCCTGGGTGCGGTCCCGGGCACCCAACTTCGCCAGCACGGCGCTGACATGGGACTTCACCGTCTCGATGCCCACCACGAGCCGAGCTGCGATTTCGGCATTGGACAGACCGCGGGCCATCAGGCGCAGCACCGCCGCCTCGCGCTCGGTGAGGGCAGCCCGCTCCATGGCCTCGCGCGCCTTGCTCGTACCGTATTCGGCGGCCAGCTGTCGCACTGCTGCGGGGAACAACAGGGACTCGCCCTCCGCCACCAGTCGCACGGCGTGCACGATCTCGGCCGGCCGGGCCCGCTTGAGGAGGAACCCGTCCGCACCGGCCCGCAATGCCTCGTAGACGTACTCGTCGTTCTCGAACGTCGTCACCACCAGGATCTTGGGTGGCGCCGACACCGTCCGCAGCAGCACCCGAGTCGCCTCTATGCCGTCCATCAACGGCATACGGACGTCCATCGCGACCACATCAGGACGCAGCTGACGCACCAACGGGATCACCGCGGCACCATCACCCGCCTCACCCACCACCTCGATGTCGGGCTGGGCTTCCAGGACCGCGCGCAGTCCCGCGCGGACCAGAGGTTCGTCGTCGACGAGAAGAACGGTTACCGGCATCGGGTCAGCGTATGCGGTGCAGAGGAAGGCTCGCGTGCACCATCCATTCCCCCTTGTGCGGTCCTGTCCTGGCGCTGCCGCCCAGCAGCGCGGCTCTTTCCCTGATACCCCTCAAACCACTTCCGCCCCCCGTGGCAGTGGCCGAACCCGTGAGCGGATTCGCCACCTCCAGCTCAAGCCGGCTGTCGGCGACGGTGATGCGGACCCGGACCGCGACCGATCCGGAATGACGAAGGACATTGGTCAGTGCCTCCTGGAGGATGCGGTATCCCTCGCGGGACACCGACGCCGGTACCTGCTCCAGTGGACCGGACACATCCGCATCCACCTCGGCCCCGGAGCCGCGCGCGGAGTCCAGCAGACGGTCCGCCTCGCTCAGCGATGGCCGCTGCCCCGACGGGGTGCCCGATTCGCGCAGCACTCTGAGCACCCGTTCCAGGTCGTCCAGCGCGTCGCGGCCCGTCTCCTCGATCGCCAACAGCGCCCGCTCGGTGAACGCCGGATCATGTGCCGCTCGGGCCGCACCCGCCTGCACGACGGCGATCGTCAGGGCATGCCCGATCGAGTCGTGCAGCTCCCGCGCGATCCGGTTGCGCTCGAGCAACTGCTCGGTACGCTCCTCCAACGCGGTCATCCGCTGCGCCGGAGTCGGTCCGAGCAGCCATCGGGCGGCTGCGGTGATCAGCTCTCCGCATCCCACGACCACAGCGAGCAGCATGACCAGGGGGACCGGAGCGAGGAGCGCAGCCCACCAATGCGTGCCCAGACCGGTGGCGAACCACTCGTCGCTCGGCTGCGAACCGGCCGCTGAGCGGACGAGGTCGACCGCCGTGGCCGACAGCCAGACCGTCGCCATCCCGGCCAGCCCGGCGCACACCAGTCGCACCTCCAGCCAGAGGGAGGTCCGCCACCGCTCGGACCACGAGGTGGAAGGAGCGACCGCGACGGATGCCCCGGGGTCGCCACGCTCCTCGGGCGTGAGCAGCAGCTGTGCCTGGACTCCTTCCGCAAGGCGCATGCCGGGAATCAGCCCCACCAGAGCCGCGAGGACGACCGGCACCCATGGCGTGTCCGTCGAGATGAACAGCCAGACGCTCACGACGGCGCCGGGCAGGAGCAGATGCAGCCACCGTGTGTAGGTGACCGGCATGGTCAAGGGGCGTAGAAGGCTGGACATGGTGCCATCGTGTCAGCGAGCTCCTCGGATCGGCTCCCCCGAGCGAGGGAGACGATCCCCTCCGTCGGGGGAGGACCGCTGTCGGGCCGGGCGGCCAGTCTGAGCACATGACCAGTATCGACGTAAACGAGCTCACCAAGGATTACGGCGCGATCCGTGCCGTGGACCGTCTCACATTCAGCGTTCGACCCGGCCGGGTCACCGGCTTCCTCGGGCCGAACGGGGCGGGCAAGTCCACCACCATGCGCCTGGTCCTCGGCTTGGACCGGCCCACCGGCGGTACCGCCACGATCGGCGGGCACGCCTACGCGGCTCTGAATGATCCCCTGCGCCGTGTAGGGGTGCTGCTCGACGCGCAGGCCGCCCACGCCTCGCGGACCGCGCGCAACCATCTGCTCGCGCTGGCCACGAGTAACGGTATGAGCAGGTCGAGGGTCGAGGAAGTCCTGGAGGAGGCCGGACTCGGCCACGTCGGAGGCCGGCGGATCAAGACGTTCTCCCTCGGCATGCGTCAGCGCCTCGGCATAGCGGCAGCCCTGCTCGGCGACCCGGAGGTGGTCATGCTCGACGAGCCGTCGAACGGGCTGGATCCGGAAGGCATCATCTGGATCCGGGAGTTGATGAAGCGGCTGGCACGCGAGGGCCGCACCGTACTTGTCTCCAGCCATCTGATGAACGAGACGTCATCGTTCGCCGACCATCTGATCGTCCTCGGCCGGGGCCGCCTGCTCGTCGACCTCCCGATGCAGGAGTTCCTGGACGCCCGGAGCCGGCCCCGGGTGCGGATGCGGGTGAGCACGACCGAATCGTCCCGGCTCGGCCATGTCCTGACACGCAAGGGATATCGGGCCGCGGAGGGCGAAGACGGGTGCTGGACGGTGGAGGGAGCGAGAGCGGACGAGATCGGCGCGCTCGCCGCGATTGAAGGTTTCCCGATTCTTCAGCTCGTGGACGAGCAGGCCACGCTGGAACAGGCATACCTGGATCTCACCGCAGGAGCAGCCGAGTTCGAGTCCGCCACTTCCACCGCCACCGCCCCACAGGAGGCCTGAGCATGTCGACGACCGCAGTCCTGCGTTCCGAGTGGATCAAGATCAGATCGGTGCGCTCCGTAGCCGGGTCCCTGGTGGCCGTGTTCCTCGCGACCATGGCCGTCACCGTCCTCAGCTTTGCCACTGTCGGCCAGGCCGAGGCGGACGGCGCGGATGCGGATCTCGTCTTCGGCGCCTTCTACGCGCTGAACTTCGGCCAGATCGCGGCCATAAGTTTCGGAGCCACGGCGATCTCGTCCGAGTACGTCAACGGAGCGCTGCGCATGTCGCTGGCTGCGGTTCCGCGACGCACACTCTTCTACACAGTCAAGATGTCACTCATCGGGGGAGCGGCCCTCGCCACAGGACTGGTCACCAGCTTCAGCTCGTTTCTGGTCGGACAGTCGTTCATGGGGGAGTACGCCATCGGGCTGGGAGAACCGGGCGCCCTGAGGGCCGCCTTCGGCAGCGGTGTATATCTCGCCCTGATGACTCTTTTCGCCGCCGGGCTGACCGTCCTATTGCGCAGCGCGGTTGCCGTGCTCAGTTTGCTCATCCCCTTCATCCTGATTGTCTCGTTCGTCGTCGGTGACGTGGGGGGCGGTGCGGCCGACTATCTTCCCGACCGGGCCGGACAGTTGGTGCTGCACCAGCATCCGGACAGCAGCATCGGGCCCTGGACCGGGCTGGCCGTCACTGCGGCATGGGCAGGGGCGGCCTTGCTGGCCGGATGGTGGGCCCTGCGTCGCCGGGATGCCTAGGACATGTTCGGGCGGCGGGTGGCCAGTTGACCGGACACGTGTGCCCGACGGGCACGGCGCCGAGCGAGAGACTGGAACCGTCCATGCCAAGCTTCGAGATCACGCCGAGCGGTGCAGCGCGGAGCGACCGGAGGGGCGTTCAGCGCACGGCCAACTGGGGCGCCGTAGTCATGCCGTAGCGGGACCACCGCCGACGAGCGCTTCGGTGAGGTGTGCCTCCAGGGGCGGGAGGGCTTCTCCCACGTGGAGATCCTCTTCGTCTTCGACCAGATCCCCGAATCCGCCGACTATCGTGAACCGCGCCATATAGCGGTCGCTCCGACCCTCCGCCCATCGGTGTCTTCGCCGGTCGCGGCTCCCCGCGGACCGAACCGCATCGGGTGACGTGCTGCGCCCTCGCATCCGTCCAGGGCCGCGAACTGACTGTGGTGGGTCGCGATGCGGTGTCCGGGGCCCCGGTCATCGAGCTGAAGCCGGCGATGGGGGAGTGTTGCGCAGTGAACGTCAGGCAGCCCGGAACGGGTCAGCCGCCTGATGCCGGAGTACATCCGGCTGAAGCCGGGCCGTGTGAAGCCGCCCGGCCTGAACGCCCCACCCGACGAAGGGTTGTCGGGGGTGGTGAAGTTCGCTCGAATCTCGCGCTCGGTGGCTGCGGGAGCGGGAGCGGGAGCGGGGCCGGGAGCTGGAGCGCTAGCGGTTGCCGTCGCAGTGACGCCGGCGCGGCAGCAGCGGTGACAGTGACGGTGACGGGAACTGACGGGTGGCTGAAAACCTCTCAAAGCGCAGGTCGGGGCGCCCGTTGTCAGTGCCGGACGGTTTACTGACGGCATGACCACTGCACATCACCTCCGCCTCATTGACGGGATGCGCACCCGAGAGTTTCCCGCGGATCGCATCCGCTCGGGTTCGGGAATCAGCGGTCCTGGCTACCACACGGCGTCCCTGCACGCCGACGATGATCATTGGGATGACGACGAGGCAGGGCGCCTGGAGCACCGTACGCAGTGCCTCGCGGAGCACGAGGCCCTGATCACCGTGCTTGGCGCACGTTGGGGCGATCCGCAGCTGATCAGCCTGTGGAGTGCCCGGGAGCGAATGATGTCAGGTGAGGAGATACCCGATCCGTGGGCCGAGACGGTCGCGGGCTGTGAGTATCTCCGGCTCTGGCGCATCGAGGCGCGGTGGCTCGCCCTGGCGCTGTATCTGGAGGCGGAGGGCCCCGGGTGTGAGCTCAGCGTGGTGGTGACCGAGATCGATCCGCCGTGACCTCTGTCTCGGGGGCGGGGGCAACTCTCGGAGCGAAGGCGACGGGGCGAGGCCGGCAGAGCGAGAGCAAGCGGAGACGCCGGCAGGGCGACGGGCGGGACAGGGACAGAGGCGGGGAGAGTGCCCGGGCGGCTGCGGGCATGGGGGACGGATCCGGGAGCGGAGGCTGTGTCCGGGAGCGGGCTCAAGGCCGAGGCTGCCGGAATGTCCGCCCTGCGCCAGTCGGCAGTGCTGTCGCGTGAGGTGATCAGGTATCGGGCGCGGCTGCCGGAAGCACCTGTGCGGCAGTCAGGCCTCGCTGATGGGTATCGCGGCGTCCGAGTCGACAGCTGACCGGAGGCGTCCGTACTCGCCGGCCATGGAGCTCACGGTCCAGTGGGCGTTCAGGCCACTGGGGTTCGGCAGCGCCCAGACACGGGCCCCGCCGATCTGCCGGTCCTGTGGCCCGATGCGCGCCTGCCGCTCGCCGAACGCCGTCCGGTAGGCCGTGATCCCGACGACGGCCAGCCATCGCGGCCGCAGTTTCTCGACCTTCGCGGTGAGGAGCCGGCCCCCGGCGCGGAATTCCTCGGCGGACAGTTCGTCGGCTCGGGCCGTGGCCCTGGCCACCACGTTGGTGATGCCCAGCCCGTAGCCGAGCAGTTCGGACTGCTCGCAGGGTTTGAGCTGCCGGGGAGTGAACCCCGACTGATGGAGAACCGACCAGAAGCGATTACCCGGGAAGGCGAAGTGGTAGCCCGTGGCACCTGTCATCAAGCTCGGATTGATCCCACAGAACAGCACGCGCAGGCCGCCCGCGACCACATCGGGAACAACGCGGTCGCGGGCGGCCTGGAGCTCTTCGGGTGTCATCGGACGGTGGCCCGGCGTGTCAGAGGATCGAGCCCGGAGCGTAACCGGCGGCTTCCGGGTACTGCTTGGTGATCTCCTCGATCCGGCCGACGAGCGCGGTGACCTGGTCGCCTGCCGCACCGGTGAAGGAGAGCTTGTCGGCCATGAGCTCATCCAGCTGGGCGCGGTCCAGCGGGATGCGCTCGTCCGCCGCCAGCTTGTCCAGCAGTTCGTTGCGCTCCGTGCCCTGCTCACGCATGGCGAGAGCGGACGCGACCGCATTCTCCTTGATGGCCTCGTGGGCGACCTCACGGCCGACACCGGCGCGCACCGCGCCCATCAGCACCTTGGTCGTGGCGAGGAAGGGCAGGTAGCGGTCCAGCTCGCGGGCCACGACGGCGGGGAAGGCACCGAATTCGTCGAGCACCGTAAGGAAGGTCTCCACCAGACCGTCGAACGCGAAGAAGGCGTCCGGGAGCGCCACCCGGCGAACCACGGAACAGGACACGTCGCCCTCGTTCCACTGGTCGCCCGCCAGCTCACCCGTCATCGACGCGTAACCCCGGAGGATGACCATCAGGCCGTTGACACGCTCGCAGGAGCGGGTATTCATCTTGTGCGGCATGGCCGAGGAGCCGACCTGGCCCGGCTTGAAGCCCTCGGTCACCAGCTCGTGGCCGGCCATCAGCCGGATCGTCTTCGCGACCGAGGAAGGCGCAGCGGCCAGCTGGACGAGGGCGGTCACCACGTCGTAGTCGAGCGACCGGGGGTAGACCTGACCCACAGAGGTGAAGGCCTGCGCGAAGCCGAGGTGTCCGGCGACCCGCTGTTCCAGGTCGGCGAGCTTCCCGGCGTCTCCGCCCAGCAGGTCGAGCATGTCCTGGGCCGTGCCGACAGGCCCCTTGATTCCGCGCAGCGGGTAGCGGCCCAGCAGGTCCTCAAGCCGTCCATAGGCCACCAGCAGCTCGTCCGCCGCGGTGGCGAAGCGCTTGCCGAGCGTCGTGGCCTGCGCCGCGACGTTGTGGGACCGGCCGGCGATGACCAGATCGCGGTACTCACCGGCGAGCTTGCCGAGCCGGGCCAGGACCGCCACCGTGCGGTCGCGCATCAGCTCCAGGGACAGGCGGATCTGGAGCTGCTCGACGTTCTCGGTCAGGTCGCGGGAAGTCATCCCCTTGTGGACCTGCTCGTGGCCGGCGAGGGCGTTGAACTCCTCGATGCGGGCCTTGACGTCGTGCCGGGTCACCTTCTCGCGCTCGGCGATCGAGGCCAGGTCGACCTGGTCGATGACGCGCTCGTAATCGGCCAGGGCCGCGTCGGGTACCTCGATCCCGAGGTCCTTCTGGGCGCGCAGCACCGCCAGCCACAGCTGACGTTCCAGCTTCACCTTCTGCTCGGGGGACCAGAGGACAGCCAGCTCCGCAGAGGCGTAGCGGCCGGCCAGGACATTGGGGATGCGAGGCTTCGCAGACACAGCAGTCACGTGTCCAGATTCTACTGGCGGTTTATGCAGGTCGGCGCCGCCCCCGGTTTGTGCGTTGCTACGAGCGCGCAAGCGGGGACCGGGGTGGGGGCGGAGTCGGCTTCGGCGGGATCGCAGCCGAGCCCGGCGGGCCGGCTACCGGCTCATGTCCACCCGTCGCCAGGTGGCGACAGGGCCCGGACTCCCGGCATCGGCGGGGGTGACCCAGAAGGCCTGCCCCAGCTCGGCGCTGAACTGCGCCCCCGCCCGGCCGTCACCAGAGGAGCGCCCGGTCAGGCGCCGCCCCACCCAGGGGAGCAGGTGACGGCGGGCGAAGCGCACGTCGTCCACGCGCCGGGAGGACCAGCGCACTGGTACCGCGGAGGGCAGCACGGTCTGCCAGTCGTCCTCCGGCGGCAGACCCAGCGTCTGCCAGACGGCCTCCGCGACCCTGCGGTGGCCCTCCGCGGTCAGGTGCAGCCGGTCCACGTCCCACATCCTGGGGTCGCCCAGCACCGGAGCCCCGTAGAGGTCCGCGACCTCCGCACCGTGCCGGGTGGCCAGGTCGTCGACCAGGGAGAAAAGCTCCTCCATCCGCGGCCGGAAACGCTCCATGACCGGGCCGTTGCGACCGGGGCTGCGCATCAGGACCAGCTTCTTGCACGAGGGCGCGAGGCGCTCCACGGCCTCCTCCAGCCTGCCCCGAACCATGCCCATGTCGCATTTGGGCCGCAGGGTGTCGTTGAGACCCCCCACCAGCGTCACCACGTCCGCCTGCATGGCCGCCGCCACGTCCACCTGTTCGTCAACGATCTGGCTGATGAGCTTTCCGCGTACGGCGAGGTTGGCGTACCGGAACCCGGGGGTGCGGGTGGCCAGCCGGGTGGCGAGAACATCCGCCCAGCCCCGGTACGAGCCGTCGGGCAGCAGGTCAGACATGCCCTCGGTGAACGAATCGCCTACCGCGACGAGACTGGTGTATTCGGCATTTATTTCCATGGCCCTGCGATCGTATCGCGGCGCGGGGCGGCACTTCCCGGATACGGCGGCAGGCCCCGGGGCCCTGTGACCGGGTGCGGTCCCGCGCCCGGAAGGGAGCGGGACCGCGGCTCGGGGGACGGCTCAGCGCGGCTGGGGCCTGCCCACGAGTTCCCGGAGTACGTCCTCCATCGTCACCATGCCGGCCAGACGGTCGTCCTCGTCCAGAACGGCGGCCAGATGCGTACGGCTGCGCCGGAGTGCGGTCAGCACGTCATCGAGCGGTGTCGCCGCCCGGACCCGGGCGATCGGCCGCATCGCGGTCACCGGGAACGGTACGTCGCGGGGCGTGACGTCCAAGGCGTCCTTCACATGCAGGTAGCCCAGGATCCGCTGCTCGCTGTCCATCACCGGGAATCGCGAGAACCCGGTCTCGGACGAGAGCCGTTCCAGTTCCTCGGGCGTCGTCCCGACCCGCGTGTACATCACCCGGTCCACCGGCAGCACCACATCGCGCACCGGCCTGCGCCCCAGTTCCAGCGCATGGTGCAGCCGCTCGGCCGCACGGTCGTCGACCAGTCCGGCGTCGCCGGCGTCCTTGACGAGCCGGGCCAGTTCGTCGTCCGAGAACGTGGCCGACACCTCGTCCTTCGTCTCCACCCTCAACAGCTTCAGCAGCGCGTTGGCGAAGGCGTTGATCGCGAAGATCACCGGACGCAGCGCCCGGGCCAGGGTCACCAGCGGCGGCCCGAGCAGCAGCGCGGTCTTCACGGGCTCGGCCAGCGCGATGTTCTTCGGCACCATCTCGCCGAGCAGCATGTGGAGGTAGGTCGCCACCGACAGTGCGATCACGAACGAGATCGGATGCACCAGTCCGTGCGGCACCCCCACGGCGTCGAAGACCGGCTCCAGCAGGTGCGCGATGGCGGGTTCGGCGACGATACCCAGGACCAGGGTGCACAGCGTGATGCCCAGTTGCGCAGCCGCGAGCAGCGCCGAGACGTGTTCAAGGCCCCAGATGACGCTGCGCGCCCGCCGGTTCCCTTCCTCGGCCTGTGGTTCGATCTGACTGCGCCGTACGGAGATGAGAGCGAACTCCGCGCCGACGAAGAAGGCGTTCACGACCAGGGTCAGCAGGCCGATGAAGAGTTGTACGGCGGTCATCGCTCGTCCTCCGACAGCTCGTCGGAACCGGGCAGCGGTGCGTGCAGGAGCGCGCGGGCGGCGCGCCGCCCGGAGGCGTCCACCACGTCGAGGCGCCAGCCGGCCAGCTCTATCGAGTCACCGACCGCGGGGATGCGGCCCACCTCCGTGGCGATCAGTCCGGCGAGGGTCTCGTACGGTCCGTCCGGCACTCTCAGTCCGATCGTTTCCAGCTGGTCGGTGCGGGCCGCGCCGTCGGCCGACCACAGGGTGCGTCCGTCGGCGTCCTCGCCGGCTCGTGCGAGATCAGGTGTCTCGTGCGGGTCGTGTTCGTCCCGCACCTCGCCGACGACTTCCTCGACGATGTCCTCCAGCGTCACGACACCCGCCGTGCCGCCGTACTCGTCGATGACCACCGCCATCGCGAGCTTGCCGGAGAGACGGTCGAGCAGCCGGTCCACGGTCAGGGTCTCCGGCACGAGCAACGGCTCGCGCAGCATGTCCGAGACCCGCTTGCGGGGGCGCTGCTCGGCGGGGATCGCCAGCACGTCCTTGATGTGGGCGACGCCGACGACGGTGTCGAGGCTCCCCCGGTACACGGGGAACCGGGACAGCCCGGTGGCCCGCGTGGCATTGGCGACGTCCTCCGCCGTCGCCTGCACCTCCAGCGCGGTGACCTGTACCCGCGGCGTCATCACGTTCTCCGCGGTCAGCTCCGCGAGATTGAGGGTGCGCACGAACAACTCGGCCGTGTCGGCCTCGAGGGCGCCCGCCTTCGCGGAGTGCCGAGCAAGTGCCACCAGCTCCTGCGGGCTGCGGGCGGACGCCAGCTCCTCGGCCGGTTCCAGCCCGAAGCGGCGCACGATGTGGTTGGCCGTGTTGTTGAGGTGGCTGATGAAGGGCCGGAACAGGGCGGTGAAGGCCCGCTGCGGGGTGGCCACCGTCTTCGCCACGGCGAGCGGCGAGGAGATCGCCCAGTTCTTCGGTACGAGCTCGCCGACCACCATGAGGAACACGGTGGACAGGGCGGTGCCGATCACCAGTGCCACGGACGACGACACGCTGGGTGAGAGTCCGACGGCCTCGACCGGACCACTGATCAGTTTCGCGATGGACGATTCGGAGAGCATGCCGACGACCAGGTTGGTGACGGTGATGCCCAGCTGGGCCCCGGAGAGCTGGAAGGTGAGGCTGCGTACCGCCTTCATGGCGCTCGCGGCGCCGCGTTCCTCCCGCTCCACAGCCCGTTCGAGCTGGCCGCGTTCGACCGTGGTCAGGGAGAATTCCGCCGCGACGAAGGCGCCGCAGGCGAGCGAGAGCAGTACGGCCACGAGCAGCAGGAGCACTTCGGTCATCGGTTCACCTCCGTCCCATGATCGGGCAGTGACAGGAGGATCGCGCGATCTCGGCGATATCGGCTACTGGGAGGCTCGCCCATGGGCGGACGCTCACACCTTTCAAATGGATCGACAGGAACACCCATAGTAAAGGATCAGCAAAGTGGCGAGTGGGGAAGTCCTCCGTCGAGCGGGGAAGTCCTCCGCGCTCCAGGACGACGGCCGCGGATCAGCGGACTCCCCCTCCGCTCCGCCGCTGTCAGAGCGGCTTCACCCAGCGCCGCCAGTGGTCCTCCCGGTGATAGCCGGCCGCGGCCCACGCATGCTGTGCGCGTTCGTTGGCCTCCAGGACCATGGCGTCGGCCCGACGGCCGCCGAGCGCGGCGAAACGGGCGTCCGCCGCTTCCAGCAACGCCGTGGCGATGCCTTGCCGGCGAAATTCGGGATGCACGGCCAGCCGGTAGACGTGGCATCGCCATCCGTCGAAGCCGGCGATGACGGTGCCCACCAGCCGACCGTCCCGCTCCGCCAGGAGCAGGGCTTCCGGGTCACGGGCAACCAGCCGGGACACCCCGTCGCGGTCGTCGCTGATGCTTGTTCCCTCTGCGGCTTCGGGCCAGAACCGCAGGACGCCGTCGATGTCGTCGTGGCCGGCGCAGCGAATGTGAAGGTCACTCATGGGATGAGCCAAGCAGAGCGTCATTCCGATGGGCGAACGAATTTCGAATCTGCTCGTACGTGTGCGGGCGCAGGCCGCCTCAGCGCAGGTGTACCGGAAGTGAATCGATGCCGTAGACGATCGAGAGCTTGCGGAAACCGAGTTCCTGCGGCGGGACGGCGAGCCGCATGGCGGGAAACCTCCTGGCCAGCGCCGGGTAGGCGACACGCAGCTCCATGCGTGCCAGTTCGGCGCCGATGCAGCGGTGGATGCCGTGGCCGAAGGCCAGATGACCCGAGGGGGTGGCGCGGTCCAGGTCGAAGCGCCCGTCGTCCGTGACGTACGACGGATCGCGGTTGGCACCGCTCAGGGAGCAGAGGACCATGTCCCCGCGCGGAATGACCACCCCCGCTATCTCGATGTCCTCGCGCGCGAACCTGGGGAAGGCCATCTGGACCGCAGAGAGATACCTGAGGACCTCCTCGACGAACGGTGCGGTCGTCGTGCCGTCCGTGCGCAGC
Source organism: Streptomyces sp. NPDC005761 (assembly GCF_040630635.1). Taxonomy (NCBI): domain Bacteria; kingdom Bacillati; phylum Actinomycetota; class Actinomycetes; order Kitasatosporales; family Streptomycetaceae; genus Streptomyces; species Streptomyces sp. NPDC005761. The sequence goes on along the minus strand of NZ_JBEXXX010000010.1, from coordinate 76,376 downwards.
CGGTCGAGGACGTCCGCGTTCCGCAACATGACCAGCGAGCCGAGGGCGATCGTGCTGGCCGTCGTCTCGAAGCCGCCGGTGAGCACTCCGTCGGCGAGGCCCGCGAGTTCCTCGTCGTCGACGCTGTCCCCGTGCTCCCTCACGATCATGCCGAGCAGCCCGTCCCCGGGGTTCTGTCGCTGAGCCTTGACCACCCCTCTGAAGTAGTTCAGCGACTCGGACATGGCCCCGAAGGGCGCGGTCGTCCCGCTGAACAGATCGAAGCGGTCCATGGCCAGTTGCTGGAAGTCGTTCCTGTCCTCGTACGGCACGCCCAGGAGTTCGCAGATGGTGAGGGAGGGGACGGGCAGCGCGAACTCGTGCACGAGGTCGACCGGGCCGGCGACGGCCTCCATCGCGTCCAGACGTTCCTCGACAATGGCTTCGATCCGGGGTGCCAGACGCCGGAGGCGGCGCATGGTGAACTCCGGGGTGAGGATGCGCCGCAGCCGGGTGTGCACCGGCGGATCGCTGAAACCGAGCCCGCCGGGGCTCTGCTCGGCGGCTATCCCCGCATTGCCGGCGAGGTGGGCGAAGTCCGTACTGAACCCCCCGGCGGAGCCGAGCACGGCCTTCGACTCCTCGTATCCGGTGACCACCCAGGCGTCCATGCCGAACGGCAGCGAGACCCTGGACACCGGGGCGTTCGCCCGAGTCGTGGCCACCCGGCGCACGGGATCGAGACCGTCGCGGCGCAGCAGCATGAGCAGTTCCTCCGGCAACAGCTTGATGGTGGAGGAGCCGATTCCGTGCCGTTGGATCCTGGCCAGGTAGGTGCGCCCGAGCCGGGCGGTGATACGGGAACGGAACGTCGTACTCAAAGTGCACTCCATGAGTCGTCGCGAGATCTGGTCGGTCGGCAGGTGTTCGCCGCCAGGACGTGGCCGACTTCGGTGACTTCGGCTGCCTGACCAGGAATTATGACCACTTGTTCGGAGAAGGGGGCGGGCGGGTGCGGTATCCGTCGCTCATCCTTCGACGGTACGGGCGCCGGCGCCCGGACGCCCGGGCCGGCGGCCTGCGGTGATATGCCAGGTGGCGGGGTTGCCGCCAACCGCCGGACGGCCCGAGGGCCGGGCGAGCAGAGCTGCCAGGAGCCGCCAGGTCCCGTTCCCCTTGCCGGTGCTAGCGATACCGCGCTAGCGTGAGGGGGTGCCCAAGACGCAGCTGAACGTTCGAGTGGACGAGGCCACCGCCGAGGCCGCGCGGCAGCGCGCGCTCCAGAGGGGGATGAGCGTGAACCGCTACATAGAGGAACTTGTCAAACAGGACGCGGGCGAGGTCGGCCACACCTTTGTCGAGGCCGCCGCCGACTTCATGAAGCAGTACGAATCGGTGTTCGCCGAGGAGTTCGGCCCGGAGCGCAAAGGCACCCGTTGAACCTCCGGATCCATCTTTCCTGGCTGCTCATGGTCGCCGAGCACAAGACTCCCGGCGACCCTCAGGTCACCGACTGGGGTGCGTTGGTCGCCGCGGTCGCACGGCACGAGGCGGAGATCTTCGGCAGCCCGGTCTACAGCGACCCGCACTCCAGAGCGGCGGCGCTGCTGCAACTGCTGTTGCACGTGCCCGCGCTGGAGCGTTCCAACGCGATGTTCGCCTCGGCCGTCGCCTACGGGTACCTCGTCGCATCGGGACTGAAGGTCATCACCTCGCCGGAACAGGTGCGCGATCTGGCCCTGCTCGTCAAGGAGGGCAAGGCGGACGTCAGGGCCATCGCCGATGAGCTGCGCCAGTGGAGCCTGTGACGCGGACCGGAACCGCGCGACCGTGCCGTCGCTGCTCGGGAATCTCCGCAGGCGCGTGATCCACCAGTATCGCGACGATCCCCGGCACCTGCACCATCGATCGGCGGGATCGACCGACCCAAGGCTCGCCAAGGCGCCCAGACCCGCCAAGGCTCCCAAGGCCCGCCAAGGCGCCAAGGTCGGCCGAGTCAGGCCCGCCGGTCAGCGCAGCCCTTGCCGTCCCCGGTCCACAACGGCCGACCGTCGCGCCACGCCCAGTACGCACGCGGACGTGGGAAGCCTGATGCCGCCTTCCGGCATATTGACCCGCCGGTACGCCTCCACCACGAACCCGGCCGCCTCGATGGCGGCGAGCGCGTCACGCGAGGTGTGACAGCCGCCGGCGACCAGCGGCCAGAAGGACCGGTCCAGGGCTCGCTGGGTGGCTGCCATGGCCCGGCCGTCGGCCCGCACATGCTCGAAGAAACGCAGCTCCCCACCCGGCCGCAGGACCCGCCGGACCTCCGCGAGCGACTGCTGCACATTGCGTACGGTGCACAGCACGAGTGAGGCCACGGCTCCGTCGAACGCCTCGCTCTTCACCGGCAGCGCTTCTGCCGTACCGGGCACGACGTCCACCGGTATTCCGGCGCGCAGCGCGGACCGCACCGCCAACTGCCGCAGCGTGCGCTCGGGTTCGATCGCCACCACCTCGGACACGGCCGGCGGGTAGTGGGCGAAGTTCAGGCCGTTGCCGGCCCCGATCTCGATGACCCGCCCGGACAGTCCCGTCAGCAGCTCGGCCCGCACCCCGGCCATCCCGGCCGCGGATTCGGCGGCCACGCTCATCCGGGCATAGAAACGGGCGAAGACGGGGTGGTGTACCGCGTCCTTCGGGATCTTCGTGCTCCGCAACCGCATGACGGACCTCCTCGACAAGGGGCCGGTCCGGGCGGGCCGGGTGAGGGGCTACGCCCTGCTGGCCCGCTCGGCCGGAAAGGTCTGGCTACCTCGATTCTGCCCCCTGAGGCGTACCCCGTCCTGTGCCGCACACCCTTCAGCCCAGTGGCCGGCTCCCGCCCAGCCGCTCAGTCAGCCAACTTCCGGCCCGGGCACGGAAGTCCACGGGGTCGAGAGCTCCGGCCCCTGCCGGGACCACGCCGAGCAGCGGGGCGCCCGCCGCCACCGGAAGGTCCGACAGGTTGCAGCGCTCCGCCAGGTCCGGCTCGGCAGGCATGCTGCCGACGACCACCCCGAGGCAGTCGAGGCCGCGTGCTCGAAGTGCCTCCGAGGTCAGTGCCGTGGAGTTGAGGGTGCCGAGCCCGGCAGGCACCACCACCACGACCGGTGCGGCCAGCAGCCGTGCCGCGTCCGCCAGGGTCGCGCCGTCGTCGTCGAACCGTACGAGCAGGCCGCCCGCACCCTCGACGAGCACCAGATCGTGTTCGGCCGCCAGCTTCTCGGCGGCCTCGGCGACCTCGTGGGGGCGGACCGGCGCCATCCCGGCCCGGCGAGCCGCGGTCGCGGGCGCCAACGGTTCCGGGAAGCGGGCGAGTTCGACGGCCGTCACATGACGGCCGGCCAGCCGCGCCACCTCGGCGGCGTCACCCGGCTCACCCGGTTCCAGGCCCGTCTGGGCGGGCTTGAGCACCGCCACCCGGCGGCCCGCGGCAGCTGCCGCCACTGCCGCCGTCACGATCGTCTTGCCGATCTCGGTGCCGGTCCCCGTCACCACCAGAATGCTCATCTCAGCCCTCCCGCGCCGCAGCGCACACGGCACGGCAGATCCGTGCCACGTCGTCGTCACCGGTGACGTACGGCGGCATGGTGTAGACGAGATCGCGGAACGGCCGCAGCCACACGCCCTCGCGCACGGCCGCCCGCGTCGCGGCCTCCATGTCCACCTCGTGATCGAGCTGGACGACGCCGATCGCACCCAGAACGCGCACATCGCGGACCCCGGGCAGCTCGCCGGCCGGGGCCAGACCGTCCCGGAGACCTGCCCCGATCCGCTTGACCTCCTGCTCCCAGTCCTGGCCCAGCAGCAGCTCGATCGAGGCGCAGGCCACCGCGGAGGCGAGCGGATTGCCCATGAACGTCGGCCCGTGGGCGAGCACCGGCACCTCGCCGCGCGAGATGCCCTCGGCCACGGTGGACGTGCACAGCGTCGCTGCCATCGTCAGGTAGCCGCCGGTCAGGGCCTTGCCCACGCACATGACATCCGGCGAGACGCCTGCGTGCTCGGCTGCGAACAGCTTGCCCGTACGTCCGAAGCCCGTGGCGATCTCGTCGAACACCAGGAGCACACCGTGCGCGTCGCAGGCCTCGCGCAGGACACGCAGGTACGCGGGGGAGTGGAAGCGCATGCCGCCCGCCCCCTGCACCACGGGCTCCACGATCACCGCGGCCAGCTCGTCGGCATGGTGAGCGATCAGCTCGCGCAGGTGCGTCGCGTACGCGGCGTCGGGCTCCGTGTCGAAGCCACCCGGCGGCTCGTCGGCGAACACCTGGCGGGGCAGCGCCCCCGACCACAGCTCGTGCATGCCGCCCTCGGGGTCGCACACCGACATCGGCTGCCAGGTGTCCCCGTGGTACCCGCCCCGCCAGGTCAGCAGGCGCCGCTTGGCCGGCCGTCCGGCCGAACGCCAGTACTGGAGGCACATCTTCACGGCCACCTCGACCGACACCGAGCCGGAGTCGGCGAGGAACACATGCTGCAACGGTTCGGGGGTGATCTCGACCAGCCTGGCGGCCAGCCGCACGGCGGGCTCGTGCGTGAGCCCGCCGAACATCACATGGCTCATCCGGTCCAGCTGGTCGCGGGCCGCCTCGTTCAGCACCGGGTGGTTGTACCCGTGCACCGCCGACCACCACGACGACATCCCGTCGACCAGCTCGTGCCGGCCATGGGCCGGTTCGGCCAGCCGGAGCCGTACGCCGGACGCGGACTCGACGACCAGCGGCTCCTGCCGGCCCGGCATCGGACCGTACGGATGCCAGACATGGGCCCGGTCCAGGGCCCTGAGCCCGGCAGGGGAGAGCGGCTCAGGCATTGGGTGCGAGATCCGTACCCGCGCCGCGACGGCGGACCGACACCAGATCCGTGCGCGCCGCCCGGTCCGCGGTGGCTTCCGCGGGAACGGTCTCCGTCTCCGGGCCGTCGCCGCAGGGCGCGCACCCGCCGGCGTGCGAACCGCAGCCGCCGCCCGCGTCCACCCGGTGGCCGGGGAGCGTCGTCGTACCCGCACCCTCCACCTCGAAGCCGGCGTCCGCGATCATGTCGAGGTCCGCCTGTCCCGCCTGGCCCTCACTGGTCAGATAGTCGCCCAGGAAGATCGAGTTGACGAGGTGCAGGGCCAGCGGCTGCATCGAACGCAGATGCACTTCGCGCCCGCCCGCGAGCCGTACCTCCACATCGGGGCAGACGAACCGGACCATCGCCAGAATGCGCAGACAGCGCTGCGGCGTCAGATTCCACTCCTTGGCCAGCGGCGTGCCCTCGAACGGAATCAGGAAGTTGACGGGCACCGAGTCGGGGTCGAGCTCACGCAGGGCGAAGACCACGTCGACCAGGTCGGAGTCGCTCTCCCCCATGCCCGCGATCAGCCCGGAACAGGCGGAGAGCCCGGCGGCCTGTGCCTGGTGCACCGTTTCCACCCGGTCGGCGTAGGTGTGGGTGGTCGTGATCTCCCCGTACGTCCCCTCGGACGTGTTGAGGTTGTGGTTGTAGGCGTCCGCGCCCGCAGACCGCAGCCGGTCGGCCTGGCCGTCGGAGAGCAGGCCGAGACAGGCGCACACCTCGACGCCCTCGTTCTGTTCCTTGATCGCCTCGATGGTCTGTGACACCCGGTCGACGTCCCGGTCGGTCGGGCCCCGGCCGCTCGCGACCAGGCAGACGCGCTTGGCGCCACCGGCCACTCCCGCAGCCGCCGCCTTCGACGCCTCGTCGGGCTTCAGCCACGTGTACTTCAGGATCTCGGCCTTGGATCCCAGCCGCTGGGAGCAGTACGAGCAGTCCTCGGGACAGAGCCCGGACTTCAGATTGACCAGATAGTTCAGCTTCACCCGCCGTCCGAACCACTGACGGCGCACCTTTCCGGCCGCGGCCACCACGTCGAGCAGTTCGTCGTCCGGGGTCGCCAGAACGGCGAGCGCTTCTTCACGGGTCGGCAGCTCGCGCCGCAGCCCCTTGTCCACCAGCGTGTTCAGGAGGTCCATGGCGATGATCCTGACGCACGGCACCGCCCCGAGCCAAGGAGGAACCGGACAACAGAGCCCGCAGCGGGTGTGTGCATTGCCACACCATGCCCGGCTGCGCCCCCGGTTAGGGTCTGTGAGCTGCCTACAAAAGGGACCCGCACATGTCCTTCGCCCCGTTCGACTGGATCGACGAGGAGGCGCGCCGCCGCGCGGACGCCGGACTCGTCCGGACGCTCCGGCCGCGGCCCGCCGAACCGGAACTGCTGGACCTCGCGAGCAACGACTACCTCGGCCTCACCCGGCATCCGGAGGTGACCGCAGCGGCAGCCGCCGCTGCGCGCCGCTGGGGCGGCGGGGCCACCGGCTCCCGGCTGGTCACGGGTTCCACCGCGCTGCACGCCGAGCTCGAACGGGAACTGGCCGACTTCTGCGGTTTCGAGGCGGCCCTGGTGCTGTCCTCGGGTTACGCCGCGAACCTCGCGGCGCTCACCGCTTTGACCGGCCGGGACTCGCTGATCGTGTCGGACGCAGGCAACCACGCCTCGATCGTCGACGGATGCCGTCTCTCCCGAGCCGATACCGCGGTCGTACCGCACGCCGACCCGGACGCGGTCCGCAAGTCCCTGCACGCGCACCGGGGCAGGTCGCTGGTGGTCACCGACTCGGTCTTCTCGGTCGACGGCGACGCCGCGCCCCTGACCGAACTGGCCGAGGTCTGCCGCGCGGAGGGCGCCGCGCTGCTCGTCGACGACGCGCACGGCCTGGGCGTACTGGGGGACGGCGGCAGGGGCGCGCTCTCCGCGGCCGGCCTGGCGGGCGGCGACGGCACCGTCACCACGCTCACCCTCTCCAAGTCCCTGGGCAGCCAGGGCGGGGCGGTCCTCGGCCCGGCCCGGGTGATCGACCACCTGGTCAACACCGCCCGTACGTTCATCTTCGACACCGGACTCGCACCGGCCGCGGTGGGCGCCGCCCTGGGCAGCCTGCGGCTGCTGCGCCGCGAGCCGGCACGCGCCGCCAGGGCCCGTGCGGTCGCCACCGCGCTGTACGAGCAGCTGACCGCGGCCGGTCTGACCGCGGTGAGACCCGACGCGGCCGTTGTCTCGGTACGCGCGCCCTCGGCCGAAGCCGCCGTCCGGTGGGCGGCCGACTGCCGTGCCGCCGGCATGGCAGTCGGGTGCTTCCGGCCGCCGTCGGTACCGGACGGTGTCTCCCGGCTGCGGCTGACCGCACGTGCCGACCTGACGGACGAGCAGATCGCTCTGGCGGTCGCGACCGTACGACGGACCGCCCCGGCTGCCCTCCACGCCGGGTGATCGTCACCCCGGCGTGGCGGCCCGGCCACCGGCTCAGCCGAGCGAACCGCCGTTCAGAGCGGTGACGAAGGATGTCCAGGCCGTGTCGGAGAACTGCAAGGGCGGCCTGGACACGTCCTTGGAGTCGCGCACGGCCAGTCGACGGCCGCCGAACGGTGCGGCCTCCACGCAGTTGTTCATTCCCGTGCTGCGGCTGCTGCGCCGCCACCGTAACGCGTGCTGTGCGAGGCAATCCGACATGACGCCCCCCTCGGGCAGTCCAGGGTCACTGACCGTCGCGGTCGATTGCGGCGATCAGGTCCAACGAGTGCTCGGGCGACAGCGCGTGCGCCTGCAGGGTGCGGAAGGCCGAGCTGTACGCCTCAAGGTCTTCTTTCCGCTCCAGGTAGAGGCTACTCGTCAAATGGTCGAGAACGACCACATCCAGATCAGAAGTGTTCGGAAATGAGAAGATAACGAAAGGCCCGGTGAGGCCCACATAGCCGCCGACCGTGAACGGCAGCAACTGGAGCCGGACATGCGGGAGTTGTGCCACCCGGCTGAGATGACGCAGCTGCTCCCGCATGACCCTGCGGCCGCCGACCTCCCGTCGCAGCACCGCCTCGTCCAGCACCGCGCTCAGCCTCAGGGGAGGATCGGTCCGCAGGACCCCCTGCCGCGCCAGCCGCACTTCCACGAGCGAGTCCAGCTGCCCGGTGGGCAGTCCGTCGAGTGAGGCCCGGGTCACCGCGCGGGCGTAGTCGGCGGTCTGCAACAGACCCGGCACCACCGACGTCTCCAGGGTGCGGGCGGTGCGCGCCTGTGACTCCAGGCTGATGAAGTCGCGGTACTGCGGCGGGATGAGACCGCGGTACGCGTGCCACCACCCGGCGCCCCCGCCGCCCGCCGAACCCGCGAGCGCCTCCAGGACCTCGCGCAGTTTCGGGTCGTCCGTGCCGTACGCGTCGAGCAGCCGGGTCACATCGCCGGGCTGTACCCCGCTCACCCCGGTCTCGATCCGGCTGACCTTCGACTGGTGCCAGCCGAGCAGACGAGCCGCGTCCCGGCTCGTGAGTCCCGACGCATGGCGCAGACTCCGCAGCTCCTCCCCGAGCTTGCGGCGTCGCACCGCAGGGCCGTGCCGCATGTGGTGCCTCCCTCCCTCTCCCTGTCGAGCGGACAGTGTGGCGCCCTCACAGGGCATCCGGGGCAGAGTTCACCGCTTCGAGCGACAGATATATGCATATCTTGGTGGATCGCCGTTGCAGAGGGCAGCATCAGTGGCAATCTGGCGCGAAGCACAACCCGGACCATCGATCGCGGGGTCGCTTCCGGGTGGGAGAGGGACGGCTCGCCATGGCAGACCATCAAGAAGCACGTGTCACTCTGCCGAGCGAGCCGGTCTCGGTCTCCGCGGCCCGGCGGTACGTGGCCCAGGTGTTGGCCGAATGGGGGCTGCCCGACGGAGCGGAAACGGGGGACACCGTCCGGCTCATCGTCTCGGAGCTCGCGACCAACGCCGTCCAGCACACCTTCGGTCAGTCGCCCACCTTCACGGTGGACATCCGGCTGGAGCGGGCGGAGCAACTCCGCCTCGGGGTGACGGACAGTCACCCCCGCTGGCCTCAGCGGCTCCCGGCGGCCGTGCAGCAGGACAACGGCCGGGGCATGGTGATCATCCGCTCGCTGGCCAAGGAGTACGGTGGCCGGCTGACCGTCACGCCCACTGCGGACGGCGGAAAGACCGTCTGGATCGCGCTGCCGTGGCACGTGCCCGTGCGGCACTGACGGGTGCCCCACCGCCCGCGCTGTCGCCGCAGCCCACGTGCCTGCCGCTTCCGTCGGCCGCCGCGGCCCTGAAGATCTCCACGGCGCCGACGCGCCGCACCGCACCCGCCGTTCACTGTGACGCCGCGGCCCGCCCGAACCCGCTGCGCAGCAGAGCCCGCAGCGTCGCCGCCGCGGCGCTCGTACGGTCTCCGCGGTGCACGACCGAGATCGTGCGGCGGAACGAGGCCGGCTCCAGCCGGCGGACGGACAGCGGCGTCGGCGACATCGCGGCCACCATCTCGGGAACCACCGCCATTCCGATGCCCGCACTCACCAGGGCGCATACCAGCGCATAGCCGGGAGACTCGCAGACCACCGCGGGCAGCGCCCCCGCCTCGGCGAGTGCGCTCTCCACCCCGCGGCGAGGCGGATGCGTGGGCGCGCTGCTGATCAGGGGCCGTCCTGCGAGCTCTGTCACCGGGAGCCGCCCGCTGCCGTCGGCCAGGACCTGCCCGACGGCCGTGATCAGTACCAGTTCCTCGACCAGGAGCGGCTCGGAGACGACGCCCGGGGGTGGCGCCGTCGCGGCGGCGGGCTCGTAGGCGTGACTCAGGGCCAGGTCCACCTCGCCCGCCGCCACCGCGGCCACCCCGCCCGGCGGCTCGTAGTCGGTGACGGTCAGTTCGACGTCCGGGTGCGCCCGGCGGAACGCGCTCAGCACCGGGGGCAGCAGATGGATGCCCGCCGTGGTGAAGGTGCCGACCCGCAGGCGTCCGCCGGAGAGTCCGGCGAGGCCCGCCAGCTCGTGGCGGGCCTGCTCCATCTCGTCGAGGACGCGCCGTGCGCGTCCGGCGAGAAGCTCGCCCGCTGCCGTCAGCCGGGCACCCCGGTGATGGCGCACCAGCAGGGGCGCGCCCGCCTCCCGCTCCAGCTTGGCGAGCTGCTGGGAGAGCGCCGGCGCGGTGTAGCCCAGGCGGACGGCGGCCCTGGTGATCGAACCGGCCTCGGCGACCGCCACCAGCGCCGCGAGCCGTGTGGGGTCGTACATTAAGCATTCCTTTTGGCAGACCCTGGAGATTGCAAGTACATGCTAAAGGCTGCTGAGGTGCAGGGTGGAGCCATGGACACCCAGCTCACCGCCTTCGTGGGGGTCGCCGCAGCCATGGTCGCCCTGCCCGGCGCCGACTTCACCGTCGTCGTACGCAACGCCCTCGCCTCGCGCAGGGCGGGCGTGGCGACCGCTCTCGGGGTCGCCGGGGGCCTCCTTGTCCACACCGCGCTCGCCGTGGCCGGGCTGGCGGCCGTGCTGGTGGCGATGCCCGCGCTGTTCCGGACTGTCCAGGTCCTGGGCGGCGCGTATGTGCTCTATCTGGGCATCAGCGCCCTGCACGCGGCTCGGCGGCGCGCCGCGCAGGTGGCGGAGCCCGGGCCGGACGAGAAGGACGGCGGGCAGGCAACGATGCGAACCGGGCGCGCACTGCGCCAGGGATTCCTGACCAACGCGCTGAACCCCAAGGCGCCCGTGCTCTTCCTCAGCCTCCTGCCGCAGTTCGTCCCGGCCGGGGCCGCTCCCCTGCCCCGGACGCTGCTGCTCGCCGCGATCGTCGTGCTGATGGCGCTGATCTGGTTCCCGGCGGTGGCGCTCCTGGTGGACCGCCTCGGTCGTTGGCTGCGCCGGCCACGTACCGCCCGCGCAATCGAGGGCGGCAGCGGCGCGGCACTCACCGCACTGGGCCTGGTCCTGGTCTCGGGCCCGCTGCTGCACTGACACGGGCGCACGGTCCGGGACGGGGGAGCGGCTTCAGCGGACCCGTCCGTAGTAGACGCTCTTCGTCCAGATCTTCTCCAGGCGGACCACGGCCCCGGTCTTGGGCGAGTGCCAGATCTTGCCGCTGCCCGCGTAGATGCCCACGTGGTAGATGCTGCGGCCGGAATGGAAGAAGACCAGATCGCCGCGTTGCCGCTTGGAGGACGAGATGTGGCGGGTCTTGTTGTACTGCTGCTGGGCGGTGCGGGGGAGCTTCTTGCCCGCCTTCTTGAACGAGTAGAGAGTCAGCCCGGAACAGTCGAAGCGGCTGGGCCCGGTGGCGCCCCACCGGTACGGTGCGCCCTTCTTCGACGCGGCGATGTTCAGGGCCTTCATCGAATGTGTCGCGGCCTGGGCGTCGGTCACGGCGCCGGGAACGAACAGCGTGCCGCCGACGGCGGCGAGAGTCATCACCGAGGCCGTACCGGCCCGGGCAAGCAGAGACGGGACATGAACCTGCGCAGTCATGCGCAACCCTTCGTCAGCCGCCTGTGAAGGATGACCTGTCGGGTTCGGGCCGGCGAAGTCGCCCGGCCGCAGATGCGGCTTCACCCCGAGGGCCAACCGGAAGTCCGGTCGGCCCGTTGTGCTGGGTCCTCCACTCCTGCCGATCCACTCCTGTCGACCAGGCATCCGGGCAGCGGCAGGATTCGGCGTCCGCCCGGACCGCCCCGCCGCGGTGGCGGGGGCTTGTCGTCCCAGGGATCTTGACTCACCGAGTGCCGGATTTCCGAGGTGAAACGGCCATATGTGAGGCTCATCACGTATGACCCGTTCGGGTGGAGAGGTGACTTTCCGGGAAACTTCCGGAGTCCGTCTGCCGCTGTCGTACCAGCGGTGGAACGGGAGATTTCACCCATCGTCCACTTCGAAAGCGCAAATTGAGTTGTCCCTCGCGCGAGTTAACGTCTACGCCGAACGAGCGAGAAAAATCGGGCCATGCGCCGGGCGTGTCGGCTCGGCGCGCTGCTCAACTCGGCGGGACCGGCGGCACGGTGACCCGGCCTGAGCGCCGTTCGCCGTCGAGGACGCGCAGGGCCCGGGTCAACGTGGCCGCGTGTATCCGGGCTTCACCCCGTTCGTGCATCGATGCCAGCGCGTCCCGCAGTGCGGCCGAATACGAGGCCAGCGCCTGGGCGGCGCGCAGGGCGCCGTACGTGTCGCCGCCGTGGGCCGGGTTGATCCGGCCGACCTGGTCGAGGACTTGCAGATAGCAGTCGATGAACTCGCCCTCCGCACGGGTCAGGGCGGGCAGTGGCGCGAACTCCGGTGGCTGCATCGGGCATTCACCTCGTCCCGTGCGGCGGCAGCGAGAGCCCGCGCCGTCGCACGATGTGGTCGATCAGCCCGTAGTCCTTGGCGCCCTCGGCGTCCAGGACGAGATCGCGCTCGGTGTCGGCCGCGATCTGAGCGGCGGGGCGGCCGGAATGACGGGCCAGCATGTCGTTCAGGGTCTCGCGCATCCGGGTCAGTTCCCGTGCCTCGATCTCCAGGTCGGAGGGCTGCCCCTGTACCGGCTCGGCGAGTTCGGGCTGCCGCACCATCACGCGGGCGCCCGGCAGGGCGTGCCGTCTGCCCGGGGCCCCGGCCGCGAGCAGTACGGCCGCCTCGGCCACCGCCTGGCCGAGGCAGAAGGTCTCCACCTCGCAGGTGAGGAACGCCATCGTGTCGTAGACGGCGGTCATGGCGCCGAAAGACCCGCCGGGGGAGTTGATGTAGAGCGAGACGGGCCGGTCGGGAGCGTCGTGTTCCAGGTACATCAACTGCGCGACCAGGTCGTTGGCGGCCGTGTCGTCGACGGGTGTCCCGAGGAACACGACCCGTTCGGCCAGCAGTTTGGAGTAGGGGTCGAGTGTGCGGGTCCCCTGGGACGTGCGCTCCGTGAACTCGGGCAGTACGTGGCGGGCGGCGGGTCGGTGCATGGCGGGGCCTCTCCTCCGTGCGCGGGCCGGGAAGGCACCCGCGCGTACTTCTGTAAAAAATGTACAGGACGTACAGAAGGTTATGATGGGAGCATGGCCTACGAGATTCCGGTGACGCAAGCCCGAGCTGAGCTCGCCGAACTGATCAACCGAGTCGTCTACGGCGGCGAGCGCGTGGTCGTGACGCGGCATGGCAAGCCGCTCGTGGCGCTCGTATCCGCCGCTGACCTGGAGCGACTTGAGGACGAGGAGGCGGCGGAGCGGGAGCAGGTGATCAGCTCGGTCTCCTCGATCGGCTCCTCGGCGTCCGCTCCGGGCGAACGGCGCCGCTTCGGGATCGCCGCGGAGCACCGGGGTCCGCAGGGCCCGGGCGACTGACCGGACGCGCAGGGCCGTTGGCCCCGGCCGGGAGGCGGCGCACGGTCTCCGCGGCGAGGCGATCAGCCGGCCGGCGCGGGCTGTCGTGAGCGTGCGGCCGCAGGAGTGTCCGGTGTACGGGGGCGGCGCCGGCCGCCGATGATCACCGCGGCCAGGCCGAGTGCGGCCCACAGGGCCAGGGTCAGGCCGGCGCCGCCCGCCGCGCGCCCGTCGAAGAACGCGACGGAGCGCAGCAGCGAGCCTCCCGCGCCCGGCGGCAGCCACTGGCCGATCGCCCCGATGGGCCGGGGGAGCAGTTCGGGCGCACTGGCGACGCCTGAGAACGGGTTGCCCACGACCACCATGAGCAGTGCCCCGAGACCGACACCTGCCGGTCCGATCAGTGCGGCGAGCCCTGCCACGGCCGCGCCGATGGCCAGCACCGTGAGGCCGAGTGCCCCTGCCTCGCTCCACCAGTCACCGGTGATCACCCCGAGCCAGCTGTCGGTGAGCGCGGCGGCGATGATCCCCACCAGAGTGGCTACCCCGAGCAGTGCCGTGGCCGCGCGTCCACCGCGCAGCCGCAGCAGCGTCACGGCCGAACCGGTAGCCACGCCCGCGATCGCCAGGGGCAGGATGCTCGCGCCGAGTACGCTGCCCCGCGGATCGGTGGCCGGTGCCGCCACCACGTCCGTGACCGGGACCGCGGTGCCCGTGGGGGCCGATGCGGTAACCGCTTCGTGCAACAGCTGGGCGACCACGGGACCGGCGGCGGAAGCGGTGAGCAGTTCGAGGCCCCTCGGTGTGACGACGACCGCGCCGTATACGGACCGGTCCCGGATCGCGGCGCCGGCGGCGGCCTCGGAGTCGAACCGGTGGACATCGAAGGCCCCGTCGCGCTGTTCCAGCTGGTGCTGGAGATGGTCGGCCCCCGGTGCGGTACCGGTGACGCCGACGGGCAGATCGCGGGGCGCCGTGCGGGCCGAGGGCCAGGCGAAGGCCCAGAGCGCGAGCGCCACCACCACGGGGACCAGCAGGACGACCGCCACCAAACGGCGGTTCGGGGCAGCGGACATGAAGAGCACCTCGATTTAAAGAGAAGGATCGTTCGTTTTACGTGCGCCGCCACTGTTCCCGCCGGGATCACGCTTGTCAAGAAGGAACGTTCGTTTTAAATTGGGGACATGGCCCGTGTATCCCAGGAACACCTCGACGCCCGCCGCAGGCAGATCCTCGACGGCGCGGCACGGTGCTTCGCCCGCGACGGTTTCCACGCCACCTCGATGCAGGACGTGCTCAGGGAGGTCGGTCTGTCGGCCGGGGCGGTGTACCGCTACTTCAGCGGCAAGGAGGACCTGATCGCCGCCATCGCGAGCGAGGCGGTCGGAAGCGTCAGGCGGGCGTTCGAGTGTGCCGCCCGGGTCGGCCCGCCGCCCACTCCCGATGTGCTGATCGGCCGAGTGGTGCGCACCCTGTTCGGCGACGACGCGGGCGGGAGGGGCGGGCTGGACCGGCGGGCGTATGCCGGGCTGATCGTGCAGGTGTGGGCGGAGACGTTGCGCAGCGAGCGCCTGGCGGCCACGCTCGGTGAGGCGTACGAGGGGCTGCGGGTCTCCTGGGCGGAGTTGGTGGGGGTCTACCGCGTGAACGGCGTATTCGCCGCCGACGTGCCGGACGAGCACATGGCCCGCACGCTGATCGCCACCGCCCAGGGCTTCATCACTCAACTCGCCATGTTCGGCGACGCGGGACCGGAGTTCCTCGAGAACGGCCTGCGCGGGCTGATGTCCATGGATCTGCAAAAGGTCAGTTAACGTGCCGGAAAAATTTCGGCTCTAACGTGCAATACCTCGCCGTGCGACACCGGCTCGACCCTCAACAGGCTGTTGAAGGCGGCTAGTGTCTCGCTGCGCCCAGGGCCGGTACTGGGTGGACAACTGTGAGGTGGACGCGTGCAACTGACCCCGCACGAGCAGGAGCGCCTGCTCATTCACGTAGCCGCGGACGTGGCCGAGAGGCGCCGCGCGCGAGGGCTGAGGCTCAATCACCCCGAGGCCGTCGCCCTCATCACCTCCCACCTGCTGGAGGGGGCGCGCGACGGCCGTACGGTCTCCGAACTCATGGCGTCCGGCCGCAAGGTGCTCACCCGTGACGACGTCATGGACGGCGTGGCGGAGATGATCCACGACGTGCAGGTCGAGGCGACCTTCCCCGACGGCACCAAGCTCGTCACCGTCCACGAACCGATCGTCTGACGGGGCGCCGCCGATGATTCCGGGAGAGATCCTGTACGCGGAGGGACCCGTCGAGCTCAACGCCGGCCGGCCCGTCGCCCGCCTCACCGTTCTCAATGCGGCCGACCGGCCGGTCCAGGTCGGTTCGCACTACCACTTCGCCGAGGCCAACCCCGGTCTCGTGTTCGACCGCACGGCCGCCCGCGGACTACGGCTGAACATCGCCGCCGGCACCGCCGTCCGGTTCGAACCCGGCATCCCCGTCGACATCGAACTCGTACCCCTGGCCGGACGGCGCATCGTCCCGGGCCTGCGCGGCGAGACCGGAGGGCCCCTCGATGGCTGAGCTCCACCGCGCCGTGTACGCCGACCTGTTCGGCCCCACCACCGGCGACCGGATCCGTCTCGCCGACACAGATCTGCTCGTGGAGATCGAGGAGGACCGCTGCGGCGGACCCGGACTCGCCGGCGACGAAGCGGTGTTCGGCGGCGGCAAGGTGATCCGTGAGTCCATGGGGCAGGCGCGCACCACCCGTGCCGAAGGCGCACCGGACACCGTGATCACCGGCGCAGTCGTCATCGACCACTGGGGCATCGTCAAGGCGGATATCGGCATCCGGGACGGCCGGATCACCGGGATCGGCAAGGCGGGGAACCCGGACACGATGGACGGCGTCCATCCGGACCTCGTCATCGGCCCCGAGACCGAAATCATCTCCGGCAACGGGAAGTTCCTCACCGCGGGCGCCATCGACGCCCATGTGCACTTCATCTCGCCGACCCTCGTCGACCAGGCGCTCTCCAGTGGCATCACGACCCTGGTCGGCGGCGGCACCGGGCCGGCCGAGGGCACCAAGGCCACCACGGTCACCCCGGGCCCCTGGCACCTGGCCCGGATGTTCGAGGCGCTGGAGGCGTACCCGGTCAACATCGGGCTGCTCGGCAAGGGCAACACGATGTCCCGTGACGCCATGCACTCCCAGCTGCGAGGAGGAGCACTCGGGTTCAAGATCCACGAGGACTGGGGTGCGACACCCGCCGTCATCGACGCCTGTCTGAGCGTCTGCGAGGAGACGGGGGCCCAGCTCGCCATCCACACCGACACGCTCAACGAGGCGGGATTCGTCGCCGGCACGCTGGCCGCCATCGCAGGCCGCACCATTCACGCCTACCACACCGAGGGTGCGGGCGGCGGGCACGCCCCCGACATCATCGGTGTCGTCTCGGAGCCGTACGTCCTGCCGAGCTCCACCAACCCGACCCGGCCGCACACCGTCAACACCATCGAGGAACACCTCGACATGCTGATGGTCTGTCACCACCTCAACCCTGCCGTGCCGGAGGACCTGGCGTTCGCGGAGTCGCGGATCCGGCCCTCGACCATCGCGGCCGAGGACATCCTGCACGACCTCGGAGCCATCTCGATCATCTCCTCGGACTCACAGGCCATGGGACGCATCGGTGAGGTCGTCCTGCGCACCTGGCAGACCGCCCATGTGATGAAGAAGCGCCGCGGCGCGTTGCCGGGCGACGGGCGGGCCGACAACCGCCGAGTCCGTCGCTATGTCGCCAAATACACCATCAACCCGGCGGTGGCCCAGGGACTCGACCGGGAGATCGGCTCCGTGGAGACCGGCAAACTCGCCGACCTGGTCCTGTGGGAGCCGGCCTTCTTCGGCGTCAAGCCGCAGACCGTCATCAAGGGCGGCCAGATCGCGTACGCACAGATGGGCGACGCCAACGCCTCCATCCCCACCCCGCAACCCGTCCTGCCGCGACCCATGTTCGGTGCGGTCGGCCGGGCCCCGGCCGGCAACTCCTTCAACTTCGTGTCGGGCGCGGCGATCGAGGACGGACTGCCGGAACGGCTCGGACTCGGCAAACGCTTCGTACCGATCACCGGCACGCGGGGCCTGACCAAGGCCGACATGAAGGAGAACGACGCGCTGCCCCGGGTCGAAGTCGACCCGGACAGCTTCGCGGTCACGATCGACGGCGAACCGGTCGAACCGGCACCCGCGGCCGAACTGCCCATGGCTCAGCGCTATTTCCTCTTCTGAGAACGGACGCCGGATGCACCGTGCCGCCCTGCTCGTGCTGGCCGACGGCAGGTTCCCCGCCGGTGGCCATGCCCACTCCGGCGGTGCCGAAGCCGCCGTCGTGGCCGGACGCATCCGCAACGCCGACGACCTCGCCGCCTTCTGCCGTGGCCGTCTGCACACGACCGGGCTCACCGCCGCGGCGCTCGCCGCGGCGGCCGCCCACGGGCACGACCCGCTGGCCCTGGACGAGGCCGCCGACGCCCGTACGCCCTCACCGGCCCTGCGGGCGGTCGCCCGCAAGCTGGGCCGGCAGCTCATGCGAGCAGCCCGCGCGACCTGGCCCGGCGAGGAACTCGACGCACTCGCCCTGGCCCGGCCGCGCGGCGCCCACCAGCCGGTCGTACTCGGCCTGACCGCGCGCGCGGCGGGACTCGGACCCGAGGACGCCGCACACTGTGCCGCGTACGAGACGGTCAGCGGACCGGCCACTGCCGTGGTCCGGCTGCTCTCCCTCAACCCGTTCGACGCCACCGCCGTCCTTGCCCGACTGGCCCCCGAACTCGACCACGTCGCCGAACGGGCCGCCGCCGCCGCGCCCGGCCCCGTCGGCGAACTGCCCGCCGCTTCGGCACCGTTGCTCGACATCGCCGCCGAGGCCCACGCCGGACGGCCGGTCCGGCTCTTCGCCTCATGACCCCGGTGCACCGAACCGCACCCCGTCCCACGCGCACAGGAGCCACATCATGCACCTCGACCACGCCCACTCCGGTCCGGCCGCCGTCGGCGCCGACGCCGCACGCCCCGACGGCACCCGGCGCGCGCTGCGCATCGGCCTCGGGGGACCGGTCGGATCAGGGAAGACCGCGACCGTGGCCGCACTCTGCCGCACCCTGCGTGACCAGCTCTCCCTGGCCGTCGTCACCAATGACATCTACACCCGTGAGGACGCGGCGTTCCTGCTGCGCAACGCGGTGCTGCCGCCCGAGCGGATCCAGGCGGTCGAGACCGGCGCCTGCCCGCACACCGCCATCCGCGACGACATTTCCGCCAACCTCGAAGCCGTCGAGGACCTGGAGGACACCGTGGGCCCGCTCGACCTCATCCTCGTGGAATCCGGTGGTGACAACCTCACGGCCACCTTCTCCAAAGGGCTCGTGGACGCGCAGATCTTCATCATCGACGTGGCGGGCGGCGACGACATCCCCCGCAAGGGCGGCCCCGGCGTCACCACGTCGGACCTGCTGGTGATCAACAAGACCGACCTGGCGCCGTACGTCGGTTCCGACCTCGGCCGGATGGCCCGCGACGCCGCACAGCAGCGCGGCGAGCTGCCCGTCGCCTTCACCTCGCTCACCTCGGGCGAAGGCGTCGGCCCGGTCGCCGACTGGGTGCGGGGGCAGCTCGCCTCCTGGACCGCGTGAGCGTTCACGCCACCGCCCGCATCACCGCCGTACGCGACGGGCGCGGCCGCACCACGCTCCCCGTCCTGGAGAGCGACGGGCCGCTCGCCCTGCGCCGGACGAGAGCCGTCCGCCCCGGGGCCGCACGCGTCACCGTCGTGGGCGCGATGAGCGCCCCGCTCGGTGGTGACCGGCTCGCCATCGAGGCACGGGCCGGGCAGGAGACCCGGCTCACCGTCGACTCGGCGGCGGCCACCGTCGCCCTGCCCGGGACCGGGCCCGGAGCGGCGCCGGCCCGCTACGACATCACGCTTCGGGTGGAGGAGGGGGCCGAGCTCAACTGGCTTCCCGAACAGCTCATCTCGGCACACGGCAGCGAACTCCGTCTGACCACCACCGCCGAACTCGCGCCCACCGCACGCCTGATGCTGCGCGAGGAGCAGATCCTCGGTCGGCACGGCGAGATCACCGGCACCCTGCTGAGCAGGCTCACCGTCCGCCGCGCCGGACGCCCGCTCCTCGATCAGCAGATGGGGTACGGGCCGGGCGCGCCCGGCGGCTGGGACGGCCCGGCCGTGCTCGGCGGTCACCGCGCTGTCGGACAACTACTCGTCGTGGACCCGGGCTTCGCGGACAAAGGCCCGGACGCCCGGCTGCTGGGAGCCACCGCGGTGCTCACCCGGCTCGCGGGCCCCGCTGTCCTGGTGACCGCGCTCGCCCCGGACGCGCGGGAGCTGCGCACCGTGCTCGACCGGGCAGCGGTCGAACTGACGCCCCACGCGAGCGGCTGAACACCGCTGGCAGGACTCCGGTGTCCGGTTATCGATTCGGTAAAGAAGTGTGTGTGCGATCTGTTCTCAGGCGCCTCACAGGAGACAGGATCCGCGGGAGGTTCCTACTGAACTGCGCCGCACCCAAAGGCGCTTCACCATGGGGGAGGTTCCACTTGAGACGCACAGCAGCGTTCGGCTCGGCCGGCGCTCTGATCACGGGCACGCTCATAGCGGGGGCGATAGCCGCACCGGCTGCCACTGCCGACGGCCGCCACCACAACGGCTCCGAGGCGCGCGGCGTCCAGCTGGCCGCGGCACGGGCGGCCAGGGCGGGCATCGACTGGGCGGACTGCCCGGCCGACTGGGCCATCTCCGCGCCGATCCAGTGCGGATGGGTCACCGTCCCGCTCGACTACGCGAGGCCCGACGGCAAGCAGATCAAGATAGCCGTCGACCGGCACGTCAGCACCGGAACCAGCAGCGAGCGCCAGGGCGCCCTGATCTACAACCCGGGCGGCCCCGGCGGCTCCGGTATGGCATTCCCCAAGCGCATCGTCACGAAGAACCCGCTGTGGGCGAACACGGCGAAGGCCTACGACTTCGTCGGCTTCGACCCCCGCGGCGTCGGCCATTCGGCGCCGATCTCGTGCATCGACCCGCAGGAGTTCGTCAAGGCGCCGAAGGCCGACCCGGTGCCCGACTCCGAGGCCGACAAGCGCGCCCAGCGCAAGCTCGCCGCCGAGTACGCGGACGGCTGCGCCGAACGCAGCGGCGACATGCTGCCGCACATGACCACCCCCAACACCGCACGCGACCTGGACGTCATCCGCGCCGCGCTCGGTGAGAAGAAGCTCAACTACCTGGGCGTCTCCTACGGCACCTACCTGGGCGCGGTCTACGGCACCCTCTTCCCGTCCCACGTCCGCCGCATGGTCGTCGACAGCGTCGTCAACCCGGCCAAGGACAACATCTGGTACCAGGCCAACCTCAATCAGGACATCGCCTTCCAGAAGCGCTGGGACGACTGGAAGGCCTGGGTCGCCGCCAACGACGCGGCCTTCCACATCGGCGACACGCCCCAGAAGGTCGAGCAGGAGTGGCTGAAGCTGCGCGCGGCCGCGAAGAAGAGCCCGATCGGTGGCGTCCTCGGTCCCGCCGAGCTCATCGGCTTCTTCCAGAGCGCGCCGTACTACGACTCCGCCTGGGCGCCCACCGCCCGGACCTGGAGCGCCTACCGGGCCGGTGACACCCAGGCGCTGCTCGACGCCGCCGCCCCCGACCTGTCGGACACGGCGGGCAACATCCGGTCCGAGAACAGCAACGCCGTGTACACCGCGGTCGAGTGCGCCGACGCCAAGTGGCCCACCGACTGGCGGACATGGGACCGGGACAACACCCGGCTGCACAAGGACCACCCGTTCATGACCTGGGCCAACGCCTGGATGAACCTGCCGTGCGCGACCTGGGGTGCCAAGCAGCAGACCCCGCTGAACGTCCGCACCGGCAAGGGCCTGCCCCCGGTCCTGATCGTGCAGTCCACGCGTGACGCCGCCACTCCGTACGAGGGCGCCGTCGAACTGCACAAGCGCTTCAGGAACTCGCGCCTCATCACCGAGGCGGGCGCCGGATCGCACGGCGTCACCGGGCTGGTCAATCCCTGCATCAACGAGCGGGTGGACAGCTACCTGCTCACCGGGAAGACCGACCGGCGCGATGTGACGTGCACGCCGCACGCCACCCCCATGCCGTGACCCGCGGGTGAAGGACGGGCCGCCGGTACATCACCGGCGGCCCGTCCCCGCTCCGGCTCACCGCTCCTGGTCGTGGTGTGCCAGCCAGGCGTCCTCCGCGGCATAGTCGAAGAGCTGGATGCCGTAGGCCCGCACCATCTCCGGATAGGCTTCCGTCCAGTCGCGGCCCGCGAGTTGCCCGGCGATCCACTCGACCGTCTCCGGCAGCGACTCCGCATAGCCCGTCACCGGCCGGTACCCGAGCTCCCGCTCCGCGGCGCTCATGTCGTAGACGACGGGGTGCGGGATGCTCCAGGGCGTGTCGCCCACGCCCTGCGGAGTCGGGCTGCCCGGTATCAGCACGGTCTGCGAGCTGTGCCCCAGCACCGCGTCCACCGCCGCGCCGATCTCCGCGACCGTCGGTGCCTGCGGATCGGCGGCGTTGAGCACCCGCGAGCCCGGCCGCAGCGCGGCGAGCCGGATCAGCTCCGCCACATTGGCACAGTGGACGGGGTGGAAGCGCGAACTTCCCCCGTACGCCAGCACCCGTCGCGCGCGGCCGTCCAGGACCCGCTTCACGAAGTAGAGCTCCCGGGGCGAGCGGCAGTGGGGGCCGTGCACCGCGCCCGCCCGCAGCAGGGTGACCGGCAGCGAGTCACCCGCGGCCAGCAGATCGCGCTCCAGCCGGACCTTGCGCGTCGCGTACGTGGCCCCGCCCGGCTCGACCGTGGCCTGCGACTCCGGAACCGGCACCGGGTAACGGGGCGCCCCGTCCGGCTCACCCTGCGTATCGAAACTCCGGCCGTGCTCGTCCGCGTACACCGCACCGCTGGAGACGACCACCGCGGAGCCGACCCGGCCCGCGAGCGCTGTCAGCTGCCGGGCGTGCTGCTCCCCGTACGCCGCCATGTCCACGAGCACGTCACAGCCGCCGCCGATCGCCGCCGCGAGCGCGCCGTCCTCGTCGCGGTCCAGTGCCGCCGTCCGGACGCCGGCGTCCCAGCTCCCGTCGCGTCCGCCGCCGCGGGAGGCCGCGGTGACCTCCCATCCGTCTTTGACGAGCGAGCGCACCGCGGCCCGCCCGATCTGGCCCGTCGCTCCCAGCACCCATGCGTGTCCCTTGCTCATGCTCCGCACGTCAGGGTCCGTGAGGCATGCGGACCAGCGGGGTTCACCGACCGCGAATCCGCTGTCAGCGTCGCCGCTTCGGGAACTTCCCCGCACTGTCGGGCTGTTCGGCGGCCTTCACCTTGGCCGCGTACTCGTCGACGTACTCCTGACCGGAGAGACCGAGGATCGCGTACATGATCTCGTCCGTGACCGCCCGGATCGCCGCCTTCTCGTTCTCCAGACCCGCGTAGCGGGAGAAGTCCAGCGGCTCGCCGAAGCGGATGGTGACCTGCTTGATGCGCGGAACGACCTTCCCGGGCGGCTGGATCTCGAACGTACCGACCATCGCGCACGGCACGACCGGCACCTGTGCCCGGATGGCCATCACCGCCACACCCACCTTGCCCTTGTACAGCCGCCCGTCGTGCGAGCGGGTGCCCTCCGGGTAGATGCCCAGCAGCTCACCTCTGCTCAGCACCCCGAGCCCCTCGCGGATCGCCGCCTGCCCCGCTTCCTTGCCCGACCGGTCCACCGGGATCTGGCCGATGCTGTGGAAGAAGGCCGCGGTCAGGCGTCCCTTCACGCCGGGTCCGGTGAAGTACTCCGCCTTCGCCAGGAAGGTGATCCGTCGCTTGATGATCGCGGGCATCAGGAAGTGGTCCGAGAAGGACAGGTGGTTGCCGGCGATGATCGCCGCACCGTCCGCCGGAATGTGCTCCATGCCCTTGATGACAGGACGGAAGAACAGCCGCAGCAGCGGCCCCAGGACGACGTACTTGAGCACGTAATAGAACACGGGCGGCTCCAAGCTCTGCCGGATCGGCTCCGGGGCGGCGTTCTCCCAGGTCGGCGGATTTCTCCAGCACAGCCTAGGGCCGGTCGGCGCGTCATGTAACCGTCTGCGAGCGGCGCGACGTGATGTCGTACGCGGCGGGTGCGGACCACCGGCCCGATGTCACGGGCCGAGGGCGCTCTTTCCGGGCTGTCGCGTTCGGGGACGGTACGGGGGCCTGGTCCAGGTCTTCGCGACGAGAGAGGCGGACATGACACCGCCCCCTGCCGGCTTTCCGGCAGGGGGCAGGTCCGTAGGGGTACCCCGGGTCCGGTCTCCGTCACCGTGTCAGGACGGGGACGGAGACCGGACGGCGGAGTCAGGGCGCGGTGCCCCAGGCGAGCGTGCCGGTGATGTACAGGCCGACCTTCGACGCGTCGGTGTAGCTCGTCACGGTCGAACGGCTGTAGTCGTCCGCCTCGTTGAAGTTGGACCAGTCGCTCTTGTTCAGCCGCAGCTGCATCTCACCCGTGGAGGCGCCCGCCGCCAGGGTGCCGCTGCCGAAGCCGACCTCCAGGTAGTGGCTGGCACCGGCTGCCGAACCGGCGGACTTCACGCTGTGGGTCAGCGTGCCGCAGCCGATGACCGCCCAGTCGCACGAGGTGCCGAAGGTGGAGGCCCCGGCCTCGGGCGTGAACCAGTAGCGAAGCTTGACCGTGGACAGGTCCACCGCGGTGCTGCCGGTGTTGACCAGCTGCAGACCCATCCGGATCTGGTTGTCGGTCGCCGAGGAGTCGGTGTTCTTGTACTGGACCTTCAGCGAGCCCGTTCCGGTGCCGCCGCCCGCGGACGTGGTGACGGACAGGGCGGAGGAGGCCGCCGAGACGTTGCCGGCCGCGTCCTTGGCCTTGACCGTGTAGCTGTAGGCCGTCGACGCCGACAGACCCGAGTCCGTGTACGAGGTGGTGGTGGAGGAGCCCACCTTCACACCGCCGCGGAAGACGTCGTAGCCGGTCACGGCGGTGTTGTCGGTCGACGCCGTCCAGGACAGCGAGACGCTGCTGCTCGTCTTGGCCGTCGAGGTCACACCGGTCGGCGCGGTCGGCGCCTGGGTGTCGTTGCCGCCGCCGGGGTTGCCGCCGCCGTCGATCGGCGGGTAGGCGTTGCGCACGAGCTCCTGGAACTGCGCGGAGAACCAGTGACCCGCGAGCGGGGAGTTCGCCAGCGCGCCCGTCATGCTGTTGCCGTTACGGCCGTTGCCCTCGTACGTCGGGTCGCACATCCGGTCGAAACCCTTGCCCTCGTCGTTCTCGACGGGGGCGCTGTTGCCGTCCGACTCGCCCGGGGGCTTGGCCCACACGTACGCGTCGATTCCGGCCTCGGGGGCTGCGGTGGGACGCTCGCCGATGCCGGCGCCGCTCTGGTTGCACCAGTTCCCGGCATGGATCCGACGGTCGACCCGGCCGCCGTTCACGTAGGCGTCCACACTGGTCAGCGGGCCTGCGGAGGTGGGCCGCGCGGAGCCGCCCCAGCCGTTGCGGGCCGTGTCGATCAGCATGCCGATGTTGGAGTTGAAGCCCTGGGACACCAGCAGGGTGCGCAGCGCCTGGGCGAACGTCAGTTCATCGGTGTAGTAGTTCCAGTCGACCCACTTCGACTGGCGCACCGTGGTGCCGTTCACCGAGTCGGTGATCTTGAAGTTCGGCTCCTTGAGAGCCGAGTAGTTGGCCGTGTTCACGATGAAGCCGGCCACGTCGTTGACCGTGGCGCCTTCGGAGGTGGCGGCCTTCTTGAACTCCGTGGCGGCCGGACCCATGTTGCTGTCCCAGCCGAGCCATCCGTGGTGGGCGGCGTCGATGTAGTTGTAGACGTTGGGAATGGCGCCGAGGGTGTGCAGGGCGTAGCCGACACCCTTCTCGTAGTTCCCGTTCGCCTTCATCACCGCGCAGGCGTCCGTGGAACCGGCGGTGCCGCCCGCGTTGGTGACGATGTTGGGCAGCGAGTCCGGCTCGATGATGGTGACGATGCGCAGGCTCGCGTACGCCGGGTCGGCAAGGATCTCGGAAATCGGATCGATGTACTCGTTCTTGTAGCGGTCGAGCTCCGTGGGACCGAGCTCACCGTTGGACGCCAGTGCGGCACAGTCGCGTCCCGGCAGGTCGTAGATGACGACCTGGAACAGGTTCGCTCCCTGGTCCAGAGCGGTGTCGAGGTGCTCGCGCAGGCTCATCGCGGAGGCCGAGCCACCGATGGCCGCGATGCGGTCCATCCAGACGAAGGCCGGCGTGTCGGCGATCGCGGCGCCACCCGGTTCGGCCGCCGCCTTGGCGGACCAGTCGGGGTTCACATATGCCGTGGCGCCCACGTAGGGGTTGTCGACCCGCGCGGCTGCCGACGCGGGGGTGGGTATGGCCACCATCAGCGCTGCGCCCATGGCCAGGGCGGAGACTGCGGCCAGCCTCCGGTTCAGCCCTTGCATGATCGTGCCTCTGCTACTCATTGCGGCTCCGTGCTCCTCTCGTACGCCTGCGGAAGCTCCCCGCAGACGGGTTGTGGGGGTGTTGCCGGGGGCCGGGGCCCCCTCGGGCCGCCGCCGGCGTGGACGGCGAGCCGTGGTGCGTCCGTGAGGACGGGGGTGGTTCCCCGATGGCGGGCACAGCGGGGTGAGTGGAAAGCCCGCCATCGGGAGTGGGTGGGTGACCGGCTGCCGTTCAGCCGCCGGTCACGGGGCGGTGCCCGCGGACAGGGTGCCGTTGACGTACACCCCGACCTTCGAGGCGTCGGCGAAGGCCGTGTTGGCGGCCCTGCTGTAGTCGTCGGTCTCGTCGAAGGAGGACCAGTCGGCCTTGTTGAACCGGAGCTGCATCTCTCCGGTGGAGGCACCGGGGGCCAGGGTGCCGCCCGTGAAGCCGGCCTCCAGGTAGTGGTCCGCTCCCGGCCTCGCCGAACCGGCCGGCACCACGCGGTGGGTGACCGTTCCGCAGCCGATCACCGCGTAGTCGCACGAGGTGCCGTACGAGGCCGAGCCGGCCTCGCCGCTGAACCAGTAGCGCAGGGTGACCTTGCTCAGGTCCACCGCCGTCGTGCCGGTGTTGACCAGCCGGAGGCCGGGCCTGATCTGGTTGTCGCCGGGCGATGCGTCGTTGTTCTTGTACTGCACCTTGAGCGCGCCGGTGCTTCCGCCGCCTCCTGGCGCGGTGGTGGCGCTGACCGCCGCGGAGGCCGCGGAGGTGTTCCCGGCCGCGTCCCTGGCCCGCACGGTGTAGCTGTGCGTGGACGAAGCGGCGAGAGACGTGTCCGTGAAGGAGGCGGATGCGGTGGAGCCCGCCTTCACCCCGTCGCGGTAGACGTCGTAGCCGCTGACCCCGGTGTCGTCCGTCGCCGGGTTCCAGGACAGGGAGACCGAAGTGTCGGTCGTCCCGGTCACGGCCACGCCGGCCGGTACCGAAGGCGCCTGGGTGTCGTCCCCGCCGCCACCGGACTCCGTGCTCGCCTCGAAGGAGAACCCGTTCATCCCGAGCCCCTGACCGCCCTGCCAGATCTCGAACCCGGCCTCGGCGTCGATGAGGTAATGCGCCGGGTTGATCGAGCCGCGGCCCACACCGTCGTCGATCAGGTCCTTCACATCGAAGTCGGCGAGCTCGGTTGCGCCGCCCTGCAGGACGTACGAGATCACCTTCCAGCCCGAGGCACCGGGACCGGTCCACACGTCCCAGTTCCGGCCGTCGAGCTGCACCGTCGCGGTGCGTGACCCGATCGGCTGGACTCCGCCGCGGTGGTTCATCCAGATCATCACCTCGGTGCCGTCAGGCTGGTCGTCGGTGACCGGCGCCGAGTTGAACCAGATGTCCATCGACACGTTGTACGCGCCGGAGCCGACCTGGGTGGTCGACCAGTCGGTGCGTACGCTGCCCAGCTCGTCCACCCGCAGCGGCAGCCCGCTGTCCGTCGTGCACGCCCCCCAGTGACAGCCCTTGTAACTGGAGGGGTACGTCGCCGGGGCACCGTTCGTCGGCAGGGAGAACGAGGACTTGGTGACGCTCCAGGCTCCCGTGTCCGGGTCGACACTGACGCACTGTTCGGCCTCGGAGTTCCACTCGTTCTGCTGGTAGAGGTACTCCCCGCCCTGCAGCTCGGTGGTGCCCCACTGGGTGCAGTCGGTGACCGGCGCCGCCGATGCGGCGGGGGCGCCGGTGAGCATCGACGCGGCGGCGAGCACGAGGGCGGCGGCCGCCCCCGCCAGCGCCGGGAACCTCTCACCGGTCACGGCTCGACCCCCCAGGCGAGGGCCCCGGCGACGTAGGCCCCGACCTTGGAGCTGTCGGCGTACGCGGTGTTGGTGGCCCGGCTGTAGTCGTTGGCTTCGTTGAAGTTGGACCAGTCGCTCTTGTTGAGCCGCAGCTGGAGCTCACCCGTCGACGCGCCCGCGGCCAGCGTGCCGGCACCGCCGGTGAATCCGACCTCGAGATAGCGGTCCGCACCCGTCTTCGGGCTGGAGACGGCGACCACGGAGTGCGTGATGTTGGACGAGCCGAGCGCGGCGTAGTCGCAGTACGTACCGAAGGTGCTCGGCCCCCCGTCGGCGGTGAACCAGTAACGCAGCTTGACCGTCGACAGGTCGATCGGGGCGCTTCCCGTGTTCAGTATCTGCAGACCGAGCCTGATCTGGTTGTCGGTGGCGGAGGAGTCGGTGTTCTTGTACTGGACCTTCACCGCGCCGGTCCCCGTCGAGCCGCCCGTCTTCGTGGTGGCGGTGACCGCGGCCGACAGCGCCGAGGTGTTGCCGCCGGCGTCCCGTGCCGCCACCGTGTAGCTGTACTGGGTCACCGCGGCGAGGCCCGTGTCGGTGAACGTCCGGGTGGTGGCGTTCCCCGCCAGCACCCCGTTGCGGTACACGTCGTAGCCGGTCACGGCGACGTTGTCGGTGGAGGCCGACCAGGAGAGCGACACGCTGTTGCTCGTCGTCGCCGTCACGGTCAGACCGGCCGGAGCCGTCGGCGGCTCGGTGTCCCCGCCCGGCTCGCCGCCGCCCTCCACCAGCAGCTCCGCGTAGATCGCGAAGGCCAGTGCGAGCGCGGCCTGCGCCCAGAAGCGGTGGTACGTGAAGGTGGGGGCCGCGCCGCCGTCGAGGTAGGCCTGCACCTTCGGCCAGTCCGGGTCGTCCTTGTACCAGCTGCGGATGTCGATGAAGGTCGAACCCGGCTCGATCGTGTCGCCGTTCGGCATCGTGCCCGACCAGCCGGCCGGGATGTACACCTCGTCGTTGAAGCGGTTGTAGTCCTTCCTGGTCTCCGGCACGGAGATGCCCTTGTCCGTGGCGTTCAGCGACATCGCGTCCAGCAGCGCCTTGGCCAGCGCCGCCGCGTCCTCGTCACCCGACTTGGCGGCGTAGTAGATGAGCGTCTTGACGTACGCGGCGCCCACACCGACGTCGTTGGCGTAGTCCACGACCGTGACGTGCAGACCCGCGTTGGCCCCGGGGGAAGCGGCGTTCCAGGTGTCCGGCTGCCCCGTCCAGTTGAGCGTGGAGGGGAAGCGGAAGCTGCCGTCGGCACCCACCGTCGTCTCGGACGAGGCCCAGGCGACCCACTTGGACAGCACCGCCTCGGCGGCCGCGTTGCCCGTCTCGTGGTAGTACGCGGCGAGCCGCTCCATGCCCCAGGCCTGGAAACCGAACCAGTTGTTGCTCGGCGGGTCGTGGTAGACCGGCTGCCAGTCGTAGGCCATCCCGTAGAAGGTGGGTGTGCCGGCCGGCGGCTTGCTGTAGCTGCCGTCCCAGCTGTTGGTGCACCCGCCCGCGAAGGCGCCCTCGCTCGACTGCAGCCAGGTCAGGAACTCCAGCTGCCGGGTCAGGCTCTTGGACCAGTCGCCCCTGGCCGTGGCGGACTTGGGGGTCAGCGCCGGCACGTTGGACAGGGCCCAGGCCGCCAGCGGGTTCTGGTAGCCCTGGTGGGAGGCGCCGTCGCCGATGCGCCAGGCCCAGCCGCCGCCGCTGCCCGCCGCCGCTCCGCCCCAGGCGTAGTACCAGGACAGGAGGTAGTGCTGCGAGTCCCGGCCCGTCGCGGCCGGGCAGGAGGCGGGGTCGGTGCAGTCGCCGACCCGCTTGAAGTACTTGTCGAACATGGCGTAGCGGAGGTAGTCGCCCATCTTGGCGGCCTTCGCGACCGAGGCCGAGACCTCGCTCGCCTTACCCTGGGCGGAGGCCCAGCGGTACGCCCAGTAGGCAGCCTGCACCGCGCGGGCGTCGGCGTCCGGCGCGTTGGTGTACTTCCACTGCTTGGCGTAACTGGCGTCATCGACGAACAGGTCGAGGTACCCGTTGGGGCCCCCGTACTTGAAGAGGTCGGTGGTGGGCTGCGGGACGGTCTCCCACACCGACTCCTGTGCACCGCGCTGGTAGGTGTTGATGTAGGAGGCCCCGGCGCCCGGCCCCGACTCGCCGCCCGTGCCCGGCTTGTTGCCGTAGCCGTAGACGTTGTCCAGGTCCATCAGCCAGTGCATGCCGTAGACGTCCATCGTCCCGTAGGACGAGGCGAGTTCGGTGGCGAGCGGGTCGGTTCCGACCTTGACGGCGGGGTTCAGGGCGGAGGGGTAGCCGCTGGGAAGCGCGTGCTCCGGGGCGTAGGTGGCGGGGGCGGACGGGTTGTAGGAGTCGGCGGTCGACTGGTCGGTGTGCTGCGGGATGATGGTCTTCTCGGCCACCGCCCAGGCCGCGTTGAAGGGCGCCCAGTCACCGGTCACCCGTCCGTACGCGGCCTCCAGCCACATCCAGAAGCTGACGGCCTCCGACGTGGTCTGGTGGCCGTGGTCGGGAGCCTCCACCATCAGGGTCTCGACCGAGTGGTACGGCAGGCCGTCCGGGCTGAAGTAGCCGTTGGCGGACGCCTTGATCTTGCCGTACTGGGTGAGGAAGGCCTGGGTGTAGGGGTCATCCGCGGCGGCCGCGCGGCCGGCGGTGCCGGCGGCGGACGCGGGCTTGGCGACGGCGGTGCCCTGCACCAGGCCCGCTGCCAGCAGGCTGCCGCCCAGGGCGCTGCTGAATGTTCTACGTGATATCGACACAAATCCTCCATTGGCGGGTGTCGTCGGGGAGCGAGGGGACGAAAAAGGGGGACGGGGGATGAAGCGAGAGCTGCGGCGGGGAGGAGCGTGGGGAAGGAGCGGGGAGGAGCGTGGGGAAGGAGCAGGGAGGAGCGTGGGGAGGTGCGGCGGGGAGCGGAAGGGGATGGGCGGCCGGCGGGGCCGAAGGTCAGGGCTCGATGCCCCAGACCAGCCGGCCACCGACGTACACGCCGATCCTGGTGGCGTCCGTGTACGACGTGCCGGCACCGTGGCTGTAGTCGTCCGACTCGTCGAAGTTCGACCAGTCCGACTTGCTGAGGCGTAGCTGGATCTCGCCGGTGGTGGCGCCAGGCGCCAGACCGCCGCCGGTGAAGCCCACTTCGAGGTAGTGGTCGGCGCCGGCCTTCGGGGTGCTCACGGCGGCGACCCGGTGGGTCACGGTGGAGCAGCCGATCGGGGACCAGTCGCACCAAGTCCCGTACGTGGTAGCCCCGTTGCCGGAAGTGAACCAGTAGCGGACTGTCACGTCCGAGAGGCTGACCGACGTGTCGCCGGTGTTCACGAGTTGGAGACCCGGCTTGATCTGGTTGTCACCGGCGGAGGAGTCGTTGCTGCGGTACTGCGCCTTGAGCGCGCCGGGTTCGCCGCCCTCGCCGCCCCCGTCGTCGCCGCCCAGTGCGGTGCGCACGGCGGAGTAGGCGGGCTTCGGCAGCAGGCTCTCGTCGTACAGATTCGCCGCGCCCTGGCCGGGGAAGGTGCTCGGGACCCAGGAGTACTTGTCCGTGTAGTCCCAGACGGTGATGCCGACGCAGCGCTGGACCGCCAGACAGGCTTCGGTCACCTGCCGGTAGTAGGAGGACTGCGTGGCCGTCTTGGCGGCGTCGGCGGGCAGTTGCATGCGCACGTCGAGTTCGGTGACGGCCACGTCGAGACCGAGGTCGGCGAACCGCTGCATGTTCGCCTGCATCTGGTACGGGAAGCCGTACTGGACGGCCAGATGTGCCTGCATGCCCACCCCGTCGAGCGGTACACCCTCGTCCAGCAGCTCGCTGACCAGGGCGTACATGGCGTCGCTCTTCGCGCCGAGCCCCTCGATGTTGTAGTCGTTGAGGTAGAGCTCGGCGTCCGGGTCCGCGGCATGGGCGGCGCGCAGTGCGGTGGCGATGTAGTCGCTGCCCATGGCGGTGTAGAAGGGACTTGTGCGGTAGGTCCCGTCCTCGTTGAACGGCTCGTTCACCACGTCCCACGCGTCGACCGCCCCGCGGTAGTGCGTGGCCTCCGCGGTGACGTGGTTCGTCATGGCGGCCTCCACCTGGGCCGACGGCAGCGCGCCGACCCAGCCGGGCAGCTGGCTGTGCCAGACGAGGGTGTGGCCGCGCACGGTCTGGCCGTGCTGCTGGGCGAAGTCGGTGATCACGTCGCCCTTGGCGAAGTTGAACTGGCCCTGCACCGGCTCGGTGGTGTCCCACTTCATCGAGTTGCCGGGGGTGATCTGCCCGAACTCGGAGCCCAGGGTGGCCGCGTATGCGGCATCGGGCAGCTCCGGGTTGTCGGTGGCGGACCCGAAGTACTTGCCCTGGGCGGCGGCGAGTTCGTGCAATGTGCCCTGTTGGGACGCGCTCGCCGGTCCGCCCACCAGGGTGGTGGCGAGGGCGAGGGCTCCGACCAGGACGGTCGGGAGCCCTGCGGTGCGGCTGCGTCTACAGCGCTTCACCAAGCTCATGACAAACGCCTTCCTCGGCCGGGTGGCTGGGACGTCACGGGGAGCGCGGCTGCGCCCCGTAACGCCCTTGCAGCTAACCGGTGTTGGGGGAGAAGGGAGGGGAGTGGAGTGTGCAAGTCTTGATTGTGGGAGCGCTCCCAAGGTGGCCTGGTGATGGGCACCTGTCAAGACTTAAATCACAACTGCCTTACGAGCGCGTTAACTCGGCCACACCTCGAACGGACGCCGGGGGAGGTGGGGTCGACCGTTGCGCGAGGTGCGGGCGGTGCCCTGGGCCGGGCGCGTTCCCGACGGTGCGTGAACGCTCTGCCCCGGGCGGGGGTGAAGGTGTGGGCGGGGCGGGCGGGACGCGTTCGCGATTGCGTGCGGGCGGCCGCGGACGGGGCCGTGAACGTGGTCGCCGGGTATGCACGGTGGGTGACGGGACGCGAGATCCGAGCCCCGTGCGACGGCGCCCGGCGGCCCCGTGTCGCGGTGGGACGCCGACTGAGCGCCGGAGGCAAAGCCGCTGGACAGTCTCCCGTAGAGCGGTGGCGGCGTGCCCGGCGGAGCAGCCCCTGCCGAGCCGGCGGCCGGTGGCTCCGGCAGGAAGATCATGGACCGGCGCTGCGCGGAGAGTGACGAACGCGCCGAGCCGGGCAGGCCGTGCGCGGATCCCCGGGGCGCCCCGCCCGGCGTACGCGATGGCGTACTCCGGGCGGCGTCGCGACCCCGGGGCCGGGCTCGCAGTGGGCAACCGAGAGCGCTCTCAGCGCACCGTGAGGGAGCCGTTCATCGTCGGGTGGATGGTGCAGATGTACGGATACGAGCCCGGCCGGGCGGGCGCCTCGAACCTCACCGTTTGCCCCGACTCGACCTTGCCGGTGTCGAACACCTTGTCGCCGGTGGCCGTCACTGTGTGGGGTACCGCGTCCTTGTTGATCACGGTGACCTTTGTACCCGGGGCGACGGTGAGGGTGGCCGGACGGAATGCGAAGTCCTTGATGGTGATCAGGGCGCCGTCCTTCGAAGGCGAGGTCGTGTGCGGGGTGGGGGAGGCCGACGACGAGGAGCCGCCCCCACCGCCGGAGCAGCCGGCCAGGGTGGCGGCACAGGTCGTCGCGACCACCACGGCGATGCGAGCCCTCAGGGGAAGCAGTGCGAACACGGGTCAGTACCCCCCGTCGCCGGGCGACGAGGACGAGGGGGAGGGCGCAGCCTTCGTGATCTTGTTTCCGGCGGGATCCAGCACGTACCAGGCGGCGCCGAAACCGTTCGATCCCTGCCCGTTGACGTCGCCGGCGCTCGTGTCGCCCGCGTAGCGGTACAGCGGGTGCCCGTTGTAGGTGATCTCCTCGCGGCCGTCGTCACGCGTCGTGGTGCCGAGCAGGGAGGCCTTCGCACCCTTGCCCGCGACCGGCTTCCCGGTGGCCGTCACGGGCGGCCAGGACTTCGCGCAGTCACCGTCGCAGGTCGACTTGGGGGAGGTGTCAGCCTCCCAGAGGTAGAGCGTCCGCCCCTCGCCGTCGACCAGGATCGTGCCCAGCGGGCTCGACGCGGTCGCCACGGTCCCGGATGCCGCCGTACCGGTTGCCGACGCGGAGGCCGAAGCCGAGCCGCTGCTCCCGCTGTCGTCCGAACAGCCGCCGAGTGCGGCGGCCAGCAAGCACACGATCGCGGCCGCGGCCGCTCCTGCGCGGTTCCCCATCACGAACTCCTCGGGCCCGGCCGCCGTGCCGGCGGCACCGTGGCCCGAACAGTAGGGGCGCACCCGCCCGCCCCCCGACAGGCGCTCGGGGCGAACGGCGGGCCGGCACCGTCCGGGTGTACGGAACCGGCCCGGCCCTGCTCCGTCCGGCTCAGGTCTCGCGCGTGGCGACCATTCCCATGGTGACCAGACCCAGCACCACCCATCCGAACCAGAGCCAGCCGTTGCTCCCCAGCGCCACCGTGTACGCGGTGACTGCCACCAGGGTGCCTACGGTGAGTACTCCCATTGCCTTCGTGGAACCGGACATGCGGGCACCCTCCTAGAGGTCCTGTCCGGAGTTCCCCGTCTGCGCCCCGACTCCGACACGCCCGCCCGTCGCACCGTGCCGCGGGACAGGTGGCTCCGCCACAGGACCCGCGACACCGCACGCCGATCGCACGCGCCGACCGCCGTCGCGCCCGCGCTCCGCGCGGACGACGGGGAACCCCGGACAGGACCTCATCGGCCGCGCGGCCGATGATGCCATCGTCACCCCGAAGGCCCCTCCACCGCTACTGTCCGCGCGCCTGCAACGAGGCGAGATAGGCGTTGTACGCCTGGAGCTCCTGGTCGCCGTCCCGGTCCGCGGCACGGTCGCTGCGCTTGGCCGTCCGCTGTTCCGAGCGGTACCACTGGAACACCAGGGCCACCAGGACCAGCACCGAGGGGATCTCGCTGAACGCCCACGCGATGCCACCGGCGGCGTTCTGGTCGGACAGGGCGTCGATGCCGAGCGAGGCCGGCGGGTTCTCGTAGACCTTCACCATCGGCTCGCTCGCCATCATCAGCGCGATACCGAAGAAGGCGTGGAACGGCATGCCGGCGAACAGCTCCAGCATCCGCATCACATAGCCCGGGCGGTGCGGTCCCGGGTCGACGCCCATGATCGGCCAGAAGAAGACGAGGCCGACCGCGAGGAAGTGCACCATCATCGCGAGGTGCCCGGCCGTCGAGCCCATCAGGAAGTCGAAGAGAGGTGTGAAGTACAGGGCGTACAGGCTGGCGATGAAGAGCGGGATGGTGAACGCCGGGTGCGTGACGATCTTCATGTAGCGGCTGTGCAGCAGCATCAGGAGCAGCTCGCGGGGCCCGGTCGTGCCACGCCCCGCCACCGGCAGGGCACGCAGCGCGAGGGTCACGGGCGCACCGAGCAGCAGCAGGATCGGCGACAGCATGCTGATCACCATGTGCTGCACCATGTGCACGCTGAACATGACCATGCCGTAGTCGTTCAGCCGGGTGCACATCACCAGCGCGATGGTCAGCACCCCGACGACGAAGAAGACGATCCGGCTGACGGGCCAGCCGTCCCCGCGCCGGCGCAGCCGCAGCACCCCGTACCCGTACAGAAGCACTGCGAGGACGCAGCCGATCAGGAAGAACGGGTCCGCGGAGAACTGGAGCCCGCGTCCCAGCGTGAACGGCGGCAGATCCATGTTCATGCCGTGCCCGCTGTGATCCATCTGTTCACTCCCGATGGGAACGTCGGGACGTCCCTGTTTCGTGCCGGTTGTCCCGACCAGAGTAGAACCGCCCCCGGCCGCAGCTGCGGCCGGGGGCGGTGTCGGGTCGTGGAGTGTCTCAGAGCACGCACTCGGCTTCGGAGTACCGCTCGGCCGGAACCGTCTTCAGGGTCTCCACGGCGTCCGCGAGAGGCACCATCGTGATGTCCGTGCCGCGCAGTGCCGTCATCATGCCGAACTCGCCACGGTGTGCGGCCTCCACCGCGTGCCAGCCGAAGCGGGTCGCGAGGACGCGGTCGTACGCGGTCGGCGTGCCGCCGCGCTGTACATGGCCGAGGATGACCGGGCGCGCCTCCTTGCCCAGGCGCTGCTCCAGCTCGATGGAGAGCTGCGTCGCCACGCCGGCGAAGCGCTCGTGCCCGTAGATGTCCTTGACGCCCGACTCGAACTCCATGGAGCCCTCACGGGGCTTCGCGCCCTCGGCGACGACGACGATGGCGAACTTCTTGCCGGCCGAGAAGCGCCGGCCGACCAGCTCGGTCAGCTCGTCGATGTCGAAGGGGCGCTCGGGGACGACGATGGCGTGCGCACCGGCCGCCATGCCGGAGTGCAGGGCGATCCAGCCGGTGTGGCGTCCCATGACCTCGACGATCATGACGCGCTGGTGGGACTCGGCGGTGGTCTTCAGTCGGTCGAGGGCCTCGGTGGCCACGCCCACCGCGGTGTCGAAACCGAAGGTCACGTCCGTGGACGCGATGTCGTTGTCGATCGTCTTCGGGACGCCGACGATCGGGAGCCCCGCCTCGGACAGCAGGTTGGCCGCCTTCAGCGTGCCTTCGCCGCCGATCGGGATGATCGCGTCGAGACCGAGGTCCGCGACATGGCCCTTCGCCTGCTCGACGCCGCCGCGCAGGTGCGCGGGCTGGACCCGGGAGGAGCCGAGGATCGTGCCGCCGCGGGCGAGGATGCCGCCGACCGCGTCCAGGTCGAGCTTGCGGTAGTCGCACTCGAGGAGGCCCCGCCACCCGTCGTGGAAGCCGATGACCTCGTCGCCGTGGTCGACCACAGCACGGTGGACGACGGAACGGATGACGGCATTGAGGCCGGGGCAGTCGCCGCCGGAGGTGAGCACACCAATTCGCATTGCCCGGGAAACCTTTGCAACGTGGGCCGACGACCGGACCACGTCGTCCGGTTGGATCCCCGCCACCCTACCGGCGCAGGGTGGCGGGACCGAACCGGGCGTCCGCCTGCTGGACTCCGCTCAGCTGAGCGAATCACGCCTCATCAGGCGGGCTGTGTCGCCGCGGCGATCCGCTCGGCGCGCAGTGCCTCGTACCAGCGGTCGTCGCAGGGCGGCAGGGCGTTCACATCGAGTGCCAGCTTCAGCAGCAGATCCGCGATCAGCGGGTTGCGTGCCATCACGGGCCCGTGCATGTACGTGCCGAAGACGGTGTCGTTGTACGCGCCCTCGGTCCCGTCGCCCGTGCCGTTGCCCCGGCCGAAGCGCACCTGGGCGAACGGGCGTGCCGTCGGCCCGAGATGGGTGACGCCCTGGTGGTTCTCGAAACCGGTCAGCGGCGGCAGCCCGAGACGCGGGTCGATGTCCCCGAGCACGTCGCCGACGCACCGGGCCCCCTCGCCGCGGGTGGAGACCACGTCGAGCAGCCCGAGACCCTGCTCTCGCTCACCGAGGTCGTTGACGAACTCGTGGCCGAGGATCTGGTACCCGGCGCAGACCGAGAAGATGATCGCGCCGTTGGACGCCGCCCGGCTGAGCCCGCCGTCGCGGCGGAGCCGCTCCGCCGCGAGCCGCTGGGGCCGGTCCTCACCGCCGCCGATCAGATAGATGTCCCCGGACGTGGGGACCGGCTGGTCGCTGCGCACGTCGACGCGCGACACGTCGAGACCGCGCTGACGGGCCCGGCGCTCCACCACGAGGGCGTTGCCCTGGTCGCCGTAGGTGCTCAGCAGGTCCGGGTAGACCCACACCAGCCGCAGGCTGTTGTTGCTCATGCTTCGTCCTCTCCGGAGGGGCCCGGGGCCGGGGTCAGTTGCCGACACGACGGCGCAGATCCTGGAAGGCGGTGTAGTTGGCGATGACCTCGATGCGTCCGGGCGGTGCCTGCTGGACGGCCTCGTCGAGGTTCTCGCAGACCCGGAAGTCGAGACCGGCCACTTCGAGGCGGACCGCGAGATCCAGCTTCCGGTCACCGAGCACGAAGATCGGGTGGCCGGCGAGCTGGGTGTAGTCCACGTCCCACAGCCACGAGGTGTCCGTACCGTCGGCGCCGCGGGCGTTCACGGAAAGGATCACCGGGGTGGGGGGCGGGTCGATCAGAGAGAACGTCTCCAGCCAGCCCGCCGGGTTCTTCGCCAGCAGGAGGCGGAGCTCGCGGCCGAGGAAGGTGACCACGTCGTAGCGGCCCGCCACGGCCTGCACCTGGTACATCCGCTCCAGGGCGACTTGCGGCGGCACCCCGAAGACGGCGGCCACGGCGGCCGAGCTGGTGGCGTTGGCCTTGTTGGCGCGGCCCGGCAGCTGGAGATGGATCGGCCACGCCGAGCCGTGCGGGTCGAGCACGTAGTCACCGTGCAGGACCCAGCTGGGCGGCGGGCGCCGGAAGCCGCACTCGCCGCAGAACCAGTCGTCGCCGGGGCGCTGCATCACGCCGCCGCAGGACGGGCAGGACCAGGCGTCGTCCTTCCACGCCTGGCCGGCCGCGACCCACACCACGTTGGGGGAGGAGGAGGCCGCCCAGACGATCAGCGGGTCGTCGGCGTTGGCGACGATCACGGCCTTGGAGCCGGACAGCCCCTCCCGCCACTTCTCGGCCAGCATCCGGGTCTCCGCGGCCCGGTCCAGCTGGTCGCGCGAGAGGTTGAGCAGTGCGATCACCTTGGGCGTCGTGTCGCGCGCGACCCCGGCGAGATACTTCTCGTCGACCTCGATCACGCCGTACTGCGCGTCGGAGCCGCCGGCCAGGGCCGAGGTGATGCCCGCGGGCATGTTGGCGCCGAGCGCGTTCGACACGACCGGGCCCGCGGCCCGCAGCGCCTCGGCGATCAGCCGGGTCGTGGTCGTCTTGCCATTCGTCGCCGACACGAGGATCACGTCCAGGTGCTGCGCCAGCCGCCCGAGCAGGTCGGGGTCGAGCTTGAGCGCCACCCGGCCGCCGATCACCGATCCGCTGCCCCGCCCGGCCGCTCGCGACACCGCCGCAGCGGCCTTGCCCGCCGTCACGGCCAGCTTGGCCCGCGGCGACAACGGCTCCGTGTTGCCTGCCATCGTCCTAGATCCTCCTTGCATCGGTCCGCGCCCAGCCTATCGATGTCCGGCGCGGCGGAGGCACGGCGGCACCGTCGGCGCCGTGGAGTTCCCATGGAACGCGCGGCGGGCGAACTGACACCACCGCGCTGAACTGGCAAACATACAGGTCAGAGGGGGTCTGTCGGTGAGGAGTCCGGTCCCGCGCATTTCCCGGGTCCGGTGGGGCCGGGAGGGCTGATCGTGCGCCGGCGCTCTTCGCTCCCGCTCCCGCCGCCGGCCAGGGGCGTCTGCGCGGCCCGGGAACGGGGAGTGCGAGGGCGGCTGCGCCCGGGTGGGGAACGGCGATCGAGCGGACAGCCGCGCCCTGACAAGGACGTTCCGGCGGAACGTACGATGACCGTCATGCGAAACCGCCCCATCCCCGGCAGCTCCGGACTCGTCCGGACCATGAGCCTGCTCGGTGACCCGGTGCTCCACACCGTGTGCGAGCCGGTCACGGACTTCGGGCCGTCCCTCGCCCGGCTGGTCGAGGACATGTTCGCCACGATGTACGAGGCGCAGGGCGTCGGCCTCGCCGCCAACCAGGTCGGGGTGCCGTTGCGCGTCTTCGTCTACGACTGCCCCGACGACGAGGACGTCCGCCATCTGGGCCACGTGGTCAACCCCACGCTCGTCGAGGCGGACGGTGTCACGGTGCGTGGTCCCGAGGGCTGTCTGTCGCTCCCGGGGATCGAGGCCGGCACGCCGCGCTTCGACCATGCCGTCGTGGCGGGTCTGACGGCCGAGGGGGAGCCGGTACGGGTCAGCGGTACGGGTTTCTTCGCCCGTTGCCTCCAGCACGAATGCGACCATCTCGACGGCGCCGTCTACACGGACCGGCTGACCGGACTGCGCAAGGCTCGCGCGCTGCGTGCGGCCCGCCGGGCGCCCTGGGGGCGCACCGGCTGAGACGTCGGCGGCTCAGAACCCGGGACCGCCCGGGCGGTCGCCCGCCGCGGCCAGCCTGCCCCAGAGCAGATCGGCCAGACTCCGCACCAACTGCTCGCGCGAACAGGGTCGTTCGCCCAGCCACCAGTCCCCGGCGGCATGCATCATGCCGACGATGCCGTGGCCCCAGATCCGGGCCATCTCCTGGCTGCCCGGGCCGAGATCCACCCGCTCCGCGATCACCGTGGCGAGCTCCTCGCCGAGGCGGCGCAGCAGTGGAGCCGAGTGCCGCCCGACGTCGAAGCCCTGCTCGGGGGAGGGTGCCGCGTCGTCGGAGGGGTGCATCAGGAAGCGGTACACCTGGGGGCGCGCCTCGATCGCCGCGAGATACGTGTCGAGCGTCGCCTCGACGCGCTCGCGGCGGCCGGCGGGGGCGTCGAGTGCGGCCCGCAGGGCACTCAGGAGTGCGTCGGTGTGCCGCTTGGCGAGGGCGCGGTAGAGACCGCCCTTGTCGCCGAAGTGACGGTAGAGGATGGGCTTGGTGATGCCCGCCTCTGCGGCGATGGCGTTCATCGAGGCTCCGGGGCCGTCCCTGAGCACCACGCGGTCGGCGGCCTCGAGCAGTTCTCGGCGGCGGCGTTCGGCCGCGCTCCGCTGTCGCTCGGCCTGTCGTGTGGTCTCCATGTCGTTTCTCCCACCCCTGACCCTGCATGTCCGTCCTGCCTGCGCAACGTAACACCCTGCCCAGCGGTGGGAGGATCGCCGTCTGTGTGGTTGACACAGGCTACTTGCCGGTAACAGACTGTTGTTACCGCAAGTAACGATCACATTTGACGGCAGCACGTGGAGGGGAACATGGCCGAGTTCACGCTCGATCTCAACGACGACCAGAAGCAGGTCCGTGACTGGCTTCACGGCTTCGCCGCAGACGTGATCCGTCCGGCAGCTTCGGAGTGGGACGAGCGTGAGGAAACGCCCTGGCCCGTCATCCAGGAGGCCGCCAAGATCGGAATCTACTCCCTCGACTTCTATGCGCAGCAGTTCTTCGACCCGACGGGTCTCGGCATCCCGATGACGATGGAGGAGCTGTTCTGGGGGGACGCGGGCATCGCCCTGTCGATCGTCGGTACGGGCCTTGCGGCCGTCGGCGTCCTCGCCAACGGCACCGAGGAGCAGATCGGCACCTGGATCCCGCAGATGTACGGTGACGCGAACGATGTGAAGGTCGCCGCATTCTGCTCCTCCGAGCCCGACGCCGGCTCCGACGTCGGCTCGATGCGTACCCGCGCCGTGTACGACCAGGCCAAGGACGAGTGGGTGCTCAACGGCACCAAGACGTGGGCGACGAACGGTGGCATCGCCAACGTCCACGTCGTGGTCGCGGTCGTCGACGCCGAGCTCGGCTCCAAGGGGCACGCCTCGTTCATCGTGCCGCCGGACACGGCCGGCCTCTCGCAGGGCCAGAAGTTCAAGAAGCACGGCATCCGCGCCTCGCACACCGCCGAGGTCGTCCTGGAGGACGTGCGCGTGCCCGGCCACTGCCTGCTCGGCGGCAAGGAGAAGCTCGACCAGCGGCTCGCCCGAGCCCGCGAGCGCGCCGCTTCCGGCGGCGGCGAGCGCGTGAAGAACGCCGCGATGGCCACGTTCGAGGCGTCCCGCCCGGCCGTCGGCGCGATGGCGGTCGGCACCGCCCGCGCCGCGTACGAGGTCGCGCTGGACTACGCGAAGACCCGGACCCAGTTCGGCCGCCCGATCATCGACAACCAGGGCATCGCCTTCCAGCTCGCCGACATGCGGACCCAGATCGACGCGGCCCGCCTGCTGGTCTGGCGCGCCTCGTGGATGGCGACCGCAGGCAAGCCGTTCGAGTCGGCCGAGGGCTCCATGTCCAAGCTGTACGCGAGCGAGACCGCCAAGAAGGTCACCGCTCAGGCCATCCAGATCCTCGGCGGGAACGGCTTCACCCGTGAGTACCCGGTGGAGCGCATGCACCGCGACGCCGCGATCTACACGATCTTCGAGGGGACGAGCGAGATCCAGCGCCTGGTGATCGCCCGCACGCTGTCCGGGATGCCCATCCGCTGACGCTCCGCCGTGCCCCGTGGACCGGCCCCGTCCCTGCCGTCGCGACAGGGACGGGGCCTAGTCGCACCGGCCCGGTGCTCAGGCAGGGAGCTGCGCCTCGATGGCCGCCACGACCTCCGGGGCCTCGGGCTCCGTGCGGGGGCGGATCCGGGCGACCGGCTCGCCCGCCGGGGAGATGAGGAACTTCTCGAAGTTCCACTGGATGTCACCGGCCTCGCCGTCCGCGTCCGCGAGCTGGGTGAGCGCCGCGTAGAGCGGATGCCGGCCCGAGCCGTTGACGTCGGTCTTCGCCAGCAGCGGGAAGCTCACCCCGTACGTCGTCGAGCAGAACGTCCGGATCTCCTCGGAGCTCCCGGGCTCCTGGCCGCCGAACTGGTTGCAGGGCACGCCGAGCACGGTGAAGCCCCGGTCCCCGTACTCCTTCTGGAGCCGTTCGAGACCGGCGTACTGCGGGGTCAGGCCGCACTTGGAGGCGACGTTGACCAGCAGCACCGCCTGGCCGCGGTAGGCGCCCAGCGTGGTCGGCTCGCCGGTGAGGGTGTGGAGCGGGATGTCGTGCAGCGTCATGGATATCTCCTCGTCGGTGTCTTCCGTGGCCATTGTCGCGCCCGCGGGTTCATCGGTGCGAAGCCGGGCTCGAGGCGCGGGCGGACGCCGGGCCGGCCGGGCCGATCGCCTTGAAGTAGAAGGTGGTCGGCTTCAGGACGCCGGCCGGATCGGCGGCGTAGTCCGGAACGGAGCCGCACTCCGTCCAGCCCGCCGAGCGGTACAGCCGCTCGGCCGGACTTCCGCTCTCGGTGTCCAGGACCAGCAGCGTCACGCCGTCCCCCGCCGCCGAACGTTCGGCCGCGTCCAGCAACTGCCTTCCGAGCCCCCGGCCCCGAGCCGACGGACGGACCATCAGCTTGGCCACCTCCGCGCGGTGCCGGGCATTGGGCAGCGGCGCCCGGGCGAGGCCGATGGTCCCCGCGATCCGTTCACCGTCCCGGGCCAGCCACACCAGGTGACGGCCCGCGTCCACGGACGCGGCGCGCTCCCGCCACCAGCACGCGGCCGCGTCCCGGTCGAGCGGGGCGAGGAACCCCACGGACGATCCGCCGTCGACCGTTTCCACGAGG
The DNA here is from genome assembly GCF_040630635.1 of Streptomyces sp. NPDC005761. Taxonomy (NCBI): domain Bacteria; kingdom Bacillati; phylum Actinomycetota; class Actinomycetes; order Kitasatosporales; family Streptomycetaceae; genus Streptomyces; species Streptomyces sp. NPDC005761. The sequence goes on along the minus strand of NZ_JBEXXX010000010.1, from coordinate 33,820 downwards.
AGTGCGGCCAGCTCATCGGCGTACGTGACCAGTTCGGGTCCGGACGCCTGAACGATCTCGGTCATGCGGCAAGGTCCTTTCACGGTGTGACGATCATCAGTGCGTAACGGACCCGATCCGGGCCGGGACAGCGGAATCGCGAAGGGCCGCGCAGCCGGAACCGCAGGCAGTCGCCCGGGCCGACCGTGTGCACCGTGTCGTCGACGGCGACCTCCAGCGTGCCCTCCAGGACCCAGATGTGCTGTTCCAGTTCCGGGACGGGCGGACCTTCGTACGCGATGTCGGCATCCGGGCCGAGAATGCCCTCGATCACCTCCGCCCGCAGACCGGCGTGCGGAGGCGAGACGGATCTGCGGACGAAGCCCGTCGCCTCGTCCCGCCACACCGTCTGACTTTCGGCGGGGACGAGCTGCGGCGGTTGCGCCTCCACTTCCTGCAGCAGCCGGGACATGGTCCGCTCGTACACGCTGCACAGCCGGCCGAGCTGGGCGGCCGTCGGGCTCAGCTCGCCGCGTTCGAGCCGCGAGAGCGTCGAGCGGCTCAGCCCGCTGCGCCGGGCCAGCTCGTCGAGCGACCAGCCGCGCTCGCCCCGTAGACCGCCGAGCCGCGCTGCGAGCCCTGCCTCCACGGCCGTGGCCTCGGGCTCTCCCACTTCTCTCATGTCAGAGATTCTATCTCTGACATGAGATGGTCCTCGCGCTGCCCCGGGGGCCCGGCGTGCACCGCTCGTGGTGCCGGTCACCCGCCCCCGTGCCACGCTGTTATCGAGGACGCCCGGCGGGGCTGCTCGGTCCTGCCGGGTGATTCTGCTACCCGAGGAGGCCGACATGGCCAGTACCAGCAACCACCCCGGAGCGGCGCCTGCCGCTCCCAGGGACTCCCACCACCCGTTCCGGACGGGCTGGACCGCCTTCGCCGCCATCCTGATGATCTTCGGCGGGGCCATGGCGATCTTCCAGGGGATCTCCGCCATCGCCAAGGACGACGTCTTCGTCACCACGCGCAACTACGTGTTCCAGTTCAACCTGACCGGGTGGGGATGGATCCACCTCATTCTCGGCATCCTGATCGTCCTGGCCGGCTGCGCCCTGTTCACCGGGGCGTTCTGGGCGCGTGCCGTCGGCGTCGTACTCGCCGGACTCGCCGCCCTCGCCAACTTCGCATGGCTGCCGCATTATCCGCTGTGGTCCATCGTTCTCATCGCGCTGGACATCTTCGTCATCTGGGCGCTCTGCGCGAGCCCCGGGGAGCGCGAACGGGTCTGAGGGCAGGCTGCTGGGCCGGCAGCGCTCGCTACGGCGCGGGTGGCTTCGTGGCGAACGCTGCCGGCGGGGGAGTGATTCTGAGTGTGACGACGTAGGAGACCACCACCGAGACGATCACCAGAGGCATGACGGTGAGCCCCTCGGACCCCAGCAGCAGCGTGGCCAGCAGCACCGACGTCATCGGCAGCTTCAGCATCGCCACGCACATCGCCCCGATTCCCATGGCGAATCCGGAGGTCGGGTTCAGCCCCGGGAGATGGGAAAGCGCGAGGCCGCCCGCCGCCCCGGCGAACATGGCCGGAAAGACGGGGCCGCCCCGAAAGGCGCTCAAGGAAGCGCAGTAGGCCAGCGACTTGCAGACGACGAGCACCACCAGGGTGGCCGCCGAGTACCGTGCGGAGTCGGCCAGCAGCGGGTCCAGCGCATGCTCGCCCGAGTACAGCACCTGTGAGGCGGAGTCGCCGGTGATCTCGGCGTACACGAGCGCGAGGACACCGACGACCAGGCCCATCCCCAGGGTGGCCACCACCCGTCGCCGCTCGACCCGCGGCTGAAGGAACAGCGCCAGCCGGTGAATTCCCGCCCCGGCGAGCGCGGCCCCCAGCCCCAGCGCGACGGCCCAGCCGAATTCGGCGACGGTGGGACCGTCGGCCGGAGGCACTTCGTGCAGCGCCAGGGAGTACGTCCCCAGCCCCGTCCACGAGCCGAGGCCGGTGAAGATCAGCGCACCGATCCCGGCCGCCAGCAGCCCGGGCACGAGGGACACCCCCAGCATCATCCCGGCCAGCCCCGAGGCCTCCATCAGCAGGAACGCACCGAGGAGCGGCGACCCCAGCAGGGCGCTGACGGCGGCGAAGCTGCCCGCGGCCCCCACCAGGGCGCTCGCCCCCGGCTCGATGTCCGGCTTGATCAGCCGGACCGCGTACACGGCCACGCCCCCTCCCAGAGCGATGAGCGGGGCCTCGGGGCCGAGTACCGCGCCGAGCCCGAGGGAGGCGACGGCCGCGAGAGCGATACCGGGCAGCTGCGCGGCCGGGGCCACACCCGTACTCACCAGCCCCTCGGCCGGTTTGTGCCCGCCCTCGCCCGGGAGGTACCGGATGGCCAGCCCCGTCAGCAGCCCCGCCACGCCGACCAGCGGCACCGGCCACCACGAGGGTGTCCCGGCGAAGCCGAGGCCCTTGGGCAGGTCGTCGTACGTCAGGGACTGCAGTTCGGAGACGAGGGCGAGGAAGCCGAAGGCCCCCGCCGAGATCGGGACCCCCAGCACCGCCACGATCACCAGCAGGACCGCGTAACCGCGGGTGCGGACCATGGTGGCGGGATCGGGCGGCTGGGCGGCGGGCGCCCCGGCGGGTTCGGCCGGCATGTTCGTTGTCTCCTCGGCTGGGTGATCTGTGTGGTCGCCCGCCCTGACGGCGTTGCCCAGGGCGGTGTCACGGTGGGGTGGTCCGGGGCATGCGCACGGCTCACGGGCGCCGGCCGCGCGGCCGTGGTCAGCCGGTGAGCGCGCCGGCGGGCGGGCTCAGAAGGATGACGGTGTCGCCCGCGCCCGGGACGGGGGTCCGGGCGTCCGTGACCGGGGTGAGCCGCCCGTCCGGATCCACCACGAACAGCAGAGCGTGACCGGACGGCAGAGTGCCGCCGGCCGGCCGCGCCACCACGCGGGCACCGGCCTCGTACCTGCGGGAGAGTTCGGGGCCGGTGAGAGCGGCGCCGAACAGCGACTCGCCGCCGGTGTAGGGCGCGACCACCCCGTGGCTCGCGGAGGGGGACGCGAGCCGGTGCACCGGGCCCTCGACGCTCTCGCGGAGCGTCGTTGCGGCGAGGGCGTTGAAGTCGTCCTCGCCCGTGAGGAGCAGCACTCCGGTGATCCCCTCGAGCTCCGCACCGGCGCCGGTGGCCGAGGCGAGCAGTTCACCGGGTGCCAGCTTCAGCCCTGCCTCCGTGATCCGCTCCCGCTCACGGTCGGCGCCCGCCCACATCAGGACGTCCAGCCCTGCCGAACCCAGCGCACCGGCCAGGTCGACGGCCCACGGTGCGCCGCCGACGAGCAACGGCCGGGACCGGGCCGGACGCAGCACCCCGAGCCTGCGGGCGACCGGAAACGCCGTCAGGCCGTACAGCATGACCGTGGCGACGATCACGACGAAGGTGGCGGGCAGGATGCGCTCGCCGCCCGTGACGCCCCGGTCGGTCAGCTCGGCCGAGAACGTGGACGCCGTGGCCGCGGCGACGATGCCGCGCGGGGCCATCCAGCCGATGAACCACCGTTCCCCGCGCGGCACATCGGTACGCAGCGTCGCCAGATGGGCCACCAGGGGCCTGGTGACGAGGACGAGCAGAGCGACCAGGGCGAGCGCCGGCAGCACCACGTGCCGAAGCGACGAAGGGGTGACCGTGGCCGAGATGGAGACGAACAGCAGTCCGATGACCAGGGAGACCAGCGTGTCGAAGAACGGGCGTCTGGCCGGGATGTCCAGACCGGGCAGATTGGCCATGGCCATTCCCATGACGACCGCCGAGATCAGCCCCGTGTCGTCGCGCAGCATGTCGCAGGCCGCCGCAACGCCGATGACCGCGGCGACCTGTACCGAGGTACCCAGCTCCTCGCTCATCCGCACCCGGCTCAGCAGCAGCCACAGCAGCGCCGCCCCGGCCACGCCACCGGCCAGGCCGACTGCGGCACTGACCGCGAACTCCCCGAACTGGCTGCCGAAGTGGTGGTGGCCGTCGGCGGCCATGACTCCGTGGAAGACGAAGGCCCCGAGGATGCCGCCCACCGGGTCGATCAGCGAGCCCTCCCAGATGAGGATGCGCTGCAGCCGCTCGGTGGGCCGGACGAAGTTGAGCAGTGGACCCACGACGGTGGGCCCGGAGACGACCAGGATCGAGGCGAGCATCACCGCCGCCCCCATCGACATGTCCAGAACCGGCACGGCGAACAGCGCGGCGGACACCACGGTGAGCACCGTCCCGAGCCAGAGCAGCCGGTGTACGACCCGGCGCGTGTGACCCTTCAGCCGTTGGAGGTCCAGGCCCAGCCCGGCGTCGTAAAGGATCACCGCCACCGCCAGAGAAACGAGCGGGGAGAATGCGGCGCCCAGCAGGCGCTCGGGGTCGACGTTGTCGGTGAGCGCCCCGGCGGTGAAGCCGACCGGAAGGAGGACGAGCAGTGCGGGCACGCGCAGCCGGTTCGCCAGCAGTTGCGAACCGACCGCCAGCACCACGATCAGTCCCAGGCCCATGAGCACCTGATCGGCCGTCATGGCCGCACCTCCCTCGACGCCGTCCCTCCGGTGCCGTGGGCTGTGGTCGCGGCCCGCGGAACACCGCGCGCGACCACCTTCCGCGGCCGGGGTGCGGCAGGGCGGTCAGGCGCGCGCCCGGGGCCGACAGGGGCCCGCGGTATCCATCCAACGGCCTAACGGTGCGAGGGTGCGGCGGCCGGCCTGCGACGGCGCCGGTCCGGTCCTGGTGCGGTCACTTCTTCCTGTCGTCCCACGGTGTGCCGAGCCAGCTGTCGAACGAGCGGACCACCGCCGTGAGCGCGGCCGCGAGCCGGAGGTCGACCCAGGGGGCATGCGCGACGACCTCGTCGTCGGACCGGTACTCCAGCGGCGCATCGTCGCCGGCGCGCCACACGATGCGCCGTGGTCCGCGCGGCACGTCGCCGCCGCCGTTGAAGAGACTTCCCACCGCGATGAGTACCCAGAGCGGGAACAGCGGCCACCACACGTACCACCAGAAGATCCGGCCCTTGAACCCGACGGCCGCCGGGCAGCCGGCCTGGTTGACGGTCCAGCGCGTGCGCAGCCCTTTCCCGGACAGCGCCTTCTCCCGGACGAAGGTGCCGATCAGCTCGCCCTGCCCGCCCCACACCTGGTACTCCGCCACGCCGCCGCCCGCCGAGGTGGTGACGAGCGTGGCCAGCCGGGTGCGGCGCTCCGGCTCGGCCCACAGCACGAAGGAGCGGGCGCCGTCCTTGCGCGCCGTGAGGTACGCGGGTATGCCGCCGGGCGGCAACTCGCGCTCCAGGTAGGCGAACACGTGGAAGGGGCCCCTCGACGCGTCGACGACGACGTGTTCGAAGCCCTCGGCCACACCGGGCAGGGGCTCGGGCCTGGCCTTGCTCGGCTTCGGCAGGGCCGCCACTTTGAAGGTGCTCGGCACGTACGGCTCCTCGGTTGCGCGGGCGGGGAGTCCGAATCCTAGGATGAGTACGTGGAGTCACCGGATCCAGCCCCCGCCCCTGACGCCGGGCAACTGCCCGGCGCCGACGCCACGGCCGCCGGGCGCCGCGTCGTGCGCTGCCGCGTGTGCGGCCGCCCCCTCACCGGCACGGCCTCGCGCCGCACCGGTCTCGGACCCACCTGCGACGCGAAGCTGCACCCGGCGCCGCCCGACATCCGCACCCGCCGTCACGACGTCGAGCAGGACCCCCTGCCGGGCACCTGAGCCGTCAGGACGGCCGCTCACCCAGCCGCCGGAACAGGCCCTCCTGCACCACCGACACCAGCAGATTGCCCTCGCGGTCGTAGATCCTGCCGCGCGCCAGCCCCCGCCCGCCCGTCGCCACCGGCGACTCCTGGTCGTACAGGAACCACTCGTCCGCCCGGAACGGACGGTGGAACCACATCGCGTGGTCCAGCGACGCCATGTCGAAGCCGCGCGGCCCCCACAGCGGCTCCACCGGGATGCGCACCGCGTCCAGCAGCGTCATGTCGCTGGCGTAGGTCAGCGCACAGGTGTGCACCAGCGGGTCGTCACCGAGCGGGCCGACCGCGCGCATCCATACCGCGCTGCGCGGGTCCGCGTCCTTGATCTCCTCCTGCGTCCAGCGCAGCCGGTCGACGTAGCGGATGTCGAAGGGCTGACGCCGCGCCATCCGCTCCAGGGCCTCCGGCAGACCGCCCAGGTGCTCGCTCACCTCTTCGGCGACCGTGGGCAGCTCCTCCGGATCCGGCACCACACGGGCCGGCGGCAACTGGTGCTCGAATCCGGCCTCCTCCGGGCGGTGGAAGGACGCCGTCAGATTGAAGATCGTCCTGCCCTGCTGCACGGCCGTCACCCGGCGCGTGGTGAACGACCGGCCGTCCCTGACCCGCTCCACCTCGTAGACGATCGGCACCCCGGGACGGCCCGGCCGCAGGAAGTAGGCGTGCAGTGAATGCACCGGCCGGTCGCCGTCCGTGGTGCGGCCCGCCGCGACCAGCGCCTGGCCCGCGACCTGCCCGCCGAAGACCCGCTGGAGGGACTCCTCGGGACTGCGGCCGCGGAAGATGTTGACCTCGATCCGCTCCAGGTCGAGCAGGTCGACCAGGCGCTCGGCGGGGTTCGTCATGCGGTTCCTCTCCACTCTCGCAGCGGCGCCGTCGGTACGGACGCGCTCACAACTGGCCCACGGAGGTGACCCGGAGAACCGCCCGGCCCTCCTCGTCGGACGCGGCCAGATCGACCTCGGCGCTGATGCCCCAGTCATGGTCGCCGTTCGGGTCGGCGAACGTCTGCCGGACGCGCCACAGGCCGTGCTCGGCGTCCTCGTCGATCTTCAGCAGCTTCGGACCGCGGGCGTCGGGCCCGGTGCCCAGCTCCTCGTACTCGTCCCAGTAGGCGTCCATGGCCTCGCCCCACGCGTCCTCGTCCCAGCCCGCGTCCCCGTCCAGCTCGCCCAGGTCGCGGACGCGGTCCAGCGCGGCCAGCTCCACCCGGCGGAACATCGCGTTGCGCACCAGCACGCGGAAGGCGCGGGCGTTGGCCGTGACCGGCTTGACCTCGTCGGCCCGCTCCTGCGCCTGCTCGGCCGTCTCCACCTCGGGATTGGCGAGCTGCTCCCACTCGTCGAGCAGACTGGAGTCGACCTGCCGGACCATCTCGCCGAGCCAGGCGATGAGATCCTCCAGGTCCTCGGACTTGATGTCGTCCGGAATGGTGTGCTCCAGCGCCTTGTACGCGCTCGCCAGATAGCGCAGCACGATGCCCTCGGTGCGCGCCAGTTCGTAGTTCGACGTGAACTCGGTGAACGTCATGGCGCGTTCGTACATGTCACGGATGACCGACTTCGGCGACACCGGGTGATCGCTCACCCACGGGTGGCTCTGACGGTAGACGTCGTACGCGTGCCACAGCAGTTCGCCCAGCGGCTTCGGGTACGTGACCTCCTGGAGGAGCTCCATCCGCTCCTCGTACTCGATGCCGTCGGCCTTCATCTGTCCGACCGCCTCGCCGCGCGCCTTGTTCTGCTGCGCGGCCAGGATCTGGCGCGGGTCGTCGAGCGTCGACTCCACCACCGAGACCATGTCCAGCGCGTACGACGGCGAGTCGGCGTCCAACAGCTCGAACGCGGCGAGCGCGAACGTGGACAGTGGCTGGTTCAGCGCGAAGTCCTGCTGCAGATCGACGGTGAGCCGCACGATGCGGCCCTCCGCGTCGGGCTTGTCGAGCCGCTCCACGACACCGCCGTCCAGCAGCGACCGGTAGATCGCGATCGCCCGGCGGATGTGGCGCAGCTGCGCCTTGCGCGGCTCGTGGTTGTCCTCCAGTAGATGCCGCATCGCGTCGAAGGCGTTGCCGGGACGCGCGATCACCGACAGAAGCATGGTGTGGGTCACCCGGAAACGGGAGGTGAGCGGCTCCGGATCGGACTGGATCAACTTGTCGAACGTGGTCTCCGACCAGGCGACGAAGCCTTCGGGGGCCTTCTTGCGGACGACCTTGCGCTTCTTCTTCGGGTCGTCGCCGGCCTTCTTGACCGCCTTTTCGTTCTCGACGACGTGTTCCGGGGCCTGGGCCACGACGAAGCCCGCCGTGTCGAAGCCCGCCCGGCCGGCCCGGCCCGCGATCTGGTGGAACTCGCGTGCGCGCAGTGTCCGCACCCGGGTGCCGTCGTACTTGGTGAGGGCGGTGAACAGCACGGTGCGAATGGGGACGTTGACCCCGACGCCGAGCGTGTCCGTACCGCAGATGACCTTCAGCAGCCCCGCCTGCGCCAGCTTCTCGACCAGGCGGCGGTACTTCGGGAGCATGCCCGCGTGGTGCACACCGATACCGTGTCGTACGTAACGGGAGAGGTTCTGGCCGAACTTGGTGGTGAAGCGGAAGTTGCCGATGAGATCGGCGATCTTCTCCTTCTCCTCCTTGGTGCACATGTTGATGCTCATCAGCGACTGTGCCCGCTCGACCGCCGCGGCCTGGGTGAAGTGCACGATGTAGACGGGCGACTGCCGGGTGTCCAGGAGCTCGGTGATCGTCTCGGTGATCGGTGTCAGCCGGTACTCGTAGCTCAGTGGGACCGGCCGGGTCGCCGAGCGCACCACGGAGGTGGGGCGGCCGGTACGGCGGGTCAGGTCCTCCTCGAACATCCTGACGTCACCGAGCGTGGCCGACATCAGGATGAACTGGGCCTGCGGCAGCTCCAGGATCGGAATCTGCCACGCCCAGCCGCGGTCCTGCTCCGCGTAGAAGTGGAACTCGTCCATGACGACCTGGCCGATGTCCGCGTACTTCCCGTCACGCAGCGCGATGGAGGCCAGCACCTCGGCGGTGCAGCAGATCACCGGGGCGTCCGCGTTGACCGAGGCGTCGCCGGTGAGCATCCCGACGTTCTCCGTGCCGAACAGCTTGCACAGGTCGAAGAACTTCTCCGAGACCAGGGCCTTGATCGGAGCGGTGTAGAAAGTGACCTTGTCCTGGGCCAGGGCGGTGAAGTGCGCACCTGCCGCGACCAGGCTCTTCCCGGATCCGGTGGGGGTGGAAAGGATCACGTTGGCCCCGGAGACCACCTCGATCAGCGCCTCCTCCTGAGCGGGATAGAGGGTGATCCCCTGCGTCTCGGTCCATGACGAGAAAGCCTCGAAGAGGGCGTCGGGGTCGTCGGTCGGGGGCAGCTGATCGATAAGGGTCACGCCCCCATCTTGCCTGTCTTCCACCCCGATGAGGGAACCGGACGACGGTACGAAGATCACGGACGATACGCTGCCCTCTCAACTCGGCCGCACCACACCGATGATGGCCGGAACCCGCGCACAGGCAACACCTGTCGCACCTCATGACACCTACGGGGGCGGAAACAGCCATGATGGGACCGGCACACTCTCTGTCAGGGGCAGCGGCCTGGCTGGGGGTGGGCGCGGCCGCGGCCGCCGCGGGCCACACGATGCCGTGGCCCGTCCTGGTCGTCGGCGCGCTGATCACCGCGGGTGCGGCGCTCGCCCCGGACCTCGACCACAAGTCGGCGACCATCTCGCGCGCTTTCGGACCGATCTCCCGCGGACTCTGCGAAATCGTCGACAAGCTCTCGCACGCCGTCTACAAGGCGACCAAACTGCGGGGCGACTCGAACCGCAACGGTGGCCATCGGACACTGACCCACACCTGGCTGTGGGCGGTCCTGATCGGCGGGGGCGCTTCCGCGGCGGCGGTCACCGGCGGCCGGTGGGCGGTGCTGGCCATACTCTTCGTCCACCTGGTGCTCGCCGTCGAGGGACTGCTCTGGCGGGCCGCCCGGGTGTCCAGCGACGTACTGGTGTGGCTGCTCGGCGCGACCAGCGCCTGGATTCTCGCCGGCGTCCTGGACAAACCGGGCAACGGCTCGGACTGGCTGTTCGACGCCCCCGGCCAGGAGTACCTCTGGCTCGGCCTGCCCATCGTGCTCGGAGCCCTCGTCCACGACATCGGTGACGCACTGACCGTCTCCGGCTGCCCGATCCTGTGGCCCATCCCGGTCGGACGCAAGCGGTGGTACCCGATCGGGCCGCCGAAGGTCATGCGCTTCAGGGCCGGCAGCTGGGTGGAGCTGAAGGTGCTGATGCCGATGTTCATGGTGCTCGGAGGAGTCGGCGGGGCCGCCGCCATGAACTTCATCTGACGTGGTGCCCTGTCCCTACGCGGGTGCGGGAGGGACCAGACGCCCGTGGGAGATGAGGGAGGCCGCCTGCTTCAGGCGCCGCATCCGGATGCTGACCCCGTAGGCGTCGATGCCGGGGGTGGCGGCGAGGCGCGTGGTCAGATAGCGGTAGAACTCCTCGGCGTCGCGGCAGATGACGATGGCCATCATGTTGTGGTCGCCACTGGTGGCGCCGGCGAACGCGACCTCTTCGTGACGGGCGATCTCGTCTCCGGTGCGTTCCAGGCGCGCGGGGGCGACGCGCAGCCAGAGAGTCGCGTTGAGGTGGTAGCCGAGATGCTCCGGCAGCAGGTCGATGTCGTACGAGAGGGTGCCGGAGGCCTCGAGAGTCTCCAGCCGGCGGGCGACGCGGCCCTTGGACCAGCCGGTGACCTCGGCCAGTCGCGTGTGCGAGGTGCGCCCGTCCTCGGCGAGTGCGTCGAGCAGAGGGCCGTCCTCGGCGGTGAGGGGGAGGAGCGGGCCGGCCACGACCGGCGACGTGCTGTCCGACAGCCGCTGCTCCTGCTCGGCGGTCAGATGCCCGCCGTAACCGGTCCAGCCCGCCGTTCCGGGGGTGCCGAAGGGGTGGATGAGCAGATCGATGCTCACGTCGAGTACGGCAGTGGACCGGGGAAGCTGCTGGAGCAGCATGTCCTCGCGCGGTGCGCGGAGCGGTGAGCGGATGACGCAGATGATCTCCGAGCCGCCCGAGGCGATGCCGACGTAGGCGATGTCGGGGCGCCGGGCGAGAGAGTCGGCGAGCGGAGCGACCCGGTCGGGACGGCAGCGGATGCGGGCGACCCACTGCGCCTCACCGTGTACGGCGGGATCGACCAGTCCCACGACCCGCATCACGCCGGCGCGGCGCAGGGCCTGATAGCGGCGGGCCGCCGTCTGCTCCGAAACCCCGCACACCTCCCCGATGAGCCGGAACGGGGCACGTGGCGCGTGATGGAGCGTGCGGAGGATTTTCATGTCCGTGTCGTCGAGCACGGAAGAAGGATGTCACGAGGATTCGCCAAAATGGAGGTTTTCTCTGTGACCGTGCTGCCGCTTCGTTGATTCCGCGAGGTCTCACCGATGCTGGGGCGCGGAACTGTCCGCAGCCAGGGCCTGACGTTTCCCGGCCCTCGCCCGCACCGGTGCGAACGGCGCGTCCGGGCAGTCGACGCCCGGGTGGACGGAACCCCGCTGGACATCAACCGCGGCGCATCGCGTCGCAAAGGAGTGCTTCCTTGAACGTCTCACCCTCGGCGAGCAGCCGGCCCGACCGGCGGACGGCCACGCTGGTCATGGCCTGCCTGGGCGTCTTCGTCGCCTACCTGCCGGTGACCACCGTCGCCGTGAGCCTGCCCGCCATCCAGGGGGCGCTGGACGCATCGACGGCGCAACTGTCCTGGGTGCAGGACGCGTTCGTCCTGCCCATGGCCGCGTTCATCCTGACGGCCGGCGTGGTCGGCGACGTCCACGGGCGCAAGAAGGTCTTCCAGGCAGGTCTGTTGCTCTCCGCCGTCGGCGCCGCCGTCGCGCTCGCCGCCCCCTCGATCCAGGTGTTGTGGGCCGGCCAGGCTCTTGCCGGTCTCGGTGCGGCCGCGCTGTTGCCCACGACGCTGGCTCTCATCAGCCACGCGGTGCCCGACCACCGGGAGCGCGGCAAATTCATCGGCCTGTGGGCCACCTCGCTCCTGATGGCACTGGCCGTCGGCCCGCTGGTCGCCGGAGTCGTCCTGGGCCACGCGGGCTGGCGGTGGATCTACCTCCTGGTCATTCCCGTCTCGCTGCTCGCGATGGCCGTCGCCGCGCGGCTGCTGCCGGATTCGAGCGCCCCGCACGGGCGACGGCTCGACTGGCCGGGACAGCTCACGGCAGCGGTGGCGATCACCGCGCTGGTGTACGGCGTGATCGAGGGCGGCGCCGGTTCCTTCACCGATGTGCAGGTCCTGGTGGCCCTGTTCGTCGCCGTGGCAGGCGCGGTCGCCTTCGTCGGGGCGGAGCGGCGCAGCGACAGCCCGATGCTGGATCCGGCGCTGTTCCGCAGCCCGGCGTTCACAGCCACGACTCTCGTCGCGATGATCACGTTCCTGGCGCTCATCGGCTTCTTCTTCCTGCTCAGCCTCTACTTCGGCATGGTGCAGCAGCTCGATACCCTTCAGGCCGCATGGCGCCTGTTCGTGGTCACAGCCACCTCCATCGTCGTCGGCGGTCCCGTCTCACGTCTCATGCACCGGATTCCGGCCCGCACCCTGATCACTGCCGGACTGCTCGTCGTCTCCGGCGCGCTGATCTCGATGACCACCCTCGACGCGGACACGTCGTTCCTCTCCCTCGCATGGCGGCTGGCCCTGCTCGGGCTCGGGATGGGCGGCATCCTGACGCCGATGACGGCGACCGCGGTCGCCTCGGTGCCCCACCACCTGGCGGGCATGGCCGCAGCCGGCAACAACGCCTTCCGCCAGATCGGCGGCGCACTCGGCCCGGCCGTCCTGGGAGCCCTGCTCACCGCCCGGGCCCTCCACACCTTCCCCGCCCACCTCGCCGACGCCGGCATCACGGAAGAAGCCCGGCAGGGCATGGTGGGGGCCGCCCGCGAGGGCGGGCTCGGCGCGGTCGCCCGCATGGACCTCGGCGCCCACACCGGCCAGGCCCTGGGCGCCGTGAGCGACGCCTTCCTCGACGGCCTCCACCTGTGCCTGATCGTGGCCGCAGCCCTCACGCTGCTCGCCGCACTCGTGTCCGTGGTCCTGCTCCGGCCGCGCAAGGCGGCCACTGCCACGGTGACGGTGGCCGCGCAGTCCCTTCCCGGCGGAGCCGGCGACACGGCCGCATCCGAAGAGGGCGGCGAACCGGTCGCGGTGGGGCGGCACGGCTGACGCCGACGCCATGCGACCGGAACCACGGCGGGCGGGCTCAGGAGACCGAGCCCGCCCGCCGTGCGTCATCAGCCCCGCAGGTCAGCCGTGCCAGGACCGCCACAGCGCCGCGTACGCGCCGTTCGCCGCCACCAGCTCGTCATGGCTGCCCAGTTCACTGATCCGGCCCTGCTCGACGACGGCGATCACATCCGCGTCGTGCGCCGTGTGCAGCCGGTGGGCGATCGCCACGACCGTACGACCGTCCAGCACCCGGGCCAGCGAACGCTCCAGATGACGGGCCGCGCGCGGGTCCAGCAGCGACGTCGCCTCGTCCAGCACCAGGGTGTGCGGATCGGCCAGCACCAGCCGGGCCAGCGCGATCTGCTGCGCCTGCGCCGGGGTGAGCACCAGACCGCCCGAGCCGACCTCGGAGTCGAGCCCCTCGTCGAGGGCCCTCGCCCAGCCGTCCGCGTCCACCGCGGCCAGCGAGGCCCACAGCTCCGCGTCCCCGGCGCCCGTACGGGCCAGCAGCAGATTGTCCCGCAACGATCCGACGAACACATGGTGCTCCTGGTTGACCAGGGCCACCTGCGTACGGACCCGTTCCGCCGTCATCTGTGACAGCCGCGCACCGCCCAGCGTGACTTCACCGGTCCGCGGGGCGTAGATCCCCGCCAGCAGCCGGCCCAGCGTGGACTTGCCCGCCCCGGACGGCCCGACCAGCGCCATCCGCGTACCGGGAGCGACGTCCAGCGACACCTTGTGCAGCACGTCGAGACCGGCGCGGTAGCCGAAGTGGACCTCCTCGGCACGCACCTCGCGGCCGTCCGGCGCCACCCCGTCGTCGCCCGCGTCCGGTTCGATCTCGCGGACCCCCACGAGGCGTGCCAGCGACACCTGGGCGACCTGCAACTCGTCGTACCAGCGCAGGATCAGGCCGATCGGATCGACCATCATCTGTGCGAGCAGCGCGCCCGTCGTCAGCTGACCGACAGTGAGCCAGCCCTCGATGACGAACCAGCCGCCGAGCATCAGGACCGCGCCGAGAATCGTCACGTACGTGACGTTGATGACGGGGAAGAGCACGGACCGCAGGAACAGCGTGTACCGCTCCCATGCCGTCCACTCCTTGATCCGCCGGTCCGACAGGGCGACCCGCCGCGCCCCCAGCCGGTGCGCCTCCACGGTCCGTCCGGCGTCGACCGTCTCCGCGAGCATCGCCGCGACCGACGCGTAGCCGGCCGCCTCCGAGCGGTACGCCGACGGCGCCCGCCGGAAGTACCACCGACAGCCGATGATCAGCACGGGCAGGGCGATGAGTACCGAGAGCGCCAGCGGGGGAGCGGTGACGGCGAGCGCGGCGAGCAGCAGCCCCGCCCACACCACCCCGATGGCCAGCTGCGGCACGGCCTCACGCATGGCGTTGGCGAGCCGGTCGATGTCCGTGGTGATCCGGGACAGCAGGTCGCCCGTCCCCGCACGCTCCAGTACGCCCGGCGGCAGCCGGACCGACCGTACGAGAAAGTCCTCGCGCAGATCGGCCAGCATCTCCTCGCCCAGCATCGCGCTGCGCAGCCGCATCATCCTGGTGACGACGGTCTGGACGACCAGCGCCAGTGCGAACACCGCGGCGGTGCGCTCCAGATGAAGATCGGTGACCCCCTCCGACAGGTCCTCGACCAGCCCGCCCAGCAGGTACGGGCCCGCGATCGAAGAGATCACCGCGATGCAGTTGAGCACCGTGACCACGACGAACGGCCGCCGGTGGCGCCGCATCAGCTCGCGGACGTAGGTGCGTACGGTCGTGGGGGTGCCGACCGGCAGGGTCGTCGCCGACTCCGGGGCGGCCGGGTCGTACGCCGGTGGTGCGACGCCGATCATGCCCTCTCCTCGATTTCCTCGATCGTGCGGATCGTGCCGATGTCTTCGTTGTGCGGACCCGCCGCGACGATCTCGTCGTCGGTCTCACGGGTGACGACCGCGCGGTAGCGCGGTTCGTCGCGCAGCAGTTCACGGTGGGTGCCGACCGCCACCACGGTGCCGCCGTGGACCAGCGCCACCCGGTCCGCCAGGTCGAGCAGCAGTGGGGACGAGGCGAACGCCACCGTCGTACGGCCGCTGCGCAACTCCTTGATGTCCTCGGCGACCCGCGCCTCGGTGTGCGAGTCGACGGCGGACGTCGGCTCGTCGAGGACCAGGGCCTCGGGGTCCGTCACCAGCGACCGGGCCAGGGCGAGCCGCTGACGCTGGCCGCCGGACAGCGACCGGCCGCGTTCCGTGATCCGGGTGCTCATGGGGTCGCCGTCCGCGTCGACGGACGCCTGCGCGAGCGCGTCCAGGACATCACCGCACTGCGCGGCGGCCAGCGCGTCCGCGGCGGCGACCCTGCCGGACGACGGCACGTCGAGCAGTTCACGCAGCGTGCCGGAGAGCAGTACCGGGTCCTTGTCCTGGACCAGGACGGCGGTCCGGGCGGCGTCGAGCTCCAGTTCGTCCAGAGGTACGCCTCCGAGCAGGACCGAGGGAAGCGCGGGAACCGCTGCGTCCGCCGCCTCGCCCTCCTGCGCCACGGCCGGCTGGGCATGGCCGCCGAGCCGGTCGGCGAGCCTGCCCGCCTCGTCCGGATCTCCGCAGACCACTGCGGTGAACAGGCCCTCCGGAGCCATCAGACCGGTGGCCGGGTCGTACAGGTCGCCGGCCGCAGCGGCGTCGACCGTGGACGGCCGCGCGACCCGGCTCAGGGAGAGGACCCGCACCGCGCGCTGCGCGGACGGCCGCGAGAAGGAGTACGCCATGGCGATCTCCTCGAAGTGCCGCAACGGGAACAGCAGCAGGGTCGCCGCGCTGTACACCGTCACGAGCTGACCGACGTCGATCTTCCCGTCCCGGGCCAGCGTGGCCCCGTAGGTGACCAGCGAGATCAGCAGGACGCCCGGCAGGAGCACCTGGATCGCCGAGATCAGCGACCACATCCGCGCACTGCGCACCGCCGCCTCGCGGACCTCCTGAGAGGCACGCCGGTAGCGGCCGAGGAACAGCTCCTCGCCGCCGATGCCGCGCAGCACGCGCAGCCCGGCCACCGTGTCGGACGCCAGCTCGGTGGCCTTGCCCGCCTTCTCGCGCTGGACATCGGCGCGGCGGGTGGCCCGGGGCAGCAACGGCAGTACGCCCAGGGCGAGCAGTGGCATGGCGAGCGCCACGAGCACGCCGAGCGAGGGCAGATAGAGGACGAGCCCGACACAGATGATCACGAGGGCCGCAGCAGCCGCGGCGAAGCGGGAGAGCGCCTCGACGAACCAGCCGATCTTCTCCACGTCACCGGTGGACACCGCGACGACCTCGCCCGCGGCGACCCGGCGGGTCAGCGCCGAGCCCAGCTCGGCGGTCTTGCGGGCCAGCAACTGCTGGACCCGGGCAGCGGCGGTGATCCAGTTGGTGACGGCGGTCCGGTGGAGCATGGTGTCGCCCACCGCGATCAGCACGCCGAGCACCGCGATCATGCCGCCGGCCAGAGCCAGGCGTCCGCCGGACCGGTCGACGACCGACTGGACGGCGAATCCCACGGCGAGCGGCAGTCCGGCGATGGAGCACTGGTGCAGCAGGCCCCACGACATGGACTTGAGCTGTCCGCGGATCTGGTTGCGGCCGAGCCAGAGCAGGAAGCGAGGGCCCGACCGGACGTCGGGATCGCCGGGATCCGAGTACGGAAGATCGCGAATTTGCATGACGTCCCAAAAGATCGGAAGGAGCTGAGATCCGCGAGGGATCTCCAGAAGCACGTGGGGAGAGCGTGTGGGGGAACCAAACCGTCCAAGCCTCGCTCCCGGCAGGGACCGAGGCAAACGCTTTTACGCGCCGAGCCCAGTGAACGCGGGGCAGCGCCGAGCCCGTGAACGGGGCAGCGCCGAGCCCCCTGGACGTCGGGCACTCCTGGGCCCCGGGACCGCGCCGGGTATCGCCGCGCCCCGTGGATGCCGGCAGCGCCGGCCCTTCCACGGAGTAAAGATTGGGCACGCATCAGCCGGACCCCGCCGGCGAGGGCGCCCCCGGACGCCGGGTGGTGCGAGCATGGACGGATGCGTATAGCCGGTGCGGTACGAGTGGTGGCCTCGGCGGCCGCCTGCGGTGTCCTGCTCACGACCTTGACGTCGTGCGGCGAGGGACAGGACCCGAAGAAGGGGGACGCGAGGTCGGCCGATGCCCGGAAGGGCAACGAGGAAGCGGCGACGACCGACCTGAAACGCATCCCGGACGTCGGTGACCGGCTGCAGTCGAAGATCCCGCACGACTCCCGCCAGGTCGTCGCGGTCTACGGCGCAGGCAGAAACTCCGCGGACTCCACCGTCGTCCTCTACACCCGTACCGGCTCCACCTGGGACAAGACCGCCGACTGGAAGGCCCACAACGGCCGCAAGGGCTGGACCACCGACCACCACGAGGACGACAAGCGTTCCCCGGTCGGCGTGTTCACCCTCACCGACGCGGGCGGTGCACTGCCCGACCCGGGCGCCCTGCTCCCGTACAGCGAATCGGCTGCCATCCAGGCCCCCCGCTACTGGGCCAAGCCCTACTGGCACGACTTCGACTACGTCATCGCCATCGACTACAACCGCGTCAAGGGCACCGCGCCCAACGACCCGACGCGCCCCGAGGGGCAGTCCAAAGGCGGCAGCATCTGGCTCCACATGGACCACGGCAGTGGCACGTCGGCCTGTGTGAGTCTGCCGAAGGCCGCCATGGTGAAGCTGCTGCGCACCCTGGACCCGAAGCAGAAGCCTGTCGTGGTGATGGGCGACCGCGCCGCCCTCAAGGCCTGACGGAGCAGGATCAGGGCGGCCCGGGCCGGGTCGCCCGCTCCAGCTCCATCAGCGCCGAATGGTAGGAGCGCCCCGTAGCCCGGTCCATCCCGATCTCGCACATGCGGTTCGCGCACAGATATGTGTCGTACTCCCGGGCGTTCACCTCGGCGGCCTCCTTCGCCGTGGCCGAGTCCGTCAGTTCCTTGTGCAGCATGCCCCGGTCGCCCGCGAAGCCGCAGCATGCGGCGTCGTCGGGGATCACGACCTCCTCCGCGCAGGCTTCCGCGACCGAGCGCAACTGGCCGACGTCGTCGAGATGCTCCATCGAGCACGTGGGGTGCAGAACCGCCGAACCGGTCCTCCTCAGCACCGTCAGCTCCGGCAGGAGCTCGTCGGCCGCCCAGACCAGCGAGTCGACCACCGTCAGCTCCCGGTGCAACTCCCGGTTCTCCTCGGTCAGATACGGCACCACCTCGTGGGCGATGCCCAGCGTGCACGAGGAGGCGTCGACGACCAGGGGCAGCTTTCCACCGGCGGTCCAGCCCCAGGCGGCCTCGACGATCCGGTTGGCCATCACCGCGTTCCCCGCGTCGTACCCCTTGGAGTGCCAGATCGTCGCGCAGCAGGTGCCCGCGACATCCTCCGGAATCCAGACGGGCTTGCCCGCCCGGGCCGAGACGAGGACCACGGCCTGGGGGAGCGAGGGGCCATGATGCCCCTCGGGGCCGCCGAAGATGCGGTTGACGCAAGCCGGGTAGTAGACCGCGCTCGCCCCCACCCGGGAGGTGCGGGGCAGTTTCCGGGCGGCCGCGCCCGGGATCTCCGGCAGCCATTCCGGTACCAGATCGGGGCGCACGGCCCTGCGGGCGAGACGGGTGACTCCCTGGAGCAGCCGGTCGCCGATCCGGTCGGCCGCGGCGACCGCCAGCCTGGCCGCTGCCTCGACGCCGCGGAAGTTCTTCGCGGTGAGCGCGGCGATCCGCTCCTCGCGCGCGGAGTGCCGTCGGTGGCGGAAGTCCTTCATCATGGCGCCCGTGTCGATGCCGACGGGGCAGGCGAGCTTGCACGTGGAGTCGCCCGCGCAGGTGTCGACGGCGTCGTAGCCGTAGGCGTCGAGCAGCCCCGCCTCCACCGGTGAACCGCCCGGCTGCCGCATCATCTCGCGGCGGAGCACGATGCGCTGGCGCGGCGTGGTGGTGAGGTCGTGGCTGGGGCAGGTCGGCTCGCAGAATCCGCATTCGATGCAGGGGTCGGCCACCGCCTCGACCTCGGGAATGGTCTTCAGCCCGCGCAGATGGGCCTTCGGGTCGCGGTCGAGCACGATCCGGGGCGCCAGCACGCCGTCGGGGTCGATGACCTGCTTCGTACGCCACATCAGCTCGGTCGCCCGCGCTCCCCACTCCAGCTCCAGGAAGGGCGCGATGTTGCGGCCGGTGGCGTGTTCCGCCTTGAGCGATCCGTCGAACCGCTCCACGGTGAGCCGGCAGAAGTCCGCCATGAAGGCGGCGTACCGGTCGACGTCGGACTGCTTCGCCGCGTCGAACGCCAGCAGGAAGTGGAGATTGCCGTGCGCCGCGTGGCCCGCGACGGCGGCATCGAAACCGTGCTCTGCCTGAAGGCTCAGCAGCGCTTCGCAGGCATCGGCCAGCCGGGAGGGCGGGACCGCGAAGTCCTCCGTGATCAGCGTCGTACCGGACGGCCGGGAGCCGCCGACGGCGGTGACGAAGGCCTTGCGGGCCTTCCAATAACCGGAGATGGTCCGGGCGTCCCGGGTGAACTCGTTGGTGACCGAGGTGACGGGCCGCACCAGCTCCAGCTGCCGCACGACCGAGGCCGCCGCCTCCTCGTACGCCTCCTGGCCCGGCTCGTCCGGAGCGCGGAACTCCACCAGCAGCGCCGCGGTCTCCCTGGGCAGCCCCGCCCAGTCCGCCGGCACCCCCTTGACGCTGACCGAAGCGCGCAGGGTGTTGCCGTCCATCAGCTCCACGGCGATGGCGCCCGCCTCGTTGAACAGCGGGACGGCTGCCGCGGCCGCAGTCAGGGAGGGGAAGAACAGAAGCGCGGTGGAGATCCTCCGGTCCAGCGGCAGCGTGTCGAAGACGACCTCGGAGATGAAACCGAACGTCCCCTCCGAGCCGACCATGAGACCGCGCAGGATCTCCACCGGCGTCGTACCGTCCAGGAAGGCGTCGAGCCGGTAGCCGTTGGTGTTCTTGATCTCGTACTTGGCCCGGATCCGGGCAGTGAGCGCGGTATCGGCCTCGATCTCCGCCTTCAGGGAGAGCAGCCCCTCGCAGAGCCGCGGCTCCGCGTGCGCCAGGTCCTCGTCCGCGGCGGGGCCGCCGGTGTCCACCACCGTGCCGCTGGGCAGCACGAAGGTCAGGGAGGAGACGGTGCGGTACGAATTCCGGGTGGTGCCGGCGGTCATCCCGGAGGCGTTGTTGGCGACCACGCCCCCGATCGTGCAGGCGATCGCGCTCGCCGGGTCCGGCCCCAGCAGCCGTCCGTGCCGGGCGAGCGTGGCGTTCGCCCGCATGACCGTCGTCCCCGGGCGGATCCGGGCCCGCGCGCCCCCGTCCAGGACCTCGATGCCCGCCCAGTGCTGTCGTACGTCGACGAGGATGTCCTCGCCCTGTGCCTGCCCGTTCAGGCTGGTGCCGGCGGCCCGGAAAACCACATGGCGACCCTTCCCGTGGGCGTACGAGAGGATCGCGGAGATGTCGTCGATGTCCTCGGGCACGACGACGACCTGCGGAACGAACCGGTACGGACTGGCGTCCGAGGCGTACCTCACCAGGTCGGAAATCTTCCAGAGGACCTTCTGCGGGCCCAGGAGCGCGGTCAGCTCGCCCCGCAGCGGCTCCGGTGTGCCCGGCGCCTGTGCGTCGGGAACCCGGTCGTGGGACGGAGGCCGGGCCGGGCCGGGGCGCAGGGATTCCGGGTTCGGTTCCAGCAATGGCATGTCCAGATCCCCTCGGCGGCTCTGCGCGACGCTTCGCACTCGGTCAGCAGCTGCGCTCCGGCATTCCGTTGACCAGAGCGGTCAGCAGACCGCCGAGCACCTCGCGCTGATCGGCGGTCAGTGGAGCCAGGATCTCCTCTGCGGCCGCGCGGCGCGCGTTGCGCAGCGACCGCAGCGTGGCGATGCCCTCGTCCGTGATCTCGATCCGGACCACCCGGCGGCTGTCCGGATCGGGGGCCCGGCGCACCCTGCCGCTGGCCTCCAGCCCGTCGACCAGCGTGGTCACGGCGCGGGGGACGACATCGAGACGCTGTGCGAGATCCGCCATCCGAGGGGGACCGTCATAGTGAGCGACGGTGCGCAGCAGCCGGAACTGCGCGGGCGTGATGCCGATCGGCCCCAGCTGACGGCTCTGGATGCGCTGAAGCCTGCGAGTCAGCCGCAGCAGCTGTTCGGCGAGCAGGCCGTCGGGGTCGGGGGAATCCATACCGGGAACAATATCAGGACCTTGTTCATTGTGAGTACAGGTAACAATGAGCTAGGCTCTCATCCTGTACCTGACTGCCGGGGACCGCGACGCCCGAGCCCCTGGCAGAGACCACGGCAGGCAGCACGGCCGGGCCCCGAGCCCGCAGCGCCGCCGCACAGCGGACGCGCACGCTTCACGGGCGCCCGCCCCTCACCTTGCCGCACGCCTGACGAAGGAGCCCATGAAACCCGACGGACCCACGTGGACACCCCCACCCCGGGACGCCGGCCAGCCGCCCGCCGAGCTGCGCCGCATCCTCCGCCTGTTCCGCCCCTACCGCGGCCGCCTCGCGGTGGTCGGCCTGCTCGTCGGCGCCTCGTCGCTCGTGTCGGTCGCCTCCCCGTTCCTGCTGCGGGAGATCCTGGACACCGCCATCCCGCAGGGGCGGACCGGGTTGCTCTCCCTGCTCGCCCTCGGCATGATCCTCACCGCGGTGATGAACAGCGTCTTCGGTGTGCTGCAGACCCTCATCTCCACCACGGTCGGCCAGCGGGTCATGCACGACCTGCGCACCGCCGTCTACACGCAGCTCCAGCGGATGCCGCTCGCGTTCTTCACCAGAACCCGCACGGGCGAGGTTCAGTCCCGGATCGCCAACGACATCGGCGGCATGCAGGCCACCGTCACCTCGACGGCGACCTCACTGGTCTCCAACCTCACCGCGGTCATCGCCACGATCGTGGCGATGCTGGCACTCGACTGGCGGCTCACCGGCGTCTCGCTGCTCCTGCTGCCCGTCTTCGTCTGGATCAGCCGCCGGGTCGGCCGTGAGCGGAAGAAGATCACCACCCAGCGCCAGAAGCAGATGGCCGCCATGGCGGCGACCGTCACCGAATCGCTCTCCGTCAGCGGCATCCTGCTCGGCCGCACGATGGGTCGCTCGGACTCGCTCACCAAGGGCTTCGCCGAGGAGTCCGAGCGTCTGGTCGACCTGGAAGTGCGCTCCAGCATGGCCGGGCGCTGGCGGATGTCGACGATCGGCATCGTGATGGCCGCCATGCCGGCCGTCATCTACTGGGCCGCCGGTATCGCCCTGCAGTCCGGTGGTCCGGATGTCTCGATCGGGACGCTCGTGGCCTTCGTCTCGCTCCAGCAGGGCCTCTTCCGACCCGCCGTGAGCCTGCTCTCGACCGGGGTGCAGATGCAGACGTCCCTCGCCCTGTTCCAGCGCATCTTCGAATACCTCGACCTCACGGTGGACATCACCGAGCCGGAGAAGCCGGTACGGCTGGAGAGGATCCGCGGTGAGATCCGCTTCGAGAACGTCGACTTCAGTTACGACGAGAAGAGCGGCCCGACCCTCAGCGGCGTCGATGTGACCGTTCCCGCCGGTACCTCCCTGGCCGTCGTCGGTCCCACCGGTTCCGGCAAGTCCACGCTCAGCTATCTGGTGCCGAGGCTCTACGACGTCACCGGCGGCCGGGTCACGCTGGACGGGGTGGATGTGCGAGACCTGGACTTCGACACCCTGGCCAGGGCGGTCGGCGTGGTCTCCCAGGAGACGTACCTCTTCCACGCCTCGGTCGCCGAGAACCTGCGCTTCGCCAAGCCGGAGGCGACCGACGAGGAGATCGAGGCGGCGGCCCGAGCCGCACAGATCCACGACCACATCGCCTCGCTGCCCGATGGGTACGACACCCTCGTCGGTGAACGGGGCTATCGATTCTCGGGCGGGGAGAAACAGCGCCTGGCCATTGCCCGCACCATCCTGCGCGACCCGCCGGTGCTGATCCTCGACGAGGCGACGAGCGCCCTCGACACCCGTACCGAGTTCGCCGTACAGGAGGCGATCGACGCACTCTCGGCCGGACGTACGACGATCACCATCGCCCACCGGCTCTCCACCGTGCGCGATGCCGATCAGATCGTCGTCCTCGACGGCGGCCGCACCGCGGAACGCGGCAGTCACGAGGAACTGCTGCGACATGACGGACGGTACGCGGCCCTGGTCCGCAGGGACGACACCCGGCTCGCCCCCGTGGCGAGCTGATCGGTTCCGGGTCTCGTGCACCCGGCCCCTCTGCGCGGAGCAGGGGCGCGGTAGGGCATGATCCCCGGCCATGAGAGCTCTCCTCGGGGTCGAACTCCCCGGATTCCGGCCTGTCGGCGACGACGCCTGGGCGAATGACCACGACGACGTGCTCTCGTTGCACTTCTTCGCCCTGGCCCCCGATCTGCCGGCCGCACTCGATGACGGCCCGGCGCTGCGCAACGCGCTCACGCACCACACCGCGCGGGCGGGCGGCGGACTCATCGAGGCGTCCGTGCAGGTTGGTGATCAGGTTCACCGGGTGTTTCTCCTTGCGCATGGTGAATCTCCGGGACGGCGCGGTCGCGGGCTGCAGCCCGTTGCCTGCGCCCTGCAATCATCAACCGGCGGTGGGTAGCTGAGAGACGAATGCCGATACGATCACGCGTTCCGGCGAACACCCGATCCCCTGTTCGTGTGTTCACGTCGCGTGGTGTGCACCGCGTGTCGCCGCGGACGGGTTACCGACGGCCGGAGCGGCGCGGGATAGCGTTCCCGCATGGTGAACGAGTCCCCGGACACCCCTCCTCGCCGCAGGATCCGCCCCACGCGTCGCGGCCGTCTGACGCTGGTCATCGGCGCCGTCGTCGTCCTCGCGGTGGCCGCCGCCGTGCTCGTACCGCTGCTGACCAGGGAGCCGACGAGCGAACAGCCCCGCACACTGGTCATCCCGGAGGGGTGGCGGGCCTCGCAGGTGTACGCGGCCGCCGACCAGGCCCTCGACGAGCCCGCCGGCACCACGGAGAAGGCCGTCGCCACGGCAGACCTGCCGCTTCCGGCCGAGGCGAAGGGCAACCCCGAGGGTTACCTCTTCCCTGCGACGTACCCGGTCACGTCCGCCACGACCCCGAAGGGCCTGCTGCGCTACATGGTCGACACCGCGCTGAGCCGGTTCGGCTCGGACCACATCACGGCGGGTGCCCAGCGCAACAACGTCACGGTCTACCAGACCGTGATCATCGCGGCCATCGTCCAGGCCGAGGCGGACACCCGGTCCGACATGGGCAAGGTGGCCCGCGTCGTCCACAACCGGCTCGACCGCGGCATGCCGCTCCAGATGGACTCCACGCTCAACTACGCGATGAACCGCAGCACACTGGACACCACCACGGGTGACACGAAGATCGACAGCCCGTACAACAGCTACGCCCACAAGGGACTTCCGCCCACCCCCATCGGCAACCCCGGGGAACAGGCGATGGTGGCGGCGATCGGCCCCACCTCCGGCCCCTGGCTGTACTTCGTCACGGTCGCACCCGGCGACACCCGATTCACCGACGACTACGCGGAGCAGCAGCGCAACGTGGCCGAGTTCAACCGCAACCGCCGCGAGGCGGCCAACGGCTGAGCGACACGCCTGAGCGGCCCCTCACACGGGCACGGAGGCCGTCCGTTCCGCGGCAGGCGGCCCGACGCGCTCCAGCAGCCGGCTGATGCCGCGCACGGCGGCGCGTCCGGCCCGGTTGGCGCCGATGGTGCTGGCGGACGGCCCGTACCCGACGAGATGGACGCGCTCGTCGCGCGCGGCCTGTGTCCCCTCGACCCGGATCCCGCCGCCGGGCTCACGGAGCTTCAGCGGGGCGAGGTGGTCGACGGCGGCCCGGAAACCGGTCGCCCAGAGGATGACGTCCGCCTCTACGGTGCGACCGTCGTTCCATGCCACGCCGTCCGGAGTGATCCGGTCGAACATGGGCAGCCGGTCGAGCACCCCCGACTCGCGGGCACGCCGTACCGCATCGGTGAGCGGTAGCCCGGTGACGCTCACGACACTCTGCGGCGGCAGCCCGCGCCGCACCCGCTCCTCCACCATGGCCACGGCCGCCCGGCCCTGGTCGGCCCCGAACGGACCCTCCCGGAACACCGGCGGTCGGCGCGTCACCCAGAAGGTGGCCGCCGCCACCTCGGCGATCTCCATCAGATGCTGGGTCCCGGAGGCCCCACCACCCACGACGACCACCCGCTGCCCGGCGAACTTGTCAGGCCCCGGGTAGTTCGCCGTGTGCAACTGCCTTCCACGGAAAGTCTCCTGACCCGGGGAGCGCGGCCAGAACGGCCGGTCCCAGGTCCCCGTGGCATTGATCAGCGCCCGCGTCGAGTACGTACCCTCGGACGTCTCGACGAGCAGTCTCCCGCCCCCGCCCTCCCGCACCGCGCCGACCTCCACGGGCCGGTGCACCCGCAGGTCGAAGGTGCGTTCGTACGTGTCGAAGTACGCACCGATCACCTCGGACGAGGGCCGGCTGTCGTCGGCGCCCGTCAGCTCCATGCCGGGCAGGGCGTGCATGCCGTGCACCTTGCCGTACGTCAACGAGGGCCAGCGGAACTGCCAGGCGCCGCCGGGACGCGGGGCGTGGTCGAGGACCACGAAATCGCGGTCCGGCTCCCGCCCGCTGCGACGCAGATGGTAGGCGCTGGACAGCCCTGCCTGTCCGGCGCCGATCACCACGACATCCACTGAGTGCACCCCGGCATTGTTCACGCTTCTACCAACCGCATCGGCAGCGTGGATCTTCCCGCGCAGGATCCGTCGCCGCCCTCCCCGCCGGCCCCGGGCCGGGGCCGACACCGGTCGTCTCGGCAAGCGGACGAGCAATCCCGCTGCGCGGGCAGGACAATGAGCCCATGTCCTCTGCCTTCACCACCAGCGTCCTGCACATCACCACAGGTACGACGGAGACCGTCACCGACCTGACGTCCGACTGCGAACAGTTCCTCACCCGGACGGCCGCGGGCCGCGACGGCCTGCTCAACATCTTCGTCCCCCACGCGACCGCCGGCATCGCCGTCCTGGAGACCGGCGCGGGCAGCGACGACGACCTCCTGTCGGCCCTGCACGCCCTGCTCCCCGCGGACGACCGCTGGCAACACCGCCACGGCAGCCCGGGCCACGGCCGCGACCACGTACTCCCCGCTTTCGTCCCGCCGCACGCGACGCTGCCGGTGATCGGGGGGCGGCTGGAGTTGGGGACGTGGCAGTCGGTGTGTCTGGTGGACACGAACGTCGACAATGCGGATCGGCAGGTCCGTCTGTCATTCCTCGGGTAGAGCGGCGTCTGTCGTCACTGCAGGAGTGATGTCCGGCCGCACCAAGCGCCCACCTGAACGGCCGAGGAACTTGCCTTTCCCCTCCGGACCACCACGAGCCCGGCCTGCCCCCTTCCCCACGGCTGCACGGGCGTCCGGAGCGCCCTGGCCGCCAGCGTCGTCGAGCCGCAGGGCCTGGGCGAGAGCTGACGCGCGTACGAGGCCGAGCCGAGGCGTTACGGGACCAGTAGAACCCGGCCCAGCGCGGCCCTGTTGTCGAGCAGCCGGTGCGCCTCGGCCGCCTCGGCGAGCGGCACGGTGGCGTGCACGGAGGTGGTGAGTCTGCCTGCGGCGAAGTAGCCGGCGAGCTCGTCCATTTCCGCGCGTGCCTGCTCGGGCCTGGCCATCCGCCATGCCGTGAGGTTGAAGCCCGCCAGGGACTTCAGCGCGAAGATGCTCGTGACCGGTACGGAGATCAGGTCACCGCCGGCCGCACCGTAGGTCACGGCCCGGCCGTACGGCGCCAGCACCTCGAAGCTGCGCTGCAGGATGTCGCCACCGACCGCGTCGAGCACGACGTCGACCCCGCCCGGCACCGCCGCGCGCACCTGGTCGGTCCAGTTCTCCTCGGTGTAGTTCACCGCGACGTCGGCGCCGTGCCCGCGGGCGAACTCCAGCTTGGCGGCCGAGCCGGCGGTGGCGACCACCGTGCCGGCTCCGAGCAGCTTCGCGATCTGCACGGCGAGGTGCCCGATGCCTCCGGCCGCCGAGTGCACCAGTACCGACTCACCGGGGGCGAAGTTGCCCGTCCGCAGCGCGCGCAACGCGACCGGCGCGCCCATCGGCAGCATGGTGGCCGAACCGTTGTCGATACGCTCGTCCACCTTGACGATCCACTGCGCCGTGGCGAGCACGTAGTCGGCGTAGGCGTCCTCCACCGCGAGGGCCGCAATTCGTTCTCCGACCGCGAATCCCTCGACACCCTCACCGACAGCCTCGACGGTGCCGACCACGTCACCGGTCAGCTTGCCCGGCAGCGGCCGCTGGAAGATCTCCCCCGCCTTTGGCCCCTGCCGGTACTTGGTGTCGACGAAGTTGGCACCGACCGCCTCCGTCTTGACGAGCACCTGACCCTGGCCAGGAACCGGCACCTCGGTCTCCTCGACCTGCAGGACCTCAGGTCCCCCGTACTCGTGGTAGCGGACACGCCGCATGATGGCCCCTCGATCCCGGCTAAAGTGGACTGGCAGTCAATTTGTGAGCGTACTGGACCGCCGGTCCAGTTGTCTCGGAGGTTTCTCGATGGCGGAAGTCCGACGCGAGCGCGCCGACGCGGCCCGCAATCGCCGCGCGATCCTGCGCGTTACCGAGGAACTCCTGGCCGTGTACCGCCCGGAAGAGATCTCCATGGAACGAGTCGCCGCGGCAGCGGGCGTCGGTAAGGGCACCGTGTTCCACCGCTTCGGCAGCCGCGCGGGCCTCATGGACGCCTTGATCCAGGACCGCGCCCTGGCCCTGCACGACGCCGTGGTCTCCGGCCCGCCCCCGCTGGGTCCCGACGCCGACCCACGGTCGCGCCTTTTCGCGTTCCTCGACGGCATCGTGGACGTGGTGGCCCGCAACAAGGGCCTGCTCGCGGCCCTCGGTCACGCCACCACCACCCAACGCCCCAAGGCGGACGACGGTCATCCTGTCTACCGCTTCTGGCACGGCCACCTCAGCATGTTGCTTGCCGAGCTGCGCCCCTCGCTGGATGCCGAGTTGGTGGCACACGTTCTGTTGTCGACCCTGGGAAGTGAGCCCATTCTGCAACTCCTGGAGACGGGAGAGGGAGAACGGCTGGCGGTCACGTTGCGGCTGATGGTGACGACCTTGCTGGATACGTGATTCAGCCGACCTGGCCGAGGTCGTCGGGCTCGCGGGGCGCGTGTTCGGGTTGGCATCTGCCCGATGGCGCATCAGGTGAAGGGTGCGATCAGGCACCTTGAGGGTTGTCCTGACGGATGTTGGTGGACACCGGCCGGTCCCTGGCTCCCCGCTTCACCATCGCCCGGTTGTTCGCGTGCAACGTCTGACTGGCATTGAATTTCGCCGCTGTACGAGACCGTCGACGAACGGCTGCACGCACCCAGCCGCGATCGTGCGGGCCGAATCGGTTGAGGCGGCTGAGATCGGCACGGAACGCTCGGGAGATCAGGCCGGTCAGGAGCGGGACGGGTATGGCGACGCCCGACCACTCGTGCAGGGTGACCAACAGCCTCCGGCGGCCGACAAGTTCGGCCGGCACCGGTAGGTAGAGGGGGGCGGCGGTGACGGCGCACCGGGGCTCCGTGTGAGGCAGTCAGCGGCTCGTCCCGCATCTCGTAGGACACCAGCATGTCGTGGCGTCGTGCCCGCTCCAGGGAGGCTCTCATCCGGCTGGACCGGTGGGGAAGCTCAGGACTGAGGCTCTGGTGCGGACCGGCCCGGCGGATCCGCCGGGCCGGGAGCGTGAGGCGTGCACTCACTTGACCGCATTTCTCCCGGAATTTCCTCGCCTTCTCCTGCGTGGACACCCCTTGACGCCCTAGCCGGCCGGACCTACATTCCTGCAATAGATCGGAAAGTGTCCTAACTATTCAACGAGGAGTCACTCCATGGCCGCTCCGGTGAGGGGAACCCCGGGCACCCCGCGCACCATGCGTGCGATGAACGACCGCGCGACCCTGGACCTCCTCGTGGCGCACGGAGCCCTGACCCGGGCGCGCATCGGCGAACTCACCGGACTCTCCAAGGCGACCATTTCGCAGATGCTGGAGCGTCTGCAGAGCGCAGGGCTGACCAGGGCGGTCGGGGCGCAGACCGGTGGCCCCGGTCCGAATGCACTGCTCTACGAGGTCGATCCCTCCGCCGGGTATGTCGCCGCCCTCTCCGCAGGCCCCACCGGCATCACGGCGATCGTCGCCGACATCGCCGGACGTGAGGTCGGCCGCTGTCACATCGCGGCCAGCGCCGTAGCCGAGGACGTGCGTCACCGCACCGCCCAGCTCGTCGCCGAGGCCGTCGACGGAGCGCTCCGCCGGGCCGGGCTCGGCCATGACGACGTCTCGGCCGCCGTCATCGGCACGCCGGGAGCCATCGACCCCCGCAGCGGACAGCTCCGCTACGCCCCCCACCTGCCCGGCTGGCACTCCCGCACCCTGAGCGGCGAACTCGCCGAGGTGCTGGGCACCCAGGTGGACATCGAGAACGACGTCAACCTTGCCGCGCTCGCCGAGCAGTACGACGGCGCCGCCCAGGACCGGGACAACTACGTGCTGGTCTGGATCGACGAGGGCGTCGGCGCCGCCATCGTGCTGGGAGGGACGCTGTTGCGCGGTGCGACCGGGGGAGCGGGCGAGATCGGCTACATGCCCCTGCCCGGCGCACCTCTCGCCCGCGAGGAAGCAGAGGGGACCGGCCGGGACGCCGGCGGCGGCTTCCAGAGCCTCGTCGCCGCGGCCGCCGTACGCCGGCTCGCCGGCGGCACCGCCTCGCTGGAGGAGGCGCTCGCCGACGACTCCGTACGCAAGGAGCTGGCCCGACGGCTGGCCGCCGGCCTGGCCTCGGTCGTCGCCGTGGTCGACCCCGACCTCGTCGTGCTGTCGGGCAGCGTCGCCCAAGCCGGCGGCGAATCACTCCGTGCCCTGGTGGAGCAGGAGATGACCGGCCTCGCGCTTCCTCGACCCGAGCTCCGCATCAGCGACCTGGACGGCGACCCCATCCTGATCGGCGCTCTGCGCCGCGCCCTCACCCGGGCACGCCACACCGTCTTCGACACCTCCGCCTGATCCCCCGCCCCTGTTCCGTACTCCCCAGTGGGGGAGACCACCGCAAAGGAAGCCGCCATGAAGCGATGGCGCATGCGCACGTGCGTGTCCGCGGCACTTGCCACAGCCGGACTGCTGCTGTCCGGCTGTGCCAACCCCGGAGTCGGCAGTGCCGACGACGACGTGACCGCCCCCGTCACACTGAAGTTCTGGCACGGCTGGTCGTCGCCCGGCGAAGTGAAGGCGATCAACGATTCGGTCGCGCGCTTCGAGAAGCTCCACCCGAACATCCACGTTCAGGCGACCGGCAACGTCACCGACGCCACGATCAACCAGGCCCTGCGGGCCGGTGGCGACAGCGCACCCGACGTGATCACCTCGTTCACCACCAACAACGTGGGCCAGTACTGCGAATCCGGGATGTGGGCGGACCTCGATCCGTTCCTGCACAAGTCCGGCGTCGACAAGACGAAGGTCTTCCCCAGGAGCCTTCTGCAGTACACGAGTTTCGAGGGCAATCAGTGCGCGCTCCCGCTGCTCGCGGACGCGTTCGGCATGTACTACAACAAGGACGCGTTCCGGGAGGCGGGCATCGCCCGTCCGCCAAGGACCATGTCGGAGTTCGTCGTCGACGCGAAGAAGCTGACCGTGCGCTCCGGCAAGGGGTCGTACGAGCGGGTCGGCTTCATGCCCAACTTCCGGCTGTACCAGAACAGCCCGGACCGTCTGTTCAGCCAGTGGGGCCCCACGTACTTCGACAAGGAGGGCCACTCCGTCCTCGCCGGGCAGAAGGCGACGACCGACTTCTACCGAGTCGCCGGCCAGCTGGCGGATGCGCAGGGCGGTTACGGCGCCCTGGAGAAGTTCCGCACCTCGTTCGGTGACGAGTCGTCCGCGCAGAACGCCTTCCTCACCGGGAAGCTCGCCATGCACCTCGACGGCGAGTGGCGCGGTCTGATGCTGAACGAGGCCAAGGCCGGCTTCGACTGGGGCGTGGCCCCGCTCCCGGTGCCCGACGAGCAGGCGGACACGTACGGGCGTGGCTATCTGACCGGCACGGTCACCGGCATCGGCCACAGCAGCAAGCACCAGAACGCGGCCTGGGAGCTGGTCAAGTTCCTGACGACGGACACCCGGCAGGTGGTGGACTTCGCCAACGCGATCCACAACGTGCCCTCGACCTACGCGGCGCTGAAGTCGCCCGACCTGGACGCCGACCCGACGTTCAAGACGTTCATCGACATCGCGCAGAACAAGTACAGCCAAGCCATGCCGCAGTCCACCACCGGTGGCATGTACATCACGTCGCTGCAGGACTTCTCCTACTCCGCCGAGGCGGGACGGATCCCTGACCTGCACAAGGGGCTGCGCGAGCTCGACGCACAGATCGACGCAGACACCCTTCAGTCGAAGAGCTGACCGATGCGGGAGCACCACACCATGGCCCTCACCCTTTCCATGCCGGCGCGGCGCAGACTGCGAACGCTCGGCTTCCTCTCCCCGTGGCTGATCGGGTTCAGCGTCTTCTTCGCCTATCCGCTGATCGCCACCGTCTACTTCTCGTTCATGCACTACAACCAGATCCAGGCGCCGACCTTCGTCGGCCTGCGGAACTGGACCTACGTCTTCGAACAGATGCCGTTGTTCGGACCCGCCCTGTGGAACACCCTCTGGCTGGTCGTGATCATGGTGGCGCTGCGGGTGGTCTTCGGGCTGACGCTCGGTATGCTGATCACGAAGATCAAGACAGGCCCGGGCTTCTTCCGTACGGCCTTCTACCTCCCCTATCTGGCGCCTCCGGTCGCAGCGACCGTCGCCTTCGTCTTCCTCCTCAACCCGGCGACCGGGCCGGTCAACGGCATCCTCTCGGCCATCGGGATCGACGGTCCGAACTGGTTCAACGACCCGAACTGGGCCAAGCCTTCCCTGGTCATGCTCTCGCTCTGGGGCATCGGCGACCTGATGGTGATCTTCATGGCGGCCCTGCTGGACGTGCCGAAGGAGCAGTACGAGGCCGCCGAGCTCGACGGTGCGGGAGCGTGGGCCAGGTTCCGTTATGTCACCTGGCCGTCGATCACACCGATCGTGATGTTCGCGGTGGTCACGGGTGTCGTCCAGACGATGCAGTACTACACGCAGGCCCTGGTGGCCGGGAAGCTCGCCTCCGGGGTCTCGATCGGCCCGGGCTCGGTCATCCAGCCGGGTTACCCGGACCACTCGACCCTCACCGTCCCCCAGCTCGTCTACTCGATGGGCTTCCAGAACTTCAACACCGGCGCGGCGTGCGTTCTGTCGCTCGTGCTGTTCGCCATCGCGATGGCCGTGACCATGCTGCTCATGCGTAAGCGCTCGGGCCTGCTCTCGGCGGAGGACTGATTCCGATGACCGCTACGACCGTCGAAGCCCCGGCCGCTGCCAGGGCCCCGTCCACCTCACCCGCGCAGGGCCCCGAAGCCGTGCGCGCCCGCCGCAAACGCGTGCTGAACTGGATCGCCGTCCACAGCGTGGCCCTGGCCATCGCGCTGCTGTTCGTCCTGCCGTTCGTCTTCGTGTTCCTGACGTCGGTGATGAGCGACGCGCAAGCCATGAGCGGCGACCTGTGGCCCGATTCCTGGCATTGGGAGAACTACACAGCCGTCTTCCGTACGGAGGGCTTCCTCACCTGGTGGAAGAACTCCTTGGTGTACGCCGGGCTCGGCACGCTCTTCACCGTCTGCTCGGCCGTCCCGGTCGCCTACGCACTCGCCAAGTTCCGCTTCCGCGGCCGACGAGGGCTGATGATCCTCGTCATCTCCACGATGATGCTCCCGCCCCAGGTCATCGTGATCCCCATGTACCTCGTGTGGGCTCAGCAGTTCCACCTCTCGGGCACGCTCTGGCCGCTGATCATCCCGATGGCTTTCGGCGACGCCTACTCGATCTTCCTGCTGCGGCAGTTCCTGCTGACCATCCCCAAGGAGTACATCGAGTCGGCCCGCGTCGATGGCTGCGGGGAGCTCCGCACACTGCTGACGATCATCGTTCCGATGGCCAAGCCCGGGATCGCCGCCATCGCGCTGTTCCAGTTCTTCTACTGCTGGAACGACTACTTCGGCCCGCAGATCTACGCGGCTCAGAACCCCGCTTCCTGGACGCTCAGTTACGGACTGGAGTCCTTCAAGAGCGCCCACAGCGTCAACTGGAACCTGACCATGGCCGCGACGCTCCTCGTGATGGTGCCGGTCGTCATCGTTTTCTTCTTTGCACAGAAGGCCTTCGTCGAGGGCGTCACACTGACCGGAGTAAAGGGCTGATTGATGAAGCTCGCAGTAGTGGGTGGCGGGTCCACCTACACACCTGAACTGATCGACGGTTTCGCACGGCTGCGGGACACCCTGCCAATCGAGGAGCTCGTGCTCGTCGACCCGGCGGCCGACCGGCTCGAACTCGTCGGCGGCCTCGCCCGGCGGATCTTCGCCAAGCAGGGCCACCCGGGGCGGATCGTCACCACCTCGGACATCGACGCGGGCGTCGCCGGCGCCGACGCGGTCCTGCTCCAGCTGCGGGTGGGCGGCCAGGCCGCCCGCAATCAGGACGAGACATGGCCGCTGGAATGCGGCTGCGTCGGCCAGGAGACCACCGGGGCCGGCGGCCTCGCCAAGGCCCTGCGCACCGTCCCGGTCGTCCTGGACATCGCCGAGCGCGTCCG